>JBAXPR010000167.1:0-5695 GCA_037132135.1 Rhodospirillaceae bacterium
CACCAAGTTCACCAAGCAGATCGCCTTCAACGTCATTCCCCACATCGACGTCTTCCTCGACGACGGCGCGACCAAGGAGGAATGGAAGCTGGTGGTCGAAACCAAGAAGATTCTCGACCCCAGGATCCGGGTGATCGCAACCGCGGTGCGGGTGCCGGTCTTTATCGGCCACGCCGAGGCGGTTCATCTTGAATTCGAGAAGCCGATCACCGCCGACGAGGCCCGCGAGGCCCTGCGCCGGGCGCCCGGGATCACCGTGATCGATCACCGGGCCGACGAGGGCTATGTCACCCCGGTCGAGGTCGCCGGCGACGACCCGGTGTTCGTCTCGCGCATCCGCGAGGACAGCACGGTCGAGAACGGCATCGCGCTCTGGGTCGTCGCCGACAACCTGCGCAAGGGTGCCGCGCTCAACGCCGTGCAGATCGCCGAAGTGCTGGTGCGGAAATATCTCAAAAAGTAAAGCTGGGGATCCGACCGGATGGATATGAGAACTGCCGCCGTCGCTGCGGCTCTGCTGGTGTCGGTTCCGGCCGCGGCCGAGGGGGTTCATGGGCTGTCGCTCTATGGCCCGCCCAAATACCCCGCCGGATTCAAGCAGTTCGAGTATGTCTCCCCTGATGCTCCCAGGGGCGGTGAGATCCGGCTCACCGCCCTTGGCGGCTTCGACAGCCTCAACCCGTTTATCCTGCGCGGCGAGCCGGCGGCGGGGGCGGGCATGGTCTTCCAGTCGCTGACCGAAGGCAGTAATGACGAGCCCTTCAGCGAATACGGCGCGCTGGCCGAAACCATCGAACTGGCGCCCGACCGCAGCTGGGTCGCCTTCACCCTGCGCAAGGAGGCCCGCTTCAGCGACAACGTGCCGGTGACCGCCGAGGACGTGATCTGGAGCTTCGAGACCCTGCGCGATCAGGGCCTGCCGCATTACCGGCTCTATTACGCCAACGTTTCGAAAGTGGAACGGATTGGCGAGCGCGGCGTCAAGTTTTCTTTCAGTGGTCCGGTCAACCGCGAGCTGCCGCTGATCATCGGCCAGCTTCAGGTGCTGCCCAAGCACTGGTTCAACGACAAACGGCCGTTCAACAGCACGACCCTGGAGGCGATTCCCGGCAGCGGCCCCTACCGGGTCGACAGTGTCCAGGCCGGACGGACCATCTCCTATCGCCGGCTCGACACCTGGTGGGCCCGGGATCTGCCGGTCAATCGCGGCCGCTTCAATTTCGACGTCATCCGCTTCGACTATTTCCGCGACGCCGATGTCGCCTTCGAAGCCTTCAAGGCCGGGGCCGCCGACATCCGGGTCGAAAACAGCTCCAAGAACTGGGCCACCGGCTATGACGTGCCGCCGGTCAAGGACGGCCGGATCGTGCGCGAGGAGATCAAGCACCAGGACCCCCAGGGGATGCAGGGCTTCGTCTTCAACACCCGCCGGCCGCTGTTCGCCGACCGCACGGTGCGCGAAGCCTTGGCGTGGCTGTTCGATTTCGAGTGGACCCAGGCCAACATCATGTATGGGCAATACACCCGGACCAAGAGCTATTTCGCCAACTCGGAGCTGGCGGCCAGCGGCCCGCCGACCGCCGCCGAGTTGAAAATCCTGGAGCCCTACCGGGGCCGCGAGCCGGCCGAACTCTTCACCCAGGCCTTCGAGCCGCCGAAGAGCGACGGCAGCGGCACCATCCGCGCCGGCCAGCGCATGGCCTTCGAGCTGTTTCACAAGGCCGGCTGGGACCTCAAGAACGGCAAGCTGGTCAACGCCAGAACCGGCCAGCCCTTCACCTTCGAGATCCTGCTTGACAACCCGATCTTCGAGCGCGTCGTCCAGCCCTACATCCGCAACCTCGGCCGCGCCGGCATCACCGCCGGCATCCGGATGGTCGACTCGGCGCAATACCAGAACCGGATGAATAGTTTCGATTTCGATATGGTTATCGGGAGCTACGGGGAGTCGTTGTCACCAGGCAACGAACAGCGGAATTACTGGACCTCAGCTGCGGCCGGTCAGGAGGGCAGCCACAATTTCGCCGGAGTCAAAGACCCGGTGGTCGATGCCCTGGTCGATCAGCTGATCGCCGCCCCCGACCGCGAAACCCTGATCAACACCACCCGCGCCCTCGACCGGGTGCTGCTGTGGGGCTGGTATGTGATTCCCCAGTGGCATACCGATCATCACCGGGTCGCCTACTGGAACCGCTTCGGCCATCCGTCGACCCCGGCCAAATACGGCCTGCCCTACCAGGCGACGTGGTGGGTCGACAGCGCCAAAGACGCCGCCCTCCACCGGTAACGGCACATGGCCGCCTATATCCTGCGCCGCCTGCTGCTGATCATACCGACTCTGTTCGGGATCATGGTGGTCAACTTCGCGATCGTCCAGCTGGCGCCGGGCGGCCCGATCGAGCAGATCATCGCCCGCCTCCAGGGCACCGCGGTCGATGCCACCGCCCGCATCGGCGGCGGCACCGGCGATCTTCAGACCCAGGCGCCTCAGCCCGGCCAGATCACCGCCGACAGCACGACCAGCCGCTATCGCGGCGCCCGCGGCCTCGACCCCGAATTCATCCGGCAGCTGGAAAAGGAGTTCGGCTTCGACAAGCCGCTGCCCGAGCGCTTCGTGTTGATGATGGGCCATTATCTGGTCTTCGATTTCGGCAAGAGCTATTTCCGCGACCAGCGGGTGGTGGATCTGGTGTTGCAGAAGCTGCCGGTCTCGGTTTCGCTCGGCCTTTGGACCACGCTGCTGATCTATCTGGTCTCGATTCCGCTCGGCATCCGCAAGGCGATCCAGGACGGCTCGCGCTTCGACGTCTGGACCAGCGCCGTGGTCATCGTCGGCTACGCCATTCCCGGCTTCCTCTTCGCCGTGCTGCTGATCGTGGTCTTCGCCGGCGGCAGCTATCTCTCGTGGTTTCCCCTGCGCGGGCTGGTCTCCGACGATTTCGCGCAGCTGCCCTGGTATCGCCAACTGCTCGATTATTTCTGGCACCTGACGCTGCCGGTGACCGCGCTGCTGGTCGGGGGCTTCGCCAGCCTGACCATGCTGACCAAAAATTCGTTCCTGGAAGAAATCAACAAGCAATACGTCACCACTGCCCGGGCCAAGGGCCTGACCGAACGCCGGGTGCTTTACGGCCACGTCTTTCGCAATGCCATGCTGATCGTGATCGCCGGCTTTCCCGCTGCCTTCGTCCATTTGCTCTTCACCTCCAACCTGCTGATCGAGGTTATCTTTTCTCTCGACGGGTTGGGTCTTCAGGGCTACGAGGCGGCGATCACCCGTGACTATCCTCTGATGTTCGGGACCCTTTATTTCTTCACCCTGCTCGGCCTGGTCATGAATCTGGTCGGTGACCTGATGTATGTCGCGGTCGACCCGCGGATCGATTTCGAGGGCCGGAGCTGATGGCCGAAGACCGCTTCCTCTATTGGCGGATCACGCCGCTGACCCGGCGCCGCCTCGTCAACTTCCGGGCCAACCGCCGGGGCTGGTGGTCCTTGTGGCTGTTCCTCGGGCTGTTTGGCTTCAGCCTCTTTGCCGAGGTCATCGCCAACGACAAGCCACTGCTGATCCGCTTCGACGGCGGCTGGTATCTGCCGGTCCTGACCGGCTATCCCGAAACCACCTGGGGCGGCGAGTTCGCCACCGAGACCGACTACCGCGACCCCTTCGTGCGCACGCTGATCGAGGCCCGGGGCTGGATGGTCTGGCCGCTGATCCCCTACTCCTACCAGACGATCAATTATGACCTGCCGGTGCCGGCCCCGGCCCCGCCTTCGGCCGCCAACTGGCTCGGCACCGACGATCAGGGTCGCGATGTCGCGGCGCGGCTGATCTACAGCTTCCGCATCTCGGTGCTGTTCGGCCTGACCCTGACCCTGTTCTCCTCGGTGATCGGGGTTGCCGCCGGAGCGGTACAGGGCTTCTTCGGCGGGCTGGTCGACCTCTGGTTCCAGCGCTTCATCGAAATCTGGTCGGGGATGCCAACCCTTTACCTGCTGATCATCCTCTCCAGCGTGGTGACGCCGAATTTCTGGTGGCTGCTCAGCCTGCTGCTGCTGTTCAGCTGGATGTCGCTGGTGCCGGTGGTGCGGGCCGAGTTTCTCCGCGCCCGCAATTTCGACTATGTCCGGGCCGCCCGGGCGCTCGGCGCCGGCGACCTCACGATCATGGTCAGGCACATGCTGCCCAACGCCATGGTCGCGACCCTGACCTTCCTGCCCTTCATTCTCAACGGTTCGATCACCACCCTGACCGCCCTCGACTTCCTCGGCTTCGGCCTGCCGCCGGGTTCGCCGTCGCTGGGCGAACTGCTGTCTCAGGGCAAGAACAACCTTCAGGCGCCCTGGCTGGGGCTGACCGCCTTCATCGTGCTGGCCACCATGCTCAGTCTGCTGATCTTCATCGGCGAGGCGGTACGCGACGCCTTCGACCCGCGCAAACGCTGACGTGAGCGTGAGCTATTTGCCGAGGGCGTCGAGGCCGGCGCGCAGGGCCGGACTGAGCGTCCGGGGCTCGGCCCCGTCCTCGGAGAGGCCGGGCGCGGGCGGCGGATCGCGGTCGGCGGCATCCTTGAAATAGGCGGTCAGCAGGCCGACGATCTTGTCCGCCAGCGGCTCGTCCCCGAGTCGCAGGGCCGCCCGCGCGGCCAGTTCGGCCCTGGTCACCCGCTCGCGGGTGCAGTACTCATCAAACGCGGCCCAGACGGCGTCATCCAGGCCGATTGCGTGGCACTGGCCATCAACCAGGACGGTACGCGGGGAAGCGGGAGAGGGATCGGCGGCGGCATCGGTCATCCGGAAACCCCTGTTGGGGCGTGATCAGCGGCGTGATTATGCACACGCCTGTATGGCGCGATCAATATCCGATCCGCCCGGCCGGGGAACAACAACGCCACGACAGTGGTTTCGCGGCCGCCCGGCGCCCGGCCGGCGCCCGGTGAGCAGTGAAATGTCATTCTTGCGGGTCTGATCCCAGCCGCGGTCGGGACAAGCTACAGAGCGGTGATTCCTTGTTTTTTTCGCGACCGCGTCATGCTACCACGGCTGCGATGACGGCTCTTTTATTTGAGGATGGCGGCAATGACGGAGTTTCCCAAGAAAACCCTCTCTGACTGGACGACCCTGGCCGCAAAGGATGTCGGCAAGGGCGGTACCGTGGACCAGTTGCTCTGGCTGACCCCGGAGGGGCTGACCGTCAAGCCGCTTTACACCGCTGCCGATCTCGAGGGCCTGGAACTCGACACCCTGCCCGGTTTTCCGCCCTACACCCGCGGCCCGCGTGCCACCATGTATGCGCACCGGCCCTGGACGATCCGCCAATATGCCGGCTTCTCCACCGCCGAGGCCTCCAATGCCTTCTACCGTAAGAATCTCGCCGCCGGCCAGATGGGCCTGTCGGTGGCCTTCGACCTGGCGACCCACCGCGGCTATGACAGCGATCATCCGCGCGTGGTCGGCGACGTCGGCAAAGCCGGGGTGGCGATCGACTCGGTCGAGGACATGAAGACCCTGTTCGACGGCATTCCGCTCGACAAGATGTCGGTTTCGATGACCATGAACGGCGCCGTGCTGCCGATCCTGGCCGGCTACATCGTGGCCGCCGAGGAACAGGGCGTGGCGAGGGAGAAGCTGGCCGGCACGATTCAGAACGACATTCTGAAGGAGTTCATGGTCCGCAACACCTACATCTATCCGC
>JBAXPR010000168.1:0-5655 GCA_037132135.1 Rhodospirillaceae bacterium
GCCGCCAACCCGAGCAGGACCACGCTCAGCCAGCGCACGCCCGAAAGCGCGCCGAACGCCCCGGCAAACCAGCCGGCCAGCGCCCCCAGCAGCCCATAGGTCGTCGCCCGCCCGAGATGGTAGGAGGGCAGCAGGGCGCCGCACCGCCGGTGCCACTCCGACATCCGCTCCACCGGCAGCGCCTCCAACCGGGCCCCGACCTGACCCAGCACAAGCGGGCCGCACATCGCGGCGCAGTGTCCGAGGCTGCCGGCCAGCCCGGCAAAAAACAGCGTCAGAATCAAGCCGCCATGCTGGTCCACCGCCACCCGGCAATGGGCAAAGCCGTTCTCCAGCAACAACACCGCAGCGCCGGTATCCATGGTCGTCCCGCCTTTGTCCGGGCGTCATCGCCCGGCCTCGTCCCGGAGGGCCTCGACAGCATCGTCGATGACGTTGCGCACCTTGCGCACATAGCGGACATCGCGATGGCGGAGCAGCACCCGCTTTTCCCCGGCCGTGATCAGCGTCAGCGTGCAGTGCTGAAAGATGATCCAGATCGTCACCGCGGCGAGACCGAGACCAAGCAGCAACTCGCCGCGGTCGGAGAGCATCAGCCCGACCCCGGCCACGCCCAGAGCAAAAAAAGCGATCAGAGACAGAAAGATTTTTTCCTCGATGCCGGTGCCGCCGCGAATGCGGAGTTCGGACACCTCATGCATCGGGCAGGACAGCGCTCCGGTCGTGATCCGATCGGCGGTCACGGTGATCAGGCTGTCCTGATAGAGGGGCGGCTCCGACATCGACGGCTCCCGAGGCAGGCCAACAGCTCAATGCCACTACGGCCGCGGCAGGCGGGCGGGCGGCCCGCGCGCCCCTAGCTGTCGCGCCGATCCCGGCCAACACAATCCGCAAACGGGTTATCGTCCCGGCCGCCGGCGGCGCTCAGCGAGAAATCGAGATCGGCGACGGCGTGGCGGAACGGCCGAATTAATCACCGGCGATTGAAGTCTGTCAACGGGGATTCCGTATGTACAGCGAGTCGTCGCGCCGGGCGCCGCAGCGCCGGAATGCCCGCCGGGACGAAGCCGGTCTTACCGGCCCCTCGTCAGTTTGCCATCCGCCCCAAGACCCGGTTGACGAATCTGTGGCCAACGACTAAATTTATCAACGGTGCCAGTCCCCGAATCGGGGACGATCGCGGAACACCGGTTGGTTCGGATCACATCGTCCGGCCCGTCGCCAGGGGTGCGGTTAACGGGTGGGTCATGGGTGTGCTCCGGAATCGGACCAGACCGGACGGGGGAACCGGATGATCATCGGCTCGCTCGCCTCACTCGCCGTCAACCGGCAGGACATCGGCGGTGTGACCAGCCCGGTGTCCGACGGCCGGACCGCGCCGGCGGCCGCGGCACGCAGCACCGGTGCCGCCGGTACCGAGGCGGCCGGCAGCAGCGGCGTGGTCTATGTCAGCCCGTTCGCCCGTTACGACTACACCAGCCGCCTCGAAATTCTGCAATTCCGCAATCCCGACACCGGCAAGGTGACCTTGCAGATTCCGCCGGAAAAGGTCGTCGACGCCTATCGCCGGGTCGCCGCCTATGGCGGCAAGGCGCCGACCCCCCAGTCGGTGGACGCGGTTCTGCTCGGGCGGACCGTGCCGGCCGCCGCCAGTCAGGACAACCGCGACACCACCGCAACTGCCGTCGGCGCCGCCGGCACCGCTGCGGCAACCGGCGGCCGGACAGCGGCGGGAGACAGCGGTGGCGGCCGGCCCGTGACGTCGCCTGCGCCGACGCCGAGTCCCGCACCGGAGGCGCCGCCCGCACCGCCGCCGGTAGTCGCGGCGGCCAGCGCTGCCGCCCCGGTCCGTCCAACCGCGGCCACGGGAAGCGCCGCAGCCGCCTGAGCGCCGCAGCCGCTTAACCAAAGAGACCGCTTAACCGTCGACAAGCGCGGCCGATCGGGGCATACCAGCGGCGCGGGTAACCCTGGCCGGACGTGGTGGTGTCATGATCTTTTCGCCCTTCGAGCGCATGGTGGCGATGCGATACCTGCGGGCGCGCCGGCAGGAGGGATTTATCTCGGTGATCGCCGGCTTTTCGCTGATGGGCATCGGCCTTGGCGTTGCCACCCTGATCATCGTGATGTCGGTGATGAACGGCTTTCGCGCCGAGCTGCTCGGCCGCGTGCTCGGCCTCAACGGCCATCTCAATGTTTTCAGCATGGTGCCGGGGCCGCTCACCGGCTTCGACGACCTTGCGGTGCGCATCCGCGCCCGGCCGGGGGTGGTTAACGTCACCCCCACCGTCGAGGGCCAGGCGCTGATCAGCATGCACGGCAGCGCCTCGGGCGCGGTGGTGCGGTCGATCCGCCCCGAGGATTTCCGCGTGCGCCCCACTTTGTCGACCACCATCGTCGAGGGCGCGGCGGCCAATTTCGCCGAGGACCGGGTCGCCATCGGCTATCGGATGGCCCAGCGGCTGGGGCTGCGGGTCGGCGACTCGATCACGCTGATCGCGCCCCAGGGCAAGAGCACCGCTTTTGGCACCATCCCGCGCATGCGCGCCTATCCGATCGGCGCCATCTTCAACGTCGGCATGTTCGAGTACGACAACAACTTCGTCTTCATGCCGCTGGAGGCCGGACAGGTCTTCTTCCAGCACCAGGGCACCGTGACCTCGCTTGAAGTGTTCGTCACCGACCCCAACGATGTCTACGACGCGGTATCGACCGTGCTCGCCGCGATCGGCAACCGGGCACGGGTGGTCGACTGGCAGCAGACCAACTCCAGCTTCTTCACCGCGCTCCAGGTCGAGCGCAACGTGATGTTCCTGATCCTGACCCTGATCATCCTGGTTGCCGCCTTCAACATCATTTCGAGCCTGATCATGCTGGTGAAGGACAAGGGCCGCGACATCGCGATCCTGCGCACCATGGGCGCGACCCGGGGCATGATCATGCGCATTTTCTTCCTGTCGGGCGCCAGCGTCGGCGTCGTCGGCACCCTCTTTGGCCTCGGGCTCGGGGTGGCGTTCTGCCAGAACATCGAAGCGATCCGGCAGGCGATCCAGAGTCTCTCGGGAACCGACCTCTTTTCGGCCGAGATCTATTTCCTCTCCCACCTGCCGGCCAAGCTGGACTGGGGCGAGGTCACGCAAGTGGTGATGATGGCGCTGGGCCTGTCCTTTGCCGCCACGCTCTACCCGTCCTGGCGCGCCGCGCGCCTGGATCCGGTCGAAGCCCTGCGCTACGAGTGAGGATGCCGCGATGATCGAACTAGACGGTGTCGTGCGCACCTATCACCAGGCCGGAACCGTGCTGAAGGTGCTGAACGGCGTCTCGCTCAGGGTGCGGCCGGGGGAACTGGTGGCGCTGGTCGGCCCCTCGGGCGCCGGAAAATCGACCCTGCTCCATCTCGCCGGCCTGCTCGAACATCCGGACCAGGGCGAGGTGCGGATCGATGGCCGCGCCACCGCCGGCTTGGGCGACCCGGAACGCACCCTGCTGCGCCGGCAGAAGATCGGGTTCGTCTATCAGTTCCATCATCTTCTGCCCGAATTCACCGCCGAGGAAAACATCGTGCTGCCCCAGATGATCGCCGGTGTCGCGCGCCCGGCGGCCCGGGTGCGGGCCCGGGATCTGCTGGAGCGGATCGGACTCGGCCCGCGGGCCGGGCACCGGCCGGGCAAACTCTCGGGCGGCGAACAGCAGCGGGTGGCCATTGCCCGCGCCCTCGCCAATCGTCCGGGCCTGCTGATCGCCGACGAGCCGACCGGCAATCTCGATCACCACACCGCCGAGGGAGTGTTCGCCCTGCTGATGAAGCTGGTCCGCGACGACGGCCTCGGCGCCCTGGTGGCCACCCACAACCTCGACCTCGCCCACCGCATGGACCGGGTGCTGGAACTGCGCGACGGCGTGCTGGTCGGGTAGCGGCGGGACGCCCGGCCGCCCCGGACCGGGTAAAGCCGCGGTGAGCCTTGTTGCAGCGGCCAGGGCGGTGTGCGACAAAGGGCGGTGGTGGAACAACCGGCGATGAGGCGGCAGGAGATGGCGGACGGGCCTCCGAGAATGCGTCACGGACGACAGAGCGCGACGGTCGATGAGCGGCCGGGGCCGATCGACCTCGACGACCATGGGCTGGACCGCGACCGGGACCGGGAACGCGATCACCGTCACGGCGCGGCGGCCGCCGCGCCTGCCGACGATTTCGCGCCCGAGAACGATGACGAGCGCCGGCTCGCCCAGATCGAGGAATGGACCGCGCTGGCCGACCGCCGGCTCGACCGCCTCGACAGCAAGATCGACCGGCTGGCGGTGGCCCTGGATCAGCTCAACACCCAGCTCAACGCCGTCCTGACCGAGATGCCGACCCGCCGGGGCATCAACCTGTATCTGGTCGGGGGCCTGGTCGGCGGCCTCGCGGTCGGGCTCGCGATCATGGGCATCACCATCGGCGGCTTCGTCGGCGGGCTGTCCTCGCTGAAGCCCGAGGCGGCGCAACTGGCCGGACCCAACCCCTACCAGCAGGCGCAGCCGCAGCCGATCATCATCCAGATGCCGCCGGGAGCCCTCTCCGGCCTGCCGCTTCAGATGCCGCAACAGCAGCCGCAGCCGCCCGCCGCTGCTGGCGGCAAGTAACCCACCCCCAGCCGAGGCCGCCCGCTCATGGCCCACCACCATGCCAAAGTTCTGATCGTCGGTGCCGGACCGGCTGGCTACACTGCGGCAATCTATGCCGCCCGCGCCAATCTCTCGCCGATGGTGATCCAGGGGCTGCAGCCGGGCGGCCAGCTGACCATCACCACCGAAGTCGAGAATTTTCCCGGTTTCGCCGAGCCGATTCAGGGGCCGTGGCTGATGGAGCAGATGCAGCGGCAGGCCGAGCACGTCGGCGCCCGGCTGGTCAGCGATATCGTGACTGCGATCGACCTCGGGCAGCGGCCGTTCCGGGCCGAGGGTGACAGCGGCGACAGCTACTCCGGCGATGCCGTGATCATCGCCACCGGCGCCCAGGCCCGCTGGCTGGGGCTGGAGAGCGAAAAGCGCTATCAGGGTTTCGGCGTTTCGGCCTGCGCCACCTGCGACGGCTTCTTTTACCGCGGCAAAGAGGTCGCGGTGGTCGGCGGCGGCAACGCCGCGGTCGAGGAGGCGATGTTCCTGACCAACTTCGCGACCCGGGTCACCATCGTGCATCGCCGCGACCAGTTCCGGGGCGAAAAGATTCTCCACGAGCGGCTCTTTCGCAATCCCAGGATCGCGGTCGCCTGGGACAGCGTCGTCGATGAGGTGCTGGGCAGCGGCGGCGATGGCCAGCCGGCCGGCGTCACCGGCCTGCGCATCCGCAACGTCAGGACCGGCGCCCTCACCACCCTCGCCCTCGACGGCGTCTTCATCGCCATCGGCCACGATCCCGCCACCGCCCTTTTCAAGGGGCAGCTGGCGATGGACGGCGAGGGCTATCTGATCACCGCCGCCGATTCGACCGCGACCACCATTCCGGGGGTTTTTGCCGCCGGCGACGTCAAGGACAAGGTCTATCGTCAGGCGGTGACCGCCGCCGGCATGGGCTGCATGGCCGCCCTCGAGGCGGAACGCTGGCTTGCCGCCCGCGAGGGATGATATACCCCGACTCATTGGGTAGCCGAAAAGGCTTGCGTTTGCTGCCGGGAT
>JBAXPR010000169.1:0-5640 GCA_037132135.1 Rhodospirillaceae bacterium
TCGTCTCCGGCTCGGGCTGCCCTGCCGGCTTTATTTCGGGCTCCGGGGCCGGTTCGGCCACCGTCTCGGGCGGCGCTTCGGCGTCCGCTGCCGGGCCGGGTTCGGGCTCGGGGGCGGGCGGGGTGACGAAATCGACCTCGATCACCGCCTCGCGCGGCTCGGCGCCGTTCTGGCCCGCCGCGGCCTGAAACAGCGACACCAGAAGCGCGCCATGCAGGCCGAGGGACAGGATCAGGGTCCAGCGGCCGAACGCCGGCCGGCGGAGCGGACCGGGCGGGGCCGACGGGCCGGGACAGCCGAAGCCGTCCCGGGTGCCGCCGGTCCCGGTGCCCGGGGACACGGAGGACCGCATCAGAAGGTGACGGTCAGGGCGGCATTGTAGGACCGGCCGGGGCCGGGCAGGGCGCCGACGGTGCCGACCCGGCCCTGGTTGTTCCAGTCGGCGTAGTCGATGCCGCCCAGGGGCAGGTAATACTGCTTGTTGAAGAGGTTATCGATGCCGACCTCGAAGCGGACGTTCTGCCACTGATAGCCGGTGCGCAGGTTGATCAGGGTATAGCCGGGGGTGAAGGGCTCGCGGCGGAGCGGGTCGGCCTGGGACTTGGCGTTGACCAGCTGGGCCTCGACGCTGCTGATCCAGCCGCCCAGGCTGTGGTCCAGGGCCAGTTTGCCGTTGAGCGGCATCATGTGATAGAGGGCATCGCCGCTGGTGGTCTGGCCGTGGCTCCAGCCCAGCCGGCCCTTGAGATCGCCCCGGCCATAGGCGGCGCTGTCCCACAGCATGGTCTGGCCCGAGACGTCGATGCCATAAATCTCGGCATCGTGATTGGCAAAGCGCAGCCGGGAGAAGGTGGTGCCGCCGGTGACCTGGGTGCCGATCGGGTCGACGTTGATGTAATCCTGAACATAGGTGAAGTAGGGCGTGACCTTGACCGCCCAGCGCTTGCGGCTCTCGTCGTGGAGGCTGGCCGAGGCGCTGACGGTGTGGGCGACCTCGGGCTTGAGGTCGAGATTGCCGGCATAATAATTATTGTCGCCGAACCAGGTGATCATGTTGGTCCCGGTCGAGTTCCAGTTGTAGCGCTCATAGAGATTGGGCGAGCGGGTCTTGCGGGCGTAGCCGAACTCGTTGGTGCTGGTCCTGGTCGGCTGGTAGCGGACCAGGGCCGTGAGGTCGACATTGACATCGGTGCGGGCGTGGCTGCGGGCGTTGAAGGCGGCGGTGTCGGCGCTGGCGCCGCCGTAGGCCTGGACCGGGCCGGTATCCATCCAGACCGCGTCGAGGCGGGCGCCGAGCAGGGTTGACCACGCCGGGGTCCATTTGGCTTCCCACTCGACGAAGCTGCCGAGGCGGTCACGGGTGGCGTCGTTGAGCTGGAGCGCGGTGTTCGGTCCCATCATTCCCGAGACCGGCGGCCACCAGTCGGTGATTGCGTAGTGATGGAACTCATTGCCGATTCTTATCGTGTCGCGGGCCGAAAACGGCAGCTCAGCCTTGACCGAATAGCCGGTATCGGTGGCCCGGGTGTCCATTTCCATCGAGCCGTTGCCGGGTGCGACCTTGCCGTCGCCGAGGAAGTTCATCTTGTGCAGGACATGCTGCCAATAGACCTTAGCGTCGAGGGTGCCCCAGTCGAACTGGCCCTGATAGCGGCCGTTGACGTAGTTCGACTTGTTGTAGTTCAGGTCCATCGCGGTGTTGGGAAAACCCTCGTAGGGAATCCAGGCCTGACCGGCCTGAAATGTGAAGAGGTCGCCGTCCTTGCGCATCGCAAAGCTGCCGCCGTGGTTGATCGTCTCATAGAGCGAGGCCCGGACGACGTGGCCGTTGCCGTCCTTGTAGTCGGCGGCGTGGCTGACGCCGCCGTTGTAGGTCAGGCTGTAGCGGTCGGTGGCGAGCGTGCCGGTGGCCGAACCGCCGAGGGCAAGGCTGTTGGAGCGGAAGGAAGTCGAAAGACTGCCCTCCTTGTGCAGCGCTTCGCCGGGCGCGGCGAACACCGGGTCCGGCGACTCGACGGAGATCGTGCCGCCGATGCTGTCGCCACCGAGGCTGACCGGGGTGATCCCGGCCCAGACCGCGGCTTTGCCGATCTGGGCCGGTGCGGTGTAGGACAGCGCCGGGTTCATGTGGTTGGAGCAGGCCGAGGTGATGCGTCTGCCGTCGACCTCGATGGCAAGACGGTCGTCGGCGAGGCCGTGGATCGAGGGCAGGCTCGAGACGCCGCCATTGGCCACGCTGTCGACCCCGAGCAGATCGTCCAGCAGCTTGACGGTATCGGCGGTCGACAGGCGTCGCGCCGCCAGCGACTCGGGGGTGGTGGCGGCGCTGGTCAGCGGCTGGGTCAGGTCGGGCGAAGTTTCGACCGCGACCGGCGGCAGCGGTGTCGCCGTTTCAGCCAGGGCCGGGCAGGGGGTGGCAAGAGCCGAGAGCAGGGCGCCGGCGGCGGTGCTGGTCAGCAGGGCGCCGATCAGGTGTCGTAACGAGAGGGGATAAGGGGCCTGGGCCATCAGGGGGCACTCCATCATCCGGGCCTGACCGCCGGCTGTGGGCGCGGATCGCGGGGGACGATAGCCGTCCCGCCGCGACCGGGCGCTCCAAGAGCCTTGGAGGGCGGCCGAGGTCCCGGGTAGTCAGGGGGACTCTGGGGGGAACTCGAGGTCGTTCGGCTCCGGCGGTGCCCGCATGGCGGCGGGGCCGGGCGGCGGAGCGGGCGCGATCAGGCGCGCGGGGCTGGCGGCGCCCGGGTCTGGCGGCCGGTCAGGAAGAGCGGCGCCGGGATGATGATGGCGGCGGCCGGAATGATCCCGGCCCTTTGGCCGGCGTCGGCGGGCGCCGGGAGCGGGCCGGCCGCCACCGGCAGGGGCACGCTGCCGGCCTGGGACAGACAGAACGGACAGGGGCGGTCGTGCTGATGCAGCTTTTCAAACGGGACCGACCGGCCCTCGCGGTCCAGGGCGATCGGCTCGGCGCCGTGCTCGGTGCACACCGTGATCAGGGTGACGCCGCCGATCGGACCGGCAAGGGTGCCGGTCATCGGCATGACCATCATGCCGAGCAGCGCCGCAATCACCAGCCAGACCACCGCCCGCGCCGGCAGCGCCCGAAGGCGGCCGGATGGGGTGGCGCGGGACCGGGTGGAACGGCACATCATGGCGTGACGGGACCTGCTGATCAGGGGTGCTTCGACCAAGCCATGGCGGGGGCGCCGCTGTCAACCCGTGCCGGCGAAGAGTTCCGAAGTGTGGCATCTAAACACCGGAACCGGCATTTTGACAGGAGCGCGGCGGGTTTGGCCGTGCTAGGGTCGCCGCCGGCGGTGGAGATCGAACCCGAAAGGTCCGGCCCCCTTGAGGCGATGCATGGCAGGAGAACGCGCGCGGCGTTCGGTACGGCGGCTGGCCTGGCTGGCGGCAGCGCTGGTGCTGTCGCTGGCGTTCATGCCGCTGCATCGCCTGCCGCCCGCGGCTCCGGGCCATCATCACGCCGCCGGCCCTGCCGCGTCGGCGCCGGCCGGGGGCGAAGCCGGGCATGCGGGCCGCGGCGGGCTGGCCAAGGGCTGCGAGGGCACCGCCGGCTGCCCCTTCTGCACGGCTCATCCCGGCTATTCGCCGCCGCCGCCCCAGATGGCGGCCCTGCCGGTGCCGGCGGGCTTCGCGCTTGCGCGCCTGCCCGCGGTGATCGAAGCGGCTGCCACCGCTCCAGAGTTTCTGACCAGCCTGCGTCCCCGGGCGCCGCCGGCTGCCGCCGTCTGATTGGCGGGGGCAGAGTGCGCGTCAACATCCGTTCATCGGAGGGTCGGTGATGGCTGGGGTATGGCAGGCATTGGCAAGACTGGGACTGATGCTGGCATGGCTGGCCGGGGCGGTGGGGGGCGCGGCTGCCGCCGATGGCGCCGCTTCGCCGCGGCTGGCGGCGCTGTTCGGCGGCCCCTGGTCGCTGACCGCCGCCGACGACGGCCGCGCCGTTACCGAAGCCAGCTGGCGGGACCGGGTGGTCATTCTTTATTTCGGCTACCTGTTCTGCCCCGATCTCTGTCCGACTCAGCTGCAGGTCATCGCCGAGGCGATGGACCTCCTGGGACCGGACGCCGATCGGGTCCAGCCGCTGTTCGTCTCGGTAGATCCCGAGCGCGACAGCGCCGAGCGGATCGCTCTCTTCACCGCCCAGTTTCATCCCCGCATCCTTGGCCTCACCGGCACTCCGGAGCAGATCGCCCGCATCGCGCGGGCCTACCGGGTGTCGTTCGAGAAGGTCGGGAGCGGGCCGAATTACGCCATCGACCACTCGGTCGTGGTGTACCTGATCGACCCCGACGGCGGCACCGCCGCCGTCCTCGGGCCGGACACCAGCGCCGACGCCCTGGCGGCGGCGGTCCGGTCCCGGCTCCGGTCGCAGCATCGTTAACAGGAGAGACGTTTGATGAATCGTCTTCGTATCACTTTGCTCACCCTGGCCGCGCTGACGCTGGCGCTGCCGGCACTGGCCCATGGCTTCAAGGCCGGTCCGATCGAGATCGAGCATCCCTGGGCCCGCGCCACCGCCGAGGGGGCGGCCAACGGCGCCGCCTTTCTGGTCCTGACCAACGGCGGCAAGACCGCGGACCGGCTGGTTGGGACGTCGTCGCCGGCCGCGGCCAAGGTCCAGCTCCACGCCCACATCGACGATAACGGTGTCATGCGGATGCGCGAGGTCAACGCCATCGACCTCGCCCCCGACGCCACGGTCAAGCTGGCGCCCGGCGGTCTCCATGTCATGCTGCTCGGCCTGACCGAACCCTTGAAGAAGGGCAAGGCCTTTCCGCTGACCCTGACCTTCGAGAAGGCGGGCGCGGTCACCGTCGAGGTTTCGGTTCAGGGCGCGGGCGATCTCAAGCCCGGGCACGAGCATGGACCGGGCCAGAGCCAGAGCCAGAACCAGAATGACGGCCATGACGACGCCCACAACCACCACGGCCATTGACCGGCGCTAAGGGGCGGGACGGGCGGCCGGTGGCCGCCCGTCACTTTTGCGGCAGGCACATCCTGGGCAACTGCCAGTCACCCGCCGGCAGCCGGGCCGGGTCGAAGTCGGGTTCGAGCATCATCTGATAGGCGCGGTGGCCGGGCGGCCAGTGACCGGCGATGAAGGCCAGCACCGCCCGGATCTCGTCATCGCTGAGCCGGCCGCCGAAGTTCGGCATGTCGCTGACGCTGCCCGGGGCGGCGGCGCCACCGCGGCCCGAGCGGATCAGCGCCAGCAGCTCCGACTCGGCATGCATCCAGGTGTGGCCGCTCTCGTCGTGGGGCGGGGCCTTGATCCGGCCGTTGGCGGCCGGAGTCTGCCAGTCGGGTTCGCCCCTGAGGTCGGAGCCGTGACAGCGGGCGCAGTGCTGCCAGTAGAGTGCTTCGCCCGGGGAGGGCTCGGCGGCCCCGGCGGCGCCGGCGGCAGCCGCGACTGCGATCACGATCAGAGCGAAGGCCCTCGGCTTCACGCTGTTCTCCCCGGTCTTCGGCGCCGTGGCGCCGGTGTCCTGTGGCATTCTATCGCTGGCGATCCGGCTTCGGGTGATGGACGGTCAGCGGTCAAACGGGCTAGCCTGTTTGTACAATCCATGCCTATCCGGTTGACACATACACCCACTAGGGATAGAGTTTGTTCAA
>JBAXPR010000170.1:0-5598 GCA_037132135.1 Rhodospirillaceae bacterium
ATGGCCGATCTCGACGGCCTGCCCGAGGAGGCCAAGGCGGGCAAGCTCAAGGCCCTGGCCGACCTCAAGCAGACCGTGGCCCGCTACTTCGCCACCGTCGACCCCAACTCGCCGGTGGTCCAGAAATTTTCCGCCGGCATCAGCGAACTGGTGCTGAAGGAACGGCGCGAAGTCGTCCAGTCCAAGAAGAGCGCAATCGAAGCCGATCTCGAGGAGTCCTACTCGGCGCTGATCTCGGTGGTGCAGTCGGCGATGCCCAAGGGCGGCAACCTGTCTCTGCTGCCCCTGCCCCGGGTCGAGCCCGCCCATGCCTGCTGGGGCAAGATCGTGTTCAACATGTGCCATCTGGTGATGGCGGTGCAGCATGGCGGCTTCCACATGCGGCTCGATATCGACCCCCGCAACAAGAGGGCCTGGAGCGATTGCCGGGCCTGGGAAGAGCGCAACCCGCCGCAGGTCCACATCGTCTCCCAGGCGGTGGCCGACCGCAACAATGCGCCCCGGCGCAAGGCCGAGCCGCTGCCCGAGATCAACCCGGCCGATTATTTCGACTGAGCCGGGCGGCGGCAAATCTTCAAGACATTCGCGGCGACGGCTGGCAAGATGCCGGCTGCCGTTGAGAGAAGTCTCGCCATGACCGATGCCAAGCCCGACACCATCCTGACCCATGCCGGTTCATCGCCCGCCGACCAGCACGGCATGGTCAATCCGCCGGTTTACCACGCCTCGACGGTGTTGTTTCCCAGTCTGGCCGCGATGGCCGCCGCCGACGCCGCGCCTTACGAGGTTCTCAACTATGGCCGGGTCGGCACGCCGACCAGCCACGCCTTCGAACGCGCAGTCGCGGCGCTTGAGGGCGGCTACCGGGCGGTAACCGCCGGCTCCGGCCTCGCCGCGATCACCACCGCGCTGACCGCCTTCACCAGGGCCGGCGACCATATCCTGATCACCGACAGCGCCTATGGCCCGACCCGGCGCTTTGCCGGCGAGGTGCTCAGCCGCTACGGGGTCGAGGTCGAATACTATGATCCGCTGATCGGCGCCGGCATCGCCACCCGCCTCCGCGCCAACACCAGCGTCGTCTACCTCGAATCCCCGGGATCGCTGACCTTCGAGGTTCAGGACGTGCCGGCGATCGCCGCTGCCGCCCACCGGGTGGGTGCCACGGTGCTGATCGACAACACCTGGGCGACGCCGCTCTTTTTCCGGCCCTTCGATCATGGCGTCGACGTCTCGATCCACGCCGCGACCAAGTATATCGTCGGCCATTCCGATGCCATGCTCGGGCTGATCGTCTGCGCCGAGCCGGTCTGGGAGCGGGTCAAGAGCACCGCGGTCCGCCTCGGCACCGCCGCCGGCCCCGACGACATCTATCTTGGCCTGCGCGGCCTGCGCACCATGGGGGTGCGGCTCCGGCGGCACGGCGAGGCGGCGCTGGCCCTGGCCGACTGGCTGGCCCGGCAGCCCGAGGTGGTTCGGGTGCTCCATCCGGCCCGACCCGGGGATCCCGGCCATGCCCTCTGGCGACGCGACTTCACCGGCGCCAGCGGCCTGTTTGCCGTGCTGCTGGAGCCCTGCGCCCGCAGCGCCCTGGCCGCGCTGCTCGATCATCTCGACCTGTTCGGCCTCGGCTACAGCTGGGGCGGCTTCGAGAGTCTGGCCCTGCCGGTCTATCCCGCCAAGGTGCGCACCGCCACCCGCTGGGAGTACCCGGGACCGCTGCTCCGCTTTAATGCCGGCCTTGAAGACATCGACGATCTGATCCGCGACCTCGACGCCGGCTTTGGCCGCCTGCGTCTGGCCCGGCGCTGAGGACCCGCCCGTCATGACCGATCTTACCGCCCTGCTGAAGGCCGTGACCTTCAACGCCGATGGACTGGTTCCGGCCATCGCCCAGCAGGAGGGCACCGGCGAGGTGCTGATGATGGCCTGGATGAACCGCGAGGCGCTGGCCGAGACCGTCGTCACCGGGCAGGTCTGCTACTGGTCACGTTCGCGCCAGCGCTTGTGGCGCAAGGGCGAGCGCTCGGGGCAGGTCCAGCGGCTGAAGGCGCTGCGGCTCGATTGCGACGGCGACACCCTGCTGCTGGTGGTCGATCAGACCGGCGTCGCCTGCCACACCGGCCGCCGCTCCTGCTTCTATCGGACCTGGCGGGAGGGCGCGCTCGCGACCATCCTCGAGGTCGAAGCCGACCCGGAGACGCTCTACCGCCCCTGAGGGATGCGATACTATTGATGGTGATCATTAATATTTTTGCCTGGGTTCCCTATCATTTTAACCGGCGCCCCCCAACATGGTTCATGATTTCGGACGTGAGCTGTTTTCCACCCGGGCGGTGAGGCGACGATGACGGCAGGGGAAGGCAACGGCGGCGGCACCAGCAAGCGGCCGCGCATTGGCCTCGCGCTCGGCGGCGGCGTCGCGCGCGGCTGGGCGCATATCGGGGCGTTGCGGGCGCTCAGACGCTACGGCATCGAACCCGACGTCATCGCCGGTTCCTCGGTGGGCGCGCTGGTCGGCGGCACCTATCTGGCCGGGCGGCTGCCGACCCTGGAGGACTGGGCGCGCAAGCTGACCCGGCTCAAGATCGTCAGCTACCTCGACCTCAAGCTGGCCAGCGGCGGCCTGATCGGCGGCACCCACCTGATGGCCGAGATGAGGCGCCATATCGGCGAGATCAAGATCGAGGACCTGCCGGCACCCTTCGTCGCCGTGACCACGGATCTGGTTACCGGGCACGAGATGTGGTTGCGCCAGGGTTCGCTGATCGAGGCGATGCGCGCCTCGTTTTCGCTGCCCGGAGTCTTTCCGCCGGTCAAGATCGATGGTCAGTGGCTGATCGACGGCGCTCTGGTCAATCCGGTGCCGGTCTCGGTCTGCCGGGCGCTCGGCTGCCAGATGGTGATCGCGATCAACCTCGCGGGCGACATCATCGGCAAGGCGCGCAAGCCCGGTGCCCAGGTGCCGACCGCGGCCGGCTTCGACCTTCTGGCCATGCTGGAGGCGCCGCAGCCCCACTATGTGCCGCCGCCCTCGGCGCTCAACGCCCTGACCCGGCGCATCTTCCGGCGCGACTACGAGGGACCGAGCCTGTTTGGCGTCATGGTTTCGGCATTCACGATCATCACCGACCGCATCACCCGCTCGCGCCTCGCCGGCGAACCGCCCGACGTCCACATCACCCCCCGGCTCGGCCATATCGGACTCCTCGAATTCGACCGCGCCGAAGAGGCGATCGCCGAGGGCGAAGCCGCGGTCGAGCGCGCACTGCCCGATCTCTGCGACGCCGCCTCGGTGTTCGGCAGCGGTTGCCGGGACACGCTCAAGGTTTGAGCGCGGGACTCCCGACCATCGAAGACAAGGATCGGCTGAAGGCCGTATTCGTGGCAACGTGCCATGAACAGGCGGCACGGCGGCGCCGGGCGGACTAGAAAATCCACCGCAGCCGCCCGGCCACGCCAGGAATCCGCTTTCGCACTACATCATGGTCTGATAGCCTCCATCGTCGCTACATCGTGCGGCTGTCTGACTCTGTGACCGGAGCGATCAAGGGACGGCTCGTCGCGACATCAGGAGGGGGACCCCGACATGGATAACCGGACTTGTCCCGAGGCGGGGGCCGAGGCTGGGCTGCGCTTTGCCTGCCTGCTGGATGGCCGGGGCGCCGCGAGCCACATGACCTGGGCCGAGGTTTGGGACTGGGAACCGGCGGACGGGTTGCTCTGGGTTCATCTGGAACGCGACGATCCCGCCGCCCAGAACTGGGTGCGCGTCGACAGCAGTCTTGATCCGCTGGTGGCGGAAGCCCTGCTCGCCGAGGACACCCGGCCCCGCGTCGAGACCATCGGCGACGGCTTGCTGATTGTGCTGCGCGGCGTCAGCCGAAACTCGGATGATGCTCATGCGCACCTTGGCGACGACGTCGCGTTTGTGCCCCTTCATATCTGGGCGGACGGCAAGCGGGTGATCAGTCTGCGCGACAAGGGGCATCAACTTGGGGCCCTGCGCGAAATCCGCTCGGCGGCGGCGCGCGGCCAGGGCCCCTGTCGTCCCGGCGAGGTGCTGGCCCAGATCGCCTATCGGGTGGTCATCGATATCGAACCCGTCCTCGACACCATGGACGACAGGATCGACGCCCTGGAGGAAATGGTTCTCGAGGGGGCCGAAACTCCGCAAGAAGAAGCCAGCGAAAAGATGGTGCGGCGCCGCCTGAGTGAACTCCGACGCAAGGCGATCCATCTGCGCCGGTATCTTGCGCCCCAGCGTGATGCCATTACCCGCTTGCAGCGCGAGGAATGCACCTGGCTGACCTCCCGCGACCGTATTCTCCTGCGTGAAGACCTGGACCGGCTGTTGCGCTTCATCGAATATCTCGACGCCATCCGCGACCGGGCCATTCTTCTGCACGATGATTTGTGCGCCCTGGTGTCGGAGCGGATCGCCCGCAGTTCGCTGCACATTTCGCGCACGTCAAACCGCCTGACCGCGCTCGCGGCCTTGCTGCTGCCGCCGAGCCTCGCCGCCGGCATGCTGGGCATGAACGTCGGCGGCATTCCCTGGAGCAGCGACCCCCAAGGCTTTCTTTACATGGGACTCATCTCCGCCCTGTGTTCGGCGGCCGTGTTTGTAATTCTGCGCGTGAAGAAATGGGTATAGAAAAATCCAAGAAAGAATTGGGAAGTCGTCCCTGGAGCCGGGGCTCTAAAGGCCCTGGATCGCCGCGAGCAAAGGGGATGGGCCGGACGATTTCTTGTTGCTCAGATCAGATGCCGACAACTTCTTTATAATGACATCGAGCGGCCCCTGAGTAACTGTCGCCCCCGCGCTGTTCCGGGCCTGCTGTATTGCGTAATTCTGTATTGCCTTCTTGGTATCAGCTTCGATGTCATCGAAGGCCATTTTCGCCATTGAAAACAGCCGGTTTGTCGGCGTGGCCATATATCGGCTAAGCGTGCTGATCGTCAGCTTCAACTCCGCTTCATCCCTCCCGGGTTGAGCCATCATGGCCTCAATGAGAAACTTTATGGCATTTTGTTCGTTCTTATCCAAACGAGTTTCGACGATTGCCATTCCGTCACCCAATATTTCTTCACAGGGATAGCCAGAAATCCTCATAACACGCTATCAATATCAAATCAATCTGTATTGACTAAAGACCGGACGGTCTTACCAGACGGTTTTTCCGGGCCTGTTCACGCCTCATCATCATCGGGCCGACGGGCCCCTGGTCGGCCGCAAGGTGCGAGAGATCATCCTTGGTGGAGATCGCCCGCATTGCGGCATCAAGGTCGTGGCATCCGATGAGAGTCGGACACTGGGAGCAGTTATGACTCCGCATATCATGAAGCATTGATGCCAATGCAGACATCGTCGCCTTTTGATCTGATCCGGTCTTTCCTTTCAGCAGCCCGACAAACCAGTTTATCGCTCCCGCGGCTGATTTGTGTTTGCATCCGTCGGTCATCTTGAACCCTTCCCGCTCTTCGTTGCCGGACCGACTGTTTCACAGGCGCGCGGTCATCGCAACAACCGGACCTAAGGGAGATATACCCCGACTCATTGGGTAGCCGAAAAGGCTTGCGTTTGCTGCCGGGATG
>JBAXPR010000171.1:0-5535 GCA_037132135.1 Rhodospirillaceae bacterium
TGACACAGCACCAAATCCAACTCTACCTGGAATTATGTCGTGCAAATACGGACATCCACCACAGGACCATCCGGGTGGGATATGTTTTAATGAGCCTGCCATGACGGCGTGTCCTTAATAAGTCAAGCCCGCCGAATCTCGACGGGCTTGTCACTTCCCTTGCGGGTCCGTTTCTCCACGAGATCACTGGAACAACCGCATCCGGAACGGCTTTAACACCGTTCCCTCGCTGCCATCGCCGCTTGATGCGGAACGTCGGGTGGAGGCAATTCAAAGGGTAGGCCAATTCCTGCCCGATGTCTACATGGCCCAGAAAAGCGCAACCCCGCCTTGCAACAGGGTTGCTTCCGAGGTTTCTGATCGATTCCTAGGTGGTCCGGTTCTTGGCGAATTGCTGGAACATCCACGTACCCGTCTGGCGTCACATCGTGATTACGGCTTATATGACGTGCCTCCAGCGCGGCCGGGGCCTTGCAACGGATTGGAGTTCGACATGAAGATTGATCTCTCAGGGAAGACGGCCTTGATCACGGGCTCGACCGCCGGCATCGGGTACGCCATCGCCTGTGGTCTGGCCGAAGCGGGAGCCAATGTCACGCTTAACGGCCGCAAGGACGAAACCGTCGAAGCAGCGGTAGCGCGACTGCGTCGAGAACATCCGAATGCCACTGTGCAGGGAGTCGCAGCCGACGTATCGTCAGCTGAGGGGTGCGGTAAGCTGATCGCGGCCTTGCCTCGGGCAGACATCCTGGTCAACAACGCCGGGATATTCGAACCGAAGGACTTCTTTGACATTCCCGACGATGATTGGTGCCGTTTCTTCGAGACAAACGTGATGTCCGGAGTTCGGCTATCCCGTGCATACCTCCGTGGTATGCTGGCGAGTAATTGGGGTCGGGTTATCTTCATATCATCGGAGTCGGCCGTCCACATTCCGAAGGAGATGATTCACTACGGCTTCACGAAGACCGGTCAGTTGGCAGTTTCACGTGGTTTGGCGGAACTGACGGCCGGCAGCGGGGTGACAGTCAACGCCGTTCTTCCCGGCCCGACACGCTCTGACGGTGTGGAGACGTTTCTGCGCTCGATGGCGGACCAGGCCGGAGTGTCGACCGAAGAGATGGCCAGCGGTTTCGTTGCGCAGCACCGCCCGACCTCGCGTCTGCAGCGCTTTGCCTCTGTCGAGGAAGTGGCCAACATGGTGGTCTATATCTGCTCGCCTCAGGCTTCGGCAACCAATGGCGCCGCCCTACGCGTTGAAGGCGGTATCGTCCGCAGCATCGTTTGAGTTCGAACTACACAAGAGCAACGGCGTCGATCACGGCCACAGCGGATTGACGTGATGGGCGCCGCCGCTAACGTCCTACCGGTGATCGAGACCGTCCAGACCAGCGAACCCCGGCCGGCTCTCAATGCCAGCGGGACGATAAACCGCGCCGGGGATAGTGGCATGCCTGAGGACTGCTGGCACGGGCGGCAAGACGGCTGGCAAGGGTGCGAACATCGCTCGGACCCCTGGCACACTGAACCCCGGAGCCAATCCCTTCCACATTCCCAATGCGGGGGGACTCCGGAGTCCAAGTACGAGCCGAAGCTTGCCCATAAGAAATAGGCCGTCTGGCGGCCGATGTCCAGCACTCTACTCGACATCCCTCACCGTCAGCCGGCTCTGTGAACTGTGCCAGCAGCGCCCTGGACACTGGCAACAGCCGACACGAACCACTGCCGCATCGTTACGAATCCGGAGGTAGTGACAGCACGCTCTTCCATCAGGAGGGCGAGCGATGGCGGAGCTTGAGTTGTTCGAGTGCACGGTTCTGAAGGCGCGGTTGACCAAACGGGGGTGCTCCGGTCAGTGGTCAGCGGCGCAGCAGTTAAAACCCGAACCGTGGGAAAGCCGTTGGCACTGCCGGACCTGTACTACCGGCGCCAGAAACGCTGGACTGGCACAGCCGAACCACCGAGACGAAGCGCTAGATAAGTTGTGCCCTCGATGTGGCCGCTTGTCAGACCGAATGATCAAAGGCAAGCTTTGCATATCCTGTTACAACCGAGAGCGAGAAGTGGCGCGCGGTAAGAACCGGAAGGGCCATGTTCCAGTGAAGGTGGCTGGAGCCATCCGCTCAATAATCGCAATTTTCGCCGTGGATGGCGTCGAAGATATACGCGAGTTTAACAATGTCACCTCTATAAACGAGATTATCGTTCTATTGCTTCGAGAATTTGGCCGGGATGCTGTTGTCGAAGTCAGGGAAACCGACGCCAAGGGCACAGCCTACCAAGCATGGCATGGAGACGGGGCCTTTGTTCTCGGTGGCGCCGGTCGCGGTCTTGTACCGATCCAGCACTGTCAGGGTTCGCGCGCCGGGTGCTAACGCCCGCGAACGATAGCCTCAAGTTGCTCGTTAGTCATTTTAGAAGGATCGAAATCACCCATATCGTCAAGACCCCACGCCTTGCGCTCACCGTCCTGCTGGAGCTTGACCACCTCCGCGGTGATTTTCGCGAACCGCGCCTTGCCGTATGCGGCGGACAGGTCTTCATGCCGGAGCGCAATCGCCTCGTCCCGGAGCGCAGCGACCTCCACCCATTCCTGACGGTGCCGCCCGATGACGGTGGCTCGAAGGTCTTCGGATTCTTCTCGGGCGGCCTGCATCACCGGCAATGTAACGGCGTTACTCTCGGCGTTGCGCGTGGCTGCAGCATCGGCCTTCCGCTGCGCCGCTGCATTGATCCCGGCCAGGGTCGCTCGCCGCTCCCAGGTGTAGCCAGCGGCGGCAGCGGCATCCTTCCGGCGCATAACCGATACCTTGTTAGGCGGCTTGAACCCGAAGCGGCTGGCGGCCCGTTCCGCCGCGACCGTGAACGACGGTTCGTCAGGTTCGGTCTCCCAGACTCGGCGGATTTCGGACCATTGGGATTCAGACAGTCGAGCCATGATGGTGGTCTCCTTCACCGCCGAGAATGACGTCACGAGCAGCCCATCGGGAAGTCCAGGATCATTAATCGTATACCAACACTGGTCGCCGGTTTATCGGCATCAAACCGGATCGGGGCTACTTCGAGATTGCCTGCCGCCGGGTCGCCGAGACAAACCCACCAGCTGGCGGGCCAGCATAGAAACGACGGTTATCGGGTTGAGACTTGCCATTGCTGTGGAAGCAATACCGCGATAAACTTCTGTGTGAAGCGATCGGGATGGATTGAAAATAAGAGCGGATGCCCACCAAACCACAGCCCCCTATTGACGATTCCGTGGTGGACAAGCTCGTTGTCCATAATCGGCGAACGATGCCTGGTTATTTGACGCCGGCCAATCGGACGCCTGATATGTCTGCGGCAGTAGAAGCGATAGAGGCACAGTGTCGGATAAGCGCAGAAACCGATCAGGCGGTTCCCGTCAAGACAACGCCTCAAGCAGAAGAGTGCGGGTTTCAATTTGGCCCGATGTTTGGATCGGCATCGGAATATCTGGCAGACCGAACCGCTCGCGAAATAATTTCCAGCTACCTGAAAAAACCAGTTGAAGAGTTAAATACTAATGACAGCCTTGCAAAGGCCGGACTCGGAAACGTCCAGGAAATGATGGAGGTTTTTGCTAGAATATTGTTGGAGTTTGCTATCACTATACCTGAATCATTGGAAATGAAGGATAAGCAAATCACAAAACGACTGAAATCAATTGTTTCTGCTGAGTCAGCCAATGCCCATACTGTTGATGACCTGATCGCACTGTCGCGGATGATAGTCACACGAACGCTGCGGAAAATCACCGCTGGGGGTTAGGGGCAGGTGTGGGAAAATGTAGTTGTGATCCCTCGCTCCGTCCTTCGGTCCACCGCTGCGGTAAAGAATATCCGGGCATTATGTTGCAACCCATAATCATCGACAGCTACGGCTGCGACGATGGCTTCGTAACCGGTCATGAACCGGAGACAGTGGTCGAGCCTGTGGTGGTGAAGCCGGGGCCGGTGATGATGGCTCGATACCTCGGTCTGTCTGTGCCGAATGTCGATAGCGTCATGGCCGGCTGGCCTTACCCTTCCTGGTCTTGCCGATCGGAATCACGTCTGCCATCCGCTTCTCGGCACCGGCATTGAGCGCTCCCATTATCCGGCTCTCTACCTTGCCCACCAGTTCCCGGAGCGGGTCGGCATCGCGGTTGACGTAGCGGCCGGTCATGGCGATGGTCTTGTGGCCGAGCATATCCCTGATCAGGAAGGCATTGGCGCCGGTCGCGCCGGCAGCGGTCCCAACACCGTGGCGAAGGTCATGTACTCGTACGTCAGGTATTCCGGCTGCGCCCCGTATCCGCGACCAAGCGTGGTCCAGAGAGCTGGGATTGAGTGGCCTATCCGGGTCTTCACCATGAACCAGCCATGGCCCTGAACGCTCCATCTCGGAGATGAATGCTACCACCATGGCGCCGATCGGATGCACCCTCGGCGTCTTGTTCTTCGGGTCACGGATATAGAAGGCGCCAACCTCCAGGTCCACATCCTCCCATCGGAGCGCCAGCACCTCGCCGAGCCGGCACCCGGTCGCGGATAGAAGGCGAATGGCGGCGATGATGCCTGGCAAAACGGACGAACTGGCATCGGCCAGCGCCTTGCCCACACGGGTCATTTCCTCATCGCTCAGATGCCGTTCGCGCCTGGTCTCCTGATACCGCTCGATCAGCCGGCACGGATTGGACCCATCCGGCCGAAAACCCCAGACTTCGGCAAGGCTGAACATCTTCGAGAGCACGGCCAGAATGATGTTGGCTTGGCGCGGCGTGTTTCGGTGCCGATGGTGCAGATTTGATATCTCGCCACGAGTGATATCGGCGACAGCAATAGCTCCCAATTCCGGCTTTACGATTCGGTCAACGAGCCTCCCAACCTCCCACTGGGTACTGGGCTTATTTTTGACCTGAACGTGCTGGATCATGTACCGGTCAGCCAAATCAGAAACCGTGAATGCCGCCGCCAACTTTGCCTTTGCCTCGGCAACTGGGTCGATGCCGCGAGCGACATCGGCCAGGATGAGCTCCGCCTGCGATCGAGCTTGGTCCGGTGTCAGCACACCATAGGCACCCAGTTTAAGCTTCTTGGTCGGGCTGCCCCTGCCCCCCATGCGGTACTGAACCCAGAACGTCCTGGCATCCTTCGGGGTGATCCTGAGGTAGAATCCGGAGAGAGATTCGTCGGAAACCCATTGGTCCTTGTCAGTCGCCTTCAACTGATCGATGCCGCGTTTCGTCAGCTTTGACCGCATGTCTGTTTCCTCGGCCGCGAAATCTCGCGGGAGCACCGCGGGAGCACGGTACGGCCAAAACGATGCGCTTTGATCCAAGCCCGTGCAAGATGGCTATCGTCAACCCCTTGATATGTGTGGCACTGTCTACTTGAGTCAAAGCCAGTGCGACGATCTTGGGCAGACTGTAAATCTGCCCTCTTAGGAGTACGGAGGTTCGAATCCTCCCCCTTCCACCAATACCTTAGCCCGAAGTTTACACTTACGAAATCGACACCCCATTGATCCGACGCGAAC
>JBAXPR010000172.1:0-5521 GCA_037132135.1 Rhodospirillaceae bacterium
CGTCACCCTGCTTGAAGCTTCACGCAGCTTTTGAAGATCGCAGCGCTGATCGATGCAGCGGCTTTCGGTCGCCGCGGCCGGGCTGGCCGGCGGGCTCGGCGTGTTGCTCACGGCGCTGCTGGTCGCGGGCGCGCTGGCGCTCTCGGGCCGTGAATTTGCCGATGCCGCGGCGCTGGTGGTGGTCGCCCACCTGCCGGTGATGGTGATCGAGGCCGTGGTCAGCGCCGCCGCGATCGGGCTCCTGCTGCGGCTGCGGCCCGAGGCCCTGCTCGGCCCGCTGCTGCTGACCGGGCTGATGCTGGGCGGCGCGACCCCGGCCGAGGCGCACAAGCTCAAGGTCTTCGCCACCGCCGAAGGCGCCAGCGTGACCGGCAGGGCCTATTTCAGCTCCGGCGACCGCGCCCGGCAAGGCGAGGTCACGGTGACCACCCCCGACGGCGGCCTGGTCGCCCGCCTGCCACTGGGCGATGACGGCGGCTTTCGCTTCGAGGCCGGGCAACGGGCCGACCTGCGGATCCGCGTCGATGGCGGCGACGGCCATGTCGCGCTCTATACCCTGCCCGCGGCCGAACTGCCCGACGCCCTGCCCGCGGGCGTCGCCGCCGCTCCTGCCGCTGCCGCGCCCGCGGTGATCCCGGCGGTGCCGCCGGACCTCGGCGCGATCATCGAGCGCAGCGTCGCCCGCCAGGTCCGGCCGCTGCGCGAGCAGCTCGATTCCTGGCAGGACACGCTCTGGATGCACGATCTTCTCGGCGGGCTCGGCGTGATCTTCGGCCTCGGCGGCCTCGCCTACGGCCTGACCGCCCGGCGCCGTTTCGCCGCTGGAGAGCGGACATGAGCGGCCTTGCGACCATCGATCCCCGGGTCCGACTGCTGGCGACCGGCGGCTTTGCGCTGGTGGTGGTCGGGCTTGGGCAACCGCCGGCGCTGCTGGCGGCGCTGGCCCTGGCGGTGCTTGCGGCGGTCGCCGCCCGTGTCAGGCCGGGGCCGACCCTCCGCCGGTTGGCCGCCCTTGACGGCTTTATGGTTTTTGTTCTGGTCCTGCTGCCCTTCAGCGTTCCTGGCGAGCCGGTGGTGACGCTGGCCGGTCATGGGGCCTCGTCCGAGGGCCTCTGGCGGGCGGCCGACATTCTGCTGAAATCCAACGCCGTCGCCCTGATGGTGCTGGCGCTGCTCGGCGCCCTCGAACCGGTCGACCTCGGTCACGCCCTGGCGCGGCTGCGGCTGCCCGAGCGCTTCGTGCTGCTGTTCCTCTTCACCGTGCGCTCGATCGCCTTGCTCGGGCGCGAATACCACCGGCTGCGTCAGGCCATGAGGGCGCGCGGCTTTATCATGCGGTGCGACCGCCACAGCTGGCAAAGCCTCGGCTATCTTTTCGGCATGATGATGGTGCGCAGCCTCGACCGCTCGGAGCGCACCCTGGCCGCGATGCGCTGCCGGGGCTTTACCGGCCGTTTTCCCTCGCTCATCGAACCCCGGCCGGTGGCCGCCCGCGACCACGCCTTCGCCGCACTCTTTCTGGCGGCCGGCCTGATCCTGATCATCCTGGAGCACCCGTGAGCGAGTTGCTGTTCCGCCTGACCGGCCTCGGGTTCGCCTATCGGGGGGCGGCGCCGGTGCTGGCCGATGCCGCTTTTGAGCTGCGGCGGGGCGAGCGGGTGGCGGTGGTCGGCGCCAACGGTGCCGGCAAGACGACGCTGCTGCACATCATGGTCGGGCTGGTGCGGCCCCAGGCCGGAAGCATAGAGGCCTTCGGCGCGCTCCGGCAGGTCGAAAAGGACTTCATCGAGGTGCGGGCGCGGGCCGGACTGCTGTTCCAGGACCCCGACGATCAGCTGTTCTGCCCGACGGTGGCCGAGGATGTCGCCTTTGGCCCGCTCAATCTCGGCCGCACACCGGCAGAGGCGCGGACGATCGTCGGCCGCACGCTGGCGATGCTGGGGCTCGAGGCGTTGGCCGGTCGCATCACCCACACCCTTTCGGGCGGCGAGCGGCGGCTGGTCTCGCTGGCGGCGGTGCTGGCCATGGAGCCCGAGGTGCTGCTGCTCGACGAGGCCAGCAACGCCCTGGATGACGCCACCCGCGAGCGGCTGATCGGGATTTTGACCGCCCTGCCCCAGGCGATGGTCGTGATCTCCCACGACGAGGATTTTCTCGCGCGCATCACCCGCCGCCGGGTCCGGCTGGCCGGCGGGAAACTGGCTGCGGAGCCCGTATCCGCGCTATAGTCGGTGCGTCAGTGCCCATGACCAAGGCAGCGTCCCCCATGCGCGTCTCCGCCCCGGCGTTCCGCCCTGCCCTTCGGCCCCTGCTCGCCGGCCTGCTGGCTGCGGCAATGGCCTCGCCGCCCCCGACGCCGGCCCGGGCCCAGGACGCCCCGCCCCAGACCCTGACCGTGCTGTGCCAGGCCAAATCGGGCGAAGGCGTGCAGTTGGAGGGCGGCTCGCTGATGACCTATTTTTCCGCCGGCTCGACCTGGGCCATCGTGCTCGATACCGACAACAGTGTAGCCACCGTCGACCTCCGGACCGACAGACGCGGCAACCAGATCGTCTTTTCTGAAAAATACCGGGTGACGATCAACGCCGAGTACTATGTTCTGCTGTCGGTTGAGATCAAAACCGGAGCGCTCAGCAGCGGCGTCTATAATATCCACGATATCGAGGTCACCATCGACCGTCGCACTGGCCTTTACAAGCGGATGCTTCGGATTCAGGACCTCAACTCCAACACCGGAACCTACAAATATTACGCCGAAATTGGCGAGTGCGCACTCCGGCCCGCGGCCCCTGCCCCCGGGGGCGCCGTCAAGTTCTGAGCCCGTCGCCGCCCTTTTTCCTTGCGCCGTCCGGGAGGCCCGGTTACGGGACAGGGAGACCAGCCGAGGAATCTTCGCCATGTCCGCCGCCGCCCGCACCGACGCCGCCGCCGCCGCCAGCCTGCCGCAGGATGCGGCGCGGGTCGTGATCTTTGACACCACGCTCCGGGATGGCGAACAATCGCCCGGGGCCTCGATGAATCTCGAAGAGAAGCTGCGGCTGGCCAAGGTGCTGGAAGACCTCGGAGTCGATGTCATCGAGGCCGGCTTCCCGATCGCCTCCAACGGCGATTTCGAGGCGGTGCGCGAGATCGGCCGGCTGATCAAGCGCTCGACCATCGCCGGCCTCGCCCGCGCCCAGCGCAAGGATATCGACCGCTGCGCCGAGGCCCTGGCGCTGGCCGAGCGCAAGCGCATCCACACCTTCATCTCGACCAGCCCTCTGCACATGAAATTCAAGCTGCAGATGGAACCGGAGACGGTGCTGGCTGCGGTGTCGGACAGCGTCGCCTATGCCCGCTCGCTGGTCGAGGACGTGGAATGGAGCGCCGAGGACGGCTCGCGCACCGAACATGACTTTCTCTGCCGCTGCGTCGAGGCGGCGATCCGGGCCGGGGCGACCACGATCAACATCCCCGACACCGTCGGCTATGGCGTGCCCGAGGAATACGGCGCACTTTTCACCATGCTGCGTCACCGGGTGCCCAACATCGACCGGGCGATTCTCTCGGTCCATTGCCACAACGACCTCGGCCTCGCGGTCGCCAACTCGCTGGCCGGGGTGGCGGGCGGAGCCCGGCAGGTCGAATGTACGATCAACGGCCTCGGCGAGCGCGCCGGCAACGCCGCCCTCGAAGAGATCGTAATGGCGCTGCGCACCCGCCACGACAAGCTGCCCTACACCACCGGCATTCAGTCCGAGGCGATCATGAAGGCCTCGCGTCTGGTCTCGGCGATCACCGGCTTCGTCGTCCAGCCCAACAAGGCGATCGTCGGCGCCAACGCCTTTGCCCACGAATCGGGCATCCATCAGGACGGCATGCTCAAGCATGCCGGTACCTACGAGATCATGACGCCGGAGTCGGTGGGACTGATCCGCGCCGCCGCCGATCGCGGCGGCCTCGTGATGGGCAAACATTCAGGCCGTAACGCCTTCCGCACCCGGCTCGCCGATCTCGGCTACGCCCTCGACGACGCCGCGATCGACGAAACCTTCCGGCGCTTCAAGGAACTGGCCGACAAAAAGAAGGACATTTTCGACGAGGACCTGATCGCCCTGGTCGACGATCAGATCGGCCATGCCGAGGATGTCATCCAGTTCATTTCGCTGGAGGTCTGGGCCGGCTCCAAGGCGCCGCAGCGCGCCCAGCTGGTGCTGCTGATCGATGGCGAAGAGCGCAGCCACGAGGCCACCGGCAACGGCCCGGTCGACGCGATCTTCAACGCGATCAAGGCGCTGTTCCCCCACGACGCACGCCTGCTGCTCTATCAGGTCCACGCCGTGACCGAAGGCACCGACGCCCAGGCTGAAGTCTCGGTCCGCCTCGCGGACGAGGATCGCGGCGTGGTCGGGCGCGGCGCCGACAGCGACACCCTGGTCGCCTCCTGCCGCGCCTACGTCCACGCCCTCAACAAACTGCTGGTCAAGCGGCGACGGACGGCACCGGGGACGGCCTAAATACCGTTCCCGCTAATGATATCCGATCCGGGGGGCGCTCGCCGGCTTTGCTTTGCTCCGCCGCATTGGCGATCAGGGAACCAAGGCCGGCCCGCTGTGGTGGTCCGGTGGATAGCCCGGCCGCTGCCGGCCCGGCCGGAGCAAGACATAATGCTTGAGTGCCTCTGCGTGTTGCTCTATGGAGACTGATCAGGCTCGAGGTGCGGGGCTCGCCCTGTCGCCTTGGCCCGTGTCTGAACCTCGCGTCAACCCGATCAAGAGTTAATCGCCCCCATGTTTTCCAAACTGCTCGGCTTCCTGTCGGCCGATATGGCCATCGATCTCGGAACTGCCAACACGCTGGTGTACGTGAAGGGGCGGGGTATCGTCCTCAACGAGCCGTCGGTGGTGGCGATCGCAACCGTGCGCGGGCGCAAGCAGGTGCTGGCGGTCGGCGACGAAGCCAAGATGATGCTTGGCCGCACGCCGGGCAACATCCAGGCCATCCGGCCGCTGCGCGACGGTGTGATCGCCGACTTCGAGGTTGCGGAGGAAATGATCAAGCATTTCATCCGCAAGGTTCACAATCGCCGCAGCTTCGCGAGCCCGCAGGTGATCATCTGCGTGCCCTCGGGCTCGACCGCGGTCGAACGGCGCGCGATTCAGGAGTCGGCCGAATCGGCCGGCGCCCGCCGGGTGTTCCTGATCGAGGAACCGATGGCGGCGGCGATCGGCGCCGGCCTGCCGGTCACCGAACCCACGGGCTCGATGGTGGTTGATATCGGCGGCGGCACTACCGAAGTCGCGGTGCTCTCTCTTGGCGGCATCGTCTATTCGCGTTCGGTCCGGGTCGGCGGCGACAAGATGGATGAGGCGATCATCGGCTACATCCGCCGCAGCCATAATCTGCTGGTCGGCGAAGGCTCGGCCGAGCGGATCAAGAAGGAAATCGGCTCGGCCTGCCCGCCCGAGGATGGTGAAGGCCGGATAATGGAGATCAAGGGCCGCGACCTGATGAACGGCGTGCCCAAGGAACTGATCATCTC
>JBAXPR010000173.1:0-5519 GCA_037132135.1 Rhodospirillaceae bacterium
TTCTTCGAAATGGACGTTTCCAAGGTTCTCGCCGAGTTCAAGCTGCCCGGCGTCGATGTCGATGCGATCCTGGCCTCCCAGCGCAAGAACATCGAAGCTGTGACCGCCGCCAACCAGCTGGCGATCGAGGGCATGCAGGCGGTGGTTCGTCGTCAGGCCGAGATCCTGCGCACCACCCTTGAAGAGACCGGCACCATCCTGACCGAGGTCCTCGGCGCCGGCTCGCCCGAAGACAAGGCCGCGAAGCAGGCCGAACTGGTTAAGAGCGCGTTCGAGAACGCCCTCTCGAACATGAAGGAACTGGCCGAACTGGTCGCCAAGTCGAACACCGAGGCCGCCAACGTCATCAGCAAGCGCGTCAGCGAAGGCTTGGAAGAGCTGAAGGTCGCGCTGGCCAAGGCCGCCAAGAAGTAGGACAGCCTTTGCCGCCGGCTCCCGGCGGCATGTGGCAGCAGGAAACGGGCCGCCCGAGTCGGGCGGCCTTTTTCTTGTCGAGGGAGCCCGCGCTTCAGCCGGGCCCGGCCAGCAGTTCGGGATTGTCCCAGCCGGGCTGGCGATCGCTGGCGGTGGCGTGGTGGCCGATCGGACCCCGCTCCTGACGGGCGCTGACCCGAACCCAGCGCGGCACCAGCTGATTGTTGAGGTCGTCGAGCACGGTCATCACCAGGGCCTCCAGGGTCGGCCACGGCGCCGCCTCCAGCACCTGGAGATAGTCGGCGAAGGCCGTGGGGGCCAGCACCAGCCGGTCGGGAACATACTCCAGGATCAGCCGCCGGCCCTCGGCGAGATCGCCGCTCCAGCGCACCCGGGCGTCGTGCCAGGGCGCCGGATTGGCCACGGTGACCAACCGGTGGCGCCGTTCGGTGCGGCTGCCATCATCGTCGCGTTTCATCGCCCGGGCCCTCCCCGCTTGACCCCGCCCGCGGCGCCCGCCACCCTGGGCCATGAGCAAGCATTCCCCGATGGCCCTGGCGCTGGCCCAGGCCGAAGCGGCGGCGGCTGCCGGCGAAGTCCCGGTCGGCGCCGTGATCATCGACGCCACCAGCGGCCGGGTGCTGGCCGCCGCCGGCAACCGGGTCGAAACCCTGGCCGACCCGACGGCCCATGCCGAGTTGCTGGCGATCCGCGCCGCCTGCGCGGCGCTCGGCCAGCCCAGGCTGCCCGCGTGCGATCTTTATGTCACCCTGGAGCCCTGCGCCCTCTGCGCCGCGGCGATCAGCCTGGCCAGGCTGCGCCGGGTCTATTTCGGCGCGTACGACCCCAAGGGCGGCGCGGTCGACCACGGGCCGCGCTGGTTCGGGCAACCGACCTGCCTGCATCGGCCCGAGGTGATCGGCGGCCTCGACGAGGCCGCCTGTGCCGAACTGCTGCGCCGCTTCTTCCGCCCTCTCAGGCTTTGACGATCTTGTCCCGGCCCGCGCTGCAGTCACGGGTGGCGTTGCGGGTGTCGATCACCAGCCTGGACGCCCCGACCAGCCCGGCATAATCGACGCCGTCATGGTCGGTACAGATCAGGGCGGCATCATAAGCCTTGAAGGCTTCAAGGTCCCAGGCCACGCTCTTGCGCCCGGCCAGCGCGGCGTGTTCGCGCGAGGGCGGGATCGCCGGGACATGGGGATCGTAGAACTCGACCGTGGCGCCGCGCGCCACCAGCAATTCGATCAGCTCGAAGGCCGGGCTTTCCCGGATATCGTCGACGTTCTTCTTGTAGGCCATGCCCAGCAGCAGAATCCGCGAGCCGTTGAGGCTTTTGGCGAGACGCAGGTTGAGGGCGTCGGCGGTGGCCTGAACCACCACCAGCGGCATCGAGGTGTTGATCTCGCCTGCCAGCTCGATGAAGCGGGTGGAGAGGCCGTATTCCCGCGCCTTCCAGGTCAGATAGAAGGGATCGATCGGGATGCAGTGACCGCCGAGGCCGGGGCCGGGATAGAACGGCATGAAGCCGAACGGCTTGGTCTTGGCGGCGTCGATCACCTCCCAGACGTCGATGCCCATGCGCCCGTAAACCAGCTTCAGCTCGTTGACCAGCGCGATGTTGACCGAGCGGAAGATGTTTTCGGTCAGCTTGACCGCTTCGGCGGTGGCCAGCGACGACACCGCCACCGTTTTTGGCACCACCGCGCCATAGAGCCGGCAGCCGATCTCCAGCGCCTCCTTGCCGTCGCCCCCCACCACCTTGGGGATGCTGGCGGTGTTGAACACCGGATTGCCCGGGTCTTCCCGTTCGGGCGAGAACACCAAAAAAAAATCGCGACCCGAGGCCAGCCCGCCCCGCTCCAGGATCGGGCGCATGAACTCGGCGCTGGTGCCGGGATAGGTGGTCGATTCGAGCGAGACGACATGGCCCCGGCGCAACCGCGGCAGGATCGCCTCGCTGGTGACCTCGATATAGCTCATGTCGGGTTCGCGGTAGGCATTGAGCGGAGTCGGCACGCAGATGATGATCGCGTCGACCGCCCGCAGCTCGTCATAATCGGTGGTGGCGCGAAACCGCCCGCTGGCACACAGCGCCGCGACATCGGCGGCCGGAATGTGCTTGATGTAGGACCGCCCGGTCATCAGCGCCTCGACTTTCGCAGGGTCGATATCGAAACCGACCACGGTAAAGCCCTGCTCGGCGAAGGTCTTGGCCAGCGGCAGGCCGACATAGCCCATGCCGACCACGCCGACGATCAGACTGCGGCTGTCGATCCGGGCCAGCAGCTCGGCGGTCAGCGCGGGAGAGGTGTGCGGCGTGGTGGCGCCGGCTGAGGCAATCTTATGCACGTCCGGATTCCAGATCAGGGGCGCGCCCCGGGGGGCGCCGGGATGAGGCGAACTGCTCTAGCAGTAATGACAAACCAAGACAAGCCTGTCAAAAGTCGAGGTCTGCATAGTGGGGCGGCGGCGGCACGCCGGGAACAAAATCGGCGAGCAGCGACCGGAAGCTCGGCCGCGATTTGATCCGGGCATACCAGTCCTTGGCCTCGGGATACTCGTCCCACGGGACCAAGCCACAGTAGTCCACGGCCGAAAGCTGCGCACCAGCCGCGATATCGGCGTGGGAAAAGCCCTCGCCCGCGAGCCAGGTCCGCCGTTCGGCGAGAAAGGTGATGTAATCGAGGTGGTAATGGATGTTGGCGAGACCGGCGCGAATGGCGAGCCCCGAGGGCTGGCCCAGCGCACTCACCCGCTTGATCACCTTTTCTCCGACCAGATTCTCGGTAACCTCGCGGTCGAATTTGGTTTCAAACCACTGCACCAGACGCCGCACCTCGGCCCGCGGTTTAGTCTGGGCGGGCAGCAGCGGCGGGTTGGGGTGACACTCTTCGAGGTATTCGGCAATCGCGGCCCCGACCACGACCGTGCCATCGGCCTCGACCAGCACCGGCACATCACCGGCGGGGTTGAGCGCCAGGAACTCGGGACGGCGGCGCCAGGGTTGCTCGATCACGGACTCGAACTCGAGTCCCTTTTCGGCGAGGGCAACCCGCACGCGACGCGACGGCGGGGACAGGGGATATTGATACAAGGTCCGCATGGCGCCGGACTGTAACGCAAACGACTCACCGATGACAGTCCTGATGACGGCGAAATTCAAGGCGGCCCGGCTCAGGCCCGAAGGCAAATGATCTTGCGGTAAAGCACGGTATCGCCGTTGGCCTCCGACTCGATCTCGACCCAGCCGTTGCGCCGATAAAAGCCGCGGGCGGCATGGTTGCGCGCCGAACAGCGGAGATGCACCACCCGGCCGAGATGGCTGAGGGCACAGTTGAGCAGATCGCGGCCGATGCCCCGGTTGCGCCAGCCGGCGTCGACGAACAGGTTCTGGATGACATTGTCGGGCAGGGCCGCCGAAATGAAGCCAACGACGTCGCCCCCGGCCTCAGCGACCCAGACCTCCTCGCCAACGACGCTGGCGTAATAGTCCTGGAGACGGAACCGGTCCGGCGGCCGCCCGGGACAGGCGGCCCGGCGGCCGGCGAGAAAAATATCGGCGCAACGCGGACTGTCGGCAGCCTCCGCCGGCCTTAAGATCACCCGCGCCCGTCCGCCTCGCGGCATGGAACGCCCCCCCCGTCTTTTCTTCGGCAGCCTTCGGCGCCGTTTGGTTAATTTGTTGGCGGGAACGGTACCACAGCCGGCGCGGCGTGGGTAGAGGCTGAGATCGCGTCCGGAACCGGCGCGGGGGTTGCCGGCCCGGGGCGGAGGGGGGTATAAGAGGCCGGTGTCGATGTCCGCGTAGCTCAGCAGGATAGAGCACAGGATTCCTTGTTGGTAGAACTGGGCGCCGCCTTTGGAAACGGGGCGGTGGATCTGCTCAAAGTCGGGGAACGCTCGGGCGCGTCTGGCGCCGGTGCCAATCCCGAGCCAAGCCCCGCTTCCGGCGTTCGGATGGCGGGGAAGGTGTAGAGACTGGATGGGCAGCACCTAACGGCCGGCCGGCCCAGGGTGAAGGGACAGTCCAGACCACGAACGCTCCCGGGGGCTTGCGCCCCCGTCGGCGGCGGCGCAAGCCGAAGTGGTATGAATCCTGGGGCCGTGGGTTCGAATCCCGCCGCGGACACCATCTCTTCGCACCCGGCCCCGGCTGCCAGCCCGGCCGGCCGCTGGGGGTACGTCCCCGCGGCCACCCGCTCAGCGGACCCTGACCGCCTCCCGCCAGAACTCCTCGGGATAAAGACGCTGGATCAGCGCGGCGGCTTGCAGGCCACTCTCGATCAGGCATTCGGTCATCGTCTTGCCTGCGGCTTCTGCCACCGCCTTCAGCCGGCTCTTGGTGACAGGTGAAATGCGCAGCACGATCCGCTCGGCTTTCCGCTCGGTCAGGTCGGCGGCAAACGAGGTCTCCGGCGGTTTCGTGACGCCGCTGTCGAGCAGAAAATCGGTGACGCTGCGGTTGGTCGCCTCGGCCGCCCACTGGAGGGTGCGCTTGATCGAGGCTGTGGTGCGAATATCGATTCGCTCGATTTTTCCCGGGTCGAAACGGGTCATGGCGGGCCGCCTTCGGTGTCGTGAGAGTCTGTGCGGGCACCACCCCACCCCGGCGCCCGCAGTGACAGCGGGCGCGGCGGGAGGAGCGGCCGAGGTCAGACGCTGACGGCCGGGGGCGCGCGGCTCGGATGGCCGGTGAGGAAGAGCCGGCAGGGCGTGGCGGCGACGGAAGCGGCCGGGGCCGGGGGCGCCGGCCCGAACATCAGCGGCGGCGTGAAGGCTTGGCCGGGCAGCACCGGCGCCCCGGCCTGGGAGAGACAGAACGGGCACAGCTGGCGCTGGTGAGCTTTGGCCGGCGCCGGCGAGGCCGGGTCCGCGGCCGGGTTGCCGGCGTCGAAAATGATCTGGCTGACGCCGCGCTCGCTACAGATGGTGATCAGGGCGCCGGTGCCGAGGGCGGTGGCCACCACCCCGGCGACCGGCGCCACCAGCAGCCCGAGCACCGCCGCCATCACCATGACGGCGAGTGCCGGAGTGCGCAGCAGGGTGATCAACCCATGCCTATCCGGTTAAGACATACACCCACTACATGTGGGATGTATCCA
>JBAXPR010000174.1:0-5351 GCA_037132135.1 Rhodospirillaceae bacterium
GCCAGGGCCGCGCCCGCACCGACCTGATGACGCCACCAATTTTTGATCACTCACTTCGGCCCTGATGTCGTCGCGGAGCGACAGCGCGGTGGCGTCATAACTGAACAGGTCCGACACCGCTTCACGGCCATGAAACTCCACCAGCAGCAGGACATCAGTCCCCAGCGTGGTATCGATGGTCAGGAGCCGGTCGGCCTGGGTATAGGTTTGAACCATTCGTGCCGCCGGCTATTGGAAAACTGTTCGGGGAAGTGCGCGCTTCGTGCGCCCGGAAATCATGGCATGCATAATCATGCTCCAATCACCTGGAAATCGGGGCTGTTGCGCCAGCCACACTCGTCCCAGTTGCCATCGAGCAAGGCCGTGAAAGCGGCCGCGCTGGGCAGACCGGAATGAACGGCGAGAGTGGGAGCGACCCGCTCCGACCCGATCGTCCACCACAAACTATAGGCGCCGAGCCGACGCGCAGCCGCGCGCTCGAAAACCCGGGCGAAGACTTGCATGGGCTCACCGTCGGTGCCGGCCGAAAACTGCCAGCCTTGTGCCTGGGAACTGGAAAACCAGGCGGGCTGGGCAGCAGCGGTCCGGGCGGATGCGCCCGCGCTGAGGCCCTCGACGGGGAGCCCGGCGACCTGCTGTTCGAACGGCTCGAACGCCAATCCGACATCCAGGCAGGATAACGCCAGGGGTTCGGCGTCCCGATACCAGCCGGAGAAACCGGACACCAGTTCGGTGGGCGTGACCGTGGCCGATACCAGGGCGGCGATGGTCAGCGGAAAGTGACGCCCGACCCGATCCAGGCTGGGAATCATGATGCCGGCCACCGCGGCCTCGCCGCACACGCCGCCCGCCAGAGCAAAGCGCCAGACCGGCATGGTGAGATAGGCGTCGAGCCACGGGGCGCCGAGCCGATCCTGGCAACCCGCCAACCCGTCTTCGAGCCAGTTGTGCCAGGGTTCGGTGAAGGCATGGGGCAGCACCGCGGTCACAAAATCACGCCGGGCCGGCAGCTTGCCGAAAAAGCCGGAGCGTCCGCCAGGGCTGTTCAGAACGAGGTCGGACACTGGAAATCCCTCAGTTCGGTCAGAGAAAATGGGTTGACCACGCTGTTCGGCCGCATTTCCAGTGTTACCCGCTGGGACCCCGCCGCCACTGTGACCAGGACGCGATCGGCGACTCGCCGCATGTGGCCCTGGACCAGCCTGAACCATGCCCATGGTCCGGTTTGGCCGACCAGCGCACGGGGGGGGACGATGGGGGCAACGGCGGGAGTTGTCCCGGCGGGTGCGGGGGGGACGACCGGAGTGAACGTCACCCAGGCCTGCCGGGCACCGGCGGGATTGGGCCAGACCATCTGAACGACCTGAGTCCCGACCGGCTGAAACACGCTCTGTTGGCCGTCGATGTTGACCATGACCTCCTGGGTGCCGGGGCCGAAATCGGCCGCACGCAAATCGAAACGCACCGAGGGCGCGCCCCCGCCATCCGGAAAGAAGCCATCGCGGATGGCGCGGGCCTTCTCGAACGCGCTCAGCACCGCAACCGGAATGCCAAGCGGCGTCCCGTCGACCGTCAGCCACCGCCACGGGTGCGCCGCAACATCGACGTAGCGCGCCATGCGGGTGGTGAAGAAGGCATCGATCAGACCGCCGGGCTTGAACAGCCGGGTAAAATCGTCCATGGCCATGTCGGCCCCCGCGGCAAAGGGATAACGGCCGTTGAGCGACTGCTTGCACCAGGGCAGGATGTCCGCTTTCCAGGCGGCGTCAAGTTGGGCGCGAACGCCGACCGCGCCGCTCGCGGCGTTTTGCCGGGCGATGGATTGCAGCCAGCCCTGAACCGGCGGAGGCAGCAGGCCGGCGTCGGTATAGAGCCGGCGCAAAGCGCCCGCCGCCTCGCCGGAGGGATCCGTCAGGCCCAAGGCAACACCGTGTTCGGCCTGAGCGATCGCGATCAGGTGCTGGTAGGCGGCCTGAAGAGCGGCCAGGGCGGCGGCCAGATCGGGGGAGCGCCCCCCGCCGGAATCCTGAGTCAGGGCGTTGATCGCCTGAAATTTGCCGTTGAAATCGCGCAAAGACGCCATCAGCCACGGGGCAACGGCATCGGCGAGCGCCGCCGGCACCGCCGCACCGCCCGGCACCGGCGGCGACAGTACCGTCTCGGCGCGCACGGCATCGAGCAGCTTGACCAGCAGCGACGACGATCCCGACAGCCGGCGGACGGCATCGGCGGCCTTGGCCCAGTCGTCGGTTCGCCCGATGGTCAGATCGTTGAGCAGTCCGTTCCAGGCCGCCGCATAATCGTCAAGGTAGAGTTGCAGGATGCTGCGATTGAAGTCGGCATAGGCCGAGTCCCCGGGAGAGAGGCCCAGCACCCAGCTTTCCTCCTTGCCGCTGCGGGCATTTGCTTCGATCACCGGCAAAAGCGCCCGGAAACCGCCAAGGGTAAAGCGACCGGGGATGCCGTCGGACAGGCGTTTGCCCGACGCCCTTTGGAACACCGCGCCGATGCTGGCATCGACATGGTCGGTCGGGCGCCATTCCGGCATGGCCAGAACCGGCTGACTGGCGGCGATCCGGCGCCAGATCCGCATCGCCGGCTGTTCCTCGGCCAAGGTACGGCGGGCAGCCTCGATCAGCGGCGCTCCGGCCTCGACCGGCTCGAGCCGGCTGGCCAGCAAAACCTCGAGGTGACCGGTCAACTGGCGCCGCATGGCCTCGGCCTCGGGTTCGGCGCCAGGAGCCAGCGCGCTCCATGCCGCCTGGAAATGGGCACTTACGAAGCGGCCATCGAGCGGCCCCTGCCCGCTCAGCATCAGGAACGCCTTGAGCGCGCCCCAAAGGTCATCCGGGCGATCGAGCGCGGCGCGAATGTGGTTAGCCTCAAGGACCAGCAGGCGGGGCAGAAACAAAGCGTGAAGGGCATGCCGGTAGGCTTGCTCACCGACTCCGCCGAGTTTGTCGGCTTGGGACAAGCCCAACCCCATGACCACGCTCCGTCCGGCCGCGCGGTCGTCGTAACCGCCCGGCAACCGGCGCAAGGCATTAAGCAGCGGCAGGATTTCCCGGATGCGCGCATCCGTGACCTTGGGTTCGGCGAACGGCTTGACCTCGGTGCGATAGGCCGCGGCGTCACGCGCGATTGCCGCGATCAGACGCTCGTTGTCGAAGTAGCTGGCGACCCACAGGCTGCCCAACCCCAGCAGAACCAAGGCTGCGCCGGCCCAGGCACCCCGGCGCAGCCATTGCTGGCGCCGCTCGGCGAGCTTGTCGGTTCCAACCACGCTGGCTTCGCCGAACACCACCTCCCGGAGCAGCCGGGTCAGGAAATAGCTTCGGGCGGAACTGCTGAAGGCCGGCGCCGGTCTTCGCGCCAAACCGAAGGTCGCGGCCAGGCTGCCGAGCAGACGGTCGATCGGCGTTCCTTCCTGGGTGCCACTGGTGAAATAGGCACCCCGCAGCAAGGGCGGGACCTCGAAGCGGTTGGGTTGGAAAATCTCGGTCAGGAAGTCCTGTGCCACCGCTTTCATCGAGGCGAACTGCGCGGGAAAACCGAACATCAGCGCACGGCGTTCGAGATCCCGCTCCTGGTGGATGCGGTCCGCCAGACGATCGTTGAGACGGCCGACCAGGAGATCGAACTCGGCGGAAAATTCACCGACCACGCCTTCGGGCTGAGCGCGGTCGTCGAGCGCGAAGGTCATGCCGAGCACCTGCTCCCGCCCTTCGCGGTCGAGGTCCTCGAAGAACTCGACGAAACCGGCGATCAGGTCGGCCTTGGTAAACAGGACATAGACCGGAACACGAACGCCCAATTGCTCGTGCAGTTCGCGCAAGCGCTGTTTGATCGCCAGGGCGTGGGCATGGCGCTCTTCGGCGGTGACGGTCGCCAGATCATGGAGACTGACCGCCACCAGCACGCCGTTGACCGGCTGGCGCTTGCGATGGGTCTTAAGCAGGCCGAGAAAGCCCAGCCAACCCGCCTGATACACGGTTTGACGGCTGTCCTGGGTGGTGTAGCGGCCGGCGGTATCGATCAGCACCGCTTCGTTGGTGAACCACCAGTCGCAACTGCGGGTGCCGCCGACGCCCTTGACCGGTTTTCGCCCCATGCGGTCGGCCAGCGGGAACTTCAGCCCGGAATTGAGAAGCGCCGTGCTCTTGCCCGAGCCGGGCGGACCGATGATCAGATACCAGGGCAGCGTATAGAGGGAGTCGCCCTTGCCTTCGCTCGCCGCGGCTTTCCGCAACTGGGTCAAAGCATCGCGCAGTTTATCGCCGAGCGCCTGCACTTCCTCGGCACTGGCGGCGGCGACGTCATCGCGTGCGGTATCGGGACTGGCCAGCGCGGAAATCATCGAGCGTTCGGTGCGGGCCGCCCGCCATGACACCAGGGCATTGCCCAGGCCCCATAAAGCCAGGGTGACGACGGTGCCGATGATGCAGCCCGATGTGCTCTCCAAACCGACCAGGGGGCCGAGCACCCACAAGAGGACGATCACGCCCACGGCGCCGGCCAGACTGACGACCAGGCGGATGATCAGGGGTTTTGACGGTTTATTCACGATCACACCCCATCAGGAATGGCCCGAAAACAGAAACCCTGGTCGCAATCGATATCGTCATGGCACGGCCTCTCCGGTCTTGATGAGCACCAGTTCGATCCGGCGGTTTTTCTGACGGCCTTCGGGCGTCGCGTTACTGGCGATCGGAACCCATTCAGCCTTGCCCTCGGTCCGCATGCGGGCGGCATTAGAGATGCGGTGGCCGATAAAGTCGCGAACGGCGTCGGCCCGCGCCAGCGACAAGGCGAAGTTGGACTGGAAGCGGATGGTGCGGCCGATCGGCACGTTGTCGGTGTGGCCGGTGATCAGAACGTCGCCGGGTTGGTCGTTGAGCGCCTGGGCGACCCGCTCCAGCGTCGGCAGACAGACCGCTCTGACGCCGGCGCTGCCGCTGTCGAACATGCCGTCGCCGACCAGCCTTACCGTAACCGCCTGGCGGGTTTCCGAGACGTCGACCAGCCCCTCCTTGATTTCCTGATCGAGAAACCGGCGGAACGCGACAACAGTCGAACTCGGCTTCGCAACGACGTCCGGCTTGGCAATCGGCGGAGGCTCAACGACGGCCACCTTCGGCACCGGCGGATCGGCCACGGTCACCACCGGCAGGCCCTCGGGCGGCAGCGAGGCCACCTGATAGGCCACCGCGTCGGAGTGGCCGTTGAGAGCAAAGCCGAGACTGAGATACAGCATGACCAGCACGGCGGCGGCGGCGACCCCCAGCACCCAAACCGGGATGTATACCCCGACTCATTGGGTAGCCGAAAAGGCTTGCGTTTGCTGCCGGGAT
>JBAXPR010000175.1:0-5263 GCA_037132135.1 Rhodospirillaceae bacterium
GCGATCACTCCACAGATTGGTCCGCCACCGAACGCGGGGGGCTGAGCAAATACCAAAATTGTCGAGAAAAGTCCATCTTATTATTGAAGGAATCTTAGCCAAACGCTTGTCGCAGTCTGACTGCTATGTTCGCCAGGGGGGCGATCGCTATTATTTCTTTTTTTCTGGCCTTTCCGAATCCGAGGCCCGGATCAAATGCACCTTGCTGACCCGCGAGATCACCGCGAGGCTGATTGGCGACGAGGCGGGAGTCGCGGAACTGGCGGGTTTGGACCTGCGGTCGGTGGTGGTTCGAGTCGACGCCGATCAGCCTCCGACCCCGGCCACGCTTGCGGCCATCGCCCCCCTCTTCAATCAAAAGGAGACGGAAAACCCGCTGCAAGCTCCGGGCATGGCGCGGGATCGAGACGCCACGCTCAGGGGCCATCTCATGAGCCTGCTTCCGCTTCTGGAAGCCATCGGCAGAGATATCAAGCAATGGCGCCAAACGGCTCTGTCCTTGAAGGAGCGCGATCAGGGTGTCGCCCGGCTCGATGGAATAGGCCAACTGCTGCGCCAGATCGAGCATGCCTTCACCGGTCTCGCGCCGGAAAACCTCCCGCGCGGCGAGGATGGGAACGGCGGAAGGGCGCCGCCACGCTGCTACCGCTGGCGCCGGAGTGACAACTGTTCCATGTGCTGCCGAAGCTGATCGAGCGCACCCTGGGCAAGATCGAAGCGGAGCTGAAGCTTCAGATCGACCTCTTGGGCGAGGACGCGCTGGAAACGCTGCCGCCGGAGCTGCCGGCGATGGCGACGCTCCCAGAGAAGCGCCCGCCGTTCGACTGGTGCGCGGCCGAAGTAATTTTTCCCATCTGCCGATGTGGCAGGTCAGGCGATCAATTCCCACCTCTGTCAGCTCGCGCTCAAGGCCGGTGGGGAGCTTTATCGCTTCGAGGCCCTGTTCGGTGAAGACCTCGACGAGGTGGTGATCGCGAGCCTGGATCGGCTGGTGTTGCGCAAAGCGCTTCAGGACATCCTCCTGCTGGTAAGACGGAAGCGGCTGAATACCATCGTCGTGCCGGTGCATTTCGCGACACTGGCCTCGTCGCGAACGCGTCAGGATTATCTCGGCGTCGTCGTCCGCCGTTCCGCTGCGATGCCTGCCCCGGTGACGATCGGCCTCAGTTTCGGTCTTGCCAAGCCTGACCCGGCCGTGCGAGGATTGGTCGAGTGTTAGGAGAGTTACTCCCCACTGTACCAACCTGGAGAACCGGGCCATGACGCCCCCAAACAACTCGATACCGTCCAAGGGTACACGCTGCGAGGCGTACATGGAATATGGCTTCGTTGCTTTGGCCTTTGCTATTTTCTTCTTTGCGATGATTTCGACTCTGACCAGATCGGGCCATGGATCGGCGGCGCATGAAGGAGATGCCCATAGTCATAGCGATGCTCCGGCGCACGCTCCCCACTGAGACAGTCTCCGGAGCGCGCGGCACGCCTTGTGACGCCTGTTCAAGCCTTTCTCCATGATGTGATCAGCCTTTATTGTTCGCGGTGCCCGGCCCTGGATAAAGCCAGATCGAGCAGGCCAACCTCAATCCAGCAGGATTATCATGAGTCACCATCCGGAACCCAACGGTCTGTCGTGCGAGCGGGACACCACCAGATCGACGATCAAGCCATTATCTGATTTTATCTTTTTCAGCCGCTGGCTCCAGGCCCCGCTCTACATCGGTCTGGTGATCGGGCAGGCTTACTACGTCTACCGGTTCTCGATTGAACTGGCGGAGATTTTCGAAAAGCCGACAATGAGCGAGAATGATGCGGTCGTGCTCATTCTCGGCCTTATTGACATCGTTATGATCTCAAACCTGCTGAACATGATTATTGTGGCAGGATACGAGACATTCGTGGCGCGGCTAAGAGTCGAATCGCATCCGGACTGTCCGGAATGGCTGAGTCACTCCAATCCGAATATCATGAAAGTCAAATTGGCCATGGCGCTGATTGGCATTTCATCAATCCACTTGCTGAAGACGTTTATTAATATCGGCAACATCACCGACAGGGTCGCGTTTTGGCAGTGCGTGATTCACATGCTCTTCCTCGTTTCGGCGATGGCTCTCGCCTTTACGGGCCGGCTGATGGAATCTCCGCATCCGCCGGCTGGCCACAACGGTCATTGACCGCCGGCCCGGCCTTACCGAAAACCGGCCCTCATATTCTGAATGCATCGATCACACCGGGTTGATACTCTGACCGAAGTCAAGATGGCGCTGAAGACACCAACCCCAAACCGAAGGATCTGATCATGACCAAGGAAATCAAGCGCGGCCTGCCTGTTACCACTCCCGTTCGTGCGGGAGCCGTGCGCGGCTAAAGTGGATCGCCCGGGGGCGAACGTGTCCCCGGGCGTTTTCCGTTCTGACAACAGGCTGTCAGAGCCTTGGCTCCGGTCCCCGCTGACCGGACACGGCTTTGATCAAACCCGGACCGGGGCAGCGGCGCGAGCCGCTCTCCGGTCCTGGCTGTCTGGGTTCGGTTGGTTGGTGGCGTCAGCCCCGGAGCTTTTGCACCCAGAACTGGTACATCCCGGCAAAGGATGCCGGGTTTTCCTGTTCGAAGCGGTTCCAGAGCGAAAGGTCGGTCGCCGCCGCATCTTCGGGGAAGCGCTGGCGGTAGTGCCGGATCAGCGCGGCTTCGGCATCGAAGCCGAGGAACGCCAAGCCCTGGTCGGCGATAAAGCGGCCAATCTGATCCAGGGTCAGCCGATGCTCCTGAACGTGAAACAGCAGGTCCCGGCAGTCGCTCAGGCTGTAAAAATCGCTGGAGCGCATCAGCTCGTCCCAGCGGCCACGGTCGGCCATCATCTCCTGACGGCAGCGCCGGATGTCATCGGCGCTTCGGCCATAGCCCCGGCGGGCGATGAAGGCGCGGGCCGCGACCACACTGCGGCGCGCGATCTCGCTATAGAATCCCAGCCGCATGAAGCCGCCCGGCCGCAGTAGGCCGAGCAGAATCCGCCAGCCGGTCATCGGGTCCTCCAAATGGTGCAGAACGCCGACGGACTCGATGAGATCGAAGCGGCGGTCGAGGCTGCCGAGTCGCAGCAGATCGGCCTCGGCGTACGCGATGCCGGTGATCCCCAGTTCCCCGGTCTTGCGCGCCGCATAGCCCAGGCTGGCCCGGCTGAGGTCGATCGCGAGGATGCGGGCCTCAGGAAAGCTGCGGGCGGTTTCGATCGAATGCTGGCCGGTGCCGCAACCGGCGATCAGGATGTCGATGGCGCGGCCCCGGCCACTGCCGTGAAACGCAACCCGCGGGCAGCGCCGGCGGACATGAAGATCGAGCGGCTGCGGCGGGTCGACCAGCCCCGGAACCGTCCAGCGCGGGTAGGGCGAGTCCTCGTACTGGGCCTTGACCTGTCGGGAAACCCCGTCTCCGATCGCGGTCAAACTCGGAATGGCGGCGCGTAGCGCCGCCTCCGCCCCGGGCTCGTCGATCGTCTGAATCAGCAGCGCCCGCAGCGGGTCCGGCCAGGAGCGGGCCGCCAGCAGTCCGGCCCCGGCCAGGCCGTGGAGCGGCCCATAGGCCGCGGCGGTTGCCACCACCACCGGCGCCACCGGCGCCCCGGCCGCAAGGGCGGCGGAAAGGCCCTCACGGAGCCGGTCGGCCCGCGCCGCCTCGGCATCGGTCCGGGAGAACAGATATTCAGTAATGAAGCACTGGGCGGCGAGGGCACAACAGAAGCCGAGCGCGTCGTCTTCGATCATGGTGGCGCGCTCGGCCAGCGCCAGCATCGCCCGGCGCCCGGCGGTGAGAAACCGCTCCAGCGCCGGCTCCGGAATCGGACCGGACCGAAGCATGGTCAGCAGCAACCGGTCCCGGCCCAGGACCGCCCAGTCCCCGGGGCTGGCCGGCGCATCCTCGGAATCCCCCGCCGTTACCGGTTCCAGGCCGGCCCGCACTGCCGGGTTGCGCCGGAGCAGCGCCAGGCTGGCGCGGGCCAAGTCCTTGGGCCGGCCCCAGCCCTCGCTGACGGCGCGCGCCGCCATTTCGGGCAGGCCCGGCAGCGGGGCGCCGGGGGCGCCATCGGCGCCTTTGAAGGCACGGGCGAACAGCGCCCGGCTTTGATCCGTCTCCGCCGCCGCCACGGCCGCCAGCGCCAGGACCAGGGCTTCGTCCCACCGCCCCAGGCCCTGGAGGCCATTGGCCAGATTGCTTCGGGCTTCGGCCAGTTCGGGCTTGAGCGCGAGCGCCGTGCGGGCGCTGGCTTCGGCGTCTTCCAGGCGGTCGAGGCCGAGCAGGGCGGCGCTCAGATTGTTGTGGCACCGGGGATCGTCGGGCGTCAGGGCCAGCGCCTGCCGGTAGCAGGCCACCGCCTCGCCCAACCGGCCCAGGCCCTGGAGGATGTCGCCCAGGGTCCGGTGGGCGTCGGCATCCTCAGGCGTGAGGCGGAGCCCGCGCCGGCAACTGGCCTCGGCCTCCTCCAACCGGCCCTGGCCGAGCAGAGCCATCCCGAGATGATTGTGGCCCCCGGCGACATCGGCCTTCAAGGCCAGCGCGCGCCGGGCCGAGGCTTCGGCCTCATCCCAACGCCCCAGGCTTAGAAAGCTGGCGCTGAGGTGGTCGTGGGCCTCGGCCGCGTCGGGCTTGAGCGCCAGCGCGCGCTGAAACCGCCCGATCGCTTCGTCAACCCGGTTCAGGCGATGGAGCGCAAGGCCCAAACTCAGGTGAATATCTGCGGTCTGGTCCTTGAGGGCCAGGGCCCGCCCAAAGAGGTCACAGGCGCTCTCGTAGCGCCCCTGCTGCAACAGGATCAATCCCAGCAGATGCAGGCTGTCAAAATGCCGGCCGTCGAGCGCCAGCACCTTGCGGTAGAGTTGGCCGGCCTCGTCCAGACGGCCCGCCCTGTGGCTTTCACAGGCCTTGACGAACAGTTTGTGTGGAGACGCCATGCGGGTGCCCTCGGGACGTTTCACCGCCGCGGCACTGCCGCGGCCCCGGATCGGTGCGACTATAGCCCCCGGCAACACGCCGGAAAAGGCCGGCCCGTTCCACCCGGGGAGCCGCAGTGGCCGCATCGAAAGCGAACGACGGCTGACGGACGATCGGCGCCGGGTTCCATGACCCGGTGGCGCCCTTGACAGGTGGGCCCTGCGACCTGTCCGCTACCTGAGAACGCCAAGGGGCCTAGCCGCTTCCGGCTAAGCCCCTTGTTTGATTGGTAGCGGAGGAGGGATTTGAACCCCCGACACAAGGATTATGATTCCTCTGC
>JBAXPR010000176.1:0-5057 GCA_037132135.1 Rhodospirillaceae bacterium
CCGAGCCGTACTCGCCGAGGCCGCGGGCGAAGGCCAGGGCGAAGCCGGTGAGCAGAGCCGGGGTCAGGGCGGGCAGAATCACCCGGGTGAAGGTCTGCCAGCGGCTGGCGCCGAGACTCAGCGCCGCTTCCTCCTCCTCGGGTGGCAGGTCCTGGAGCACCGGCTCGACGGTGCGGACGACAAAGGGCAGGCCGATGAAGGTCAGGGCAACCACGATGCCGAGCGGCGTGAAGGCGACCCGGATGCCCCACTCGGCGAGGATCGAGCCGATCCAGCCATTGGTGGCATAGAGCGAGGTCAGCGCGATGCCGGCGACCGCGGTCGGCAGGGCGAAGGGCAGATCCACCAGCGCGTCGACCAGCTTCTGGCCGGGAAAGCGGTAGCGCACCAGCACCCAGGCCACCAGCAGCCCGAACACGACGTTGATCAAGGCCGCAGCCAGCGCGGTGGTGAAGCTGACCTGGAACGCGGCCAGCACCCGGGGCGTCAGCACCTCGTGCCAGAAGCCGCTCCAGCCCAGCCCGCTGGCGTGGATGGCCAGTGCCGACAGGGGGATCAGCACGATCAGGCTCAGCCAGGTCAGAGCGAGCCCGAGCGTCAGACCGAAACCGGGAAGGACCGAGTAGCGGAGGAGCATGCCCCTGGGTTCCCTGTTGGTCTGGAAGAGCCCCCCTTCTTGCAGCAGCGTCAGGTCATTGGCAAGCGCGACCCGAACCCTCTCCGCGCAGCCGAACGCTCCATCCGCCAGCACCGGCAGGTCAGAGCAGACATTGTGCCCCGGCCTCGCCATGACAACCTCCCAGTCCGCGTCGCGACAAATTTCCCGGCCTCAGCGATGGCGACGGAAAATCCGGTCGAACACGCCGCGATCGGCGACGTGTCTCTTTCCGGCCGCGCACCGGCCGCCGAACGTTCTGTCGGGTTTGGTCTTTTGGCCGGGGCCGGCATGGCCGGTGATTTTTCCCGCGCCGAACCGCAGGGGGGGTCAACGGCCCTTGGTAATGACCACGCCGACCGAGGCGGCGTCGGCGAAGACTTCGAGTTTTTCCGCCCGGACCTCGGCCACCAGCACCCGGGGGTCGGCCAGCGAAAGGTCGGCGATGCGCTCGGCCAGCGTCTCGATCAGTTTGATGTGACCATCGGCGGCGACCCGGCGAATGCCTTCGACCAGACTCTCATAGGAGAGGACCGCGGCGATCTCGTCGCGAAAGCCGGGGCCGGGGTGGCGGACCGTCAGATCGACAGTGAGCCGGACCTGCTGGGGCCGGCGGTGTTCGTGCTCGTGAACGCCGATCGACAGCCGGACCACGAGGTCGCGGAGAAAAATCCGGTAGACGGCAGGAAGGGAATCGGCCACCGGAACGGTCCTCGCGCACTCAGGGTTGGGCTGTGGCGCGGGACAATACGGAGAAACGCCTGCAAACGCCACCGTCATCGGGCAGGGCCGCCAGCAACTCGGCGATGCTGCGCCCGAGCAGCGGGTGGCGGAAGCCGGGGGCGATTTCGGCCAGCGGCGCCAGCACGAAGGCACGCTCGGTCAGGCGCGGATGGGGAATCTCCAGCTCGGGCAGGGCGACCACGGCGTCACCGTAAAACAGAATGTCGATATCGACCAGCCGCGGCCCGAAGCGGCGGCCGGGCCGGCGGCCGAGCCGGGTCTCAAGGGCGCCGGTCAGGGCCAGCAGATCCAGTGGCGCCAGCGTGGTCTCGGCGGCCAGCGCCAGGTTGAGGAAGGGCGGCTGGTCGAGCACATACATCGGCGCGGTTTCGTAAAGTGCCGAGACCGCGGTGAGCCGCAGCGTTTCCTCCAGCGCCGTCACCGCGAGTCCGAGCTGACCGGCGCGGTCGCCGAGATTGCTGCCGAGCGCGAGCAGGACCGTGACCATGGCGTATCTCGTGTTGCGAAGGCGATCGGGCGACCATAACGCCCCCGCGCGATCACGCAAGACTTGACGGCGGGCGCCGGCGCGGATTACAAGACGCGCCTCACGCCGACCGGTCGCCGTTCGGTGGCGGGTTTTGTTTTGATCGGCTTTTTCAAGAGGACCGTCCGATGGCACGTCGGTGCGAAGTGACTGGCAAGGGCACGCAGTTTGGCAACAACGTCAGCCACGCCAACAACAAGAACCGTCGGCGTTTCCAGCCCAACCTCCAGGAAACCTCGCTGTTGAGCGATGCCCTCGGACGGTCGGTGCGTTTGCGCCTCTCCACCAACGCCATCCGCTCGATCGAGCACCGCGGCGGCCTCGACACCTTCCTGCTCGACTCAAAGGATGCGGTGCTGAGCCTCGACGCCCGGCGCCTCAAGCGTCAGATCGCCAAGGCGATCGAAGCCGCCCAGACTGCGGCGGCCTGAAGTCAGGGCTCTTCCGGTTCGAATTTTGCGTCGATCACCCGCCGCGCGGTTTCATAGCTGAACCCGGCGCGGCCGAGCGCTGCCAGATCCCGGCTGCGCTGTTCGGCGCGCCGCGCCTCGGGGCGGAACGGCCCCAGCCGGCGCCGCCGGGCCAGCGCCAGTGCCGCCGTGTCCTCGGCCGACTCGGCGTGGCCGCTATCCTGGTCGGTGCGGGCGAGCGCGGCGGCGGCGATGCCCGTGTCGACTCCCTTGGCTGCCAGCCGGTCGCGAATCGCCCGTGCCGAAGCGCCCCGCCTGCGCAGGCTGCCGGCCTTGGCCTCGGCATACACCGCATCGTCGAGCAGACCGCTTTGCCGATAGCGCAGGATCAGCGCCTCGATCCAGCCCGCGCCCTCGGCCGGGTCCGAGCCGTGGTCGCGGGCCGAGCGCTCGACCCGCCGCGCCAGCACCCGGCGCAGGCTGGCCGCCGAGGCCGAGAAGCGTTCAAGATAGAGGAGAGCCGCCCGCTCCAGGCGTTCGGCGGTGACGGGCGGCGGTGGTTGCTGGCGGTCCCGGCCGGGCGGTCGGGCCGGGCGCTCAGTTTCCGACACGATCGGCCAATTGGGTCGTCTGCTCGGCGGCCGGGCTGTAGACCGGCCAGCCGCCGGTGGCCAGAGCATCGAGCGTGGCGGTGCGCTGGCCGAGCCGGGTTTCGTAGATCCAGTAGTTGGTCAGCACCTTGCGCACATAGTCGCGGGTTTCGCGCATCGGGATGCTTTCGATGAACAGCAGCGGATCCGCGACCTCTTCAAGGTCGCGGCGCCAGCGCACCAGATTCGACGGCCCGGCGTTATAGGCGGCGGTCAGATGGGCGAGGTTGCCGGCGACCTGGGGGCTGGTCATCAGGCTGGCGAGATAGCGCTGGCCCAGCGACAGGTTCCATTGCGGGTCGAAGAGGCGGCGGCGGTCGGTGCCTTCGTAGTCGGCGCCGTCACCCGCGACGTCGTGGGCGGTCTCGGGCATGATCTGCATCACCCCGGTAGCGCCGGCATGGCTGATCAGCCGGGGCTCGAAGCGCGACTCCTGACGCATGATCGCGAACAGCAGGGCGCGGTCGAGGGTAAAGCCCTCGGCCGGCGCCCAGTGGGGCAGGGGATAGAGCGCGGCATCGTAGGTCCGGCCCTCGGGGGCGGCGACGGCGTTGCCGACCTGGAGCGCCAGCGCCGGCAGCCCGGCATCGTCGGCCAGGGCGACCAGCGCCTCGGCCAGCACGGCGTTGTCGCGGGGATGGATGCGGCGGAGTTCCTGTTCCGCAAGATCGCTCTGGCCGATCTGGAGCAGTGCCAGCGCCCGGGCGCCCGCACCCGAGCGGGCGATGGCGGCGAGGTGGCCGGTGGTCAGAGCCGGCACCTGCCATTGGAAGACGGTGCTGCGGCCGAGCGTGCGGCCGGCGATCAGGCCGTAAAAGGTGCGGTCGTAGCGGGCGGCGCGTTCGAGCCAGACCTCGGCGGTTTCGGCGTGGCCGAGCCGGCTTTCGGCGCGCCCGGCCCAATAGGCGGCGGCGGCGGCCTCCCAGGGGGTCAGAGAGGTCGCGGCCATCGCCGTGAAGTGACGGCCCGCGGTCTCGATGTCGCCGTTGCGCCACGCGGCCAGCCCGGCGATCCAGTGGGCTCCCGGCACCGCCTCGCCCGAACGGGCGGCGCTGGCTTCGGCGAGGGTGCGCGCCGTGCTGGTGTCGCCATTGTAAAAGAGCGCGGCGGCGATGCGGGCGCGCAGAGAATCATATTCGGCGTCCGAAGCGCCGCGCATCGCGCCATCATCGCGCAGCACCCGCAGCGCCGCCGAAAGCCGGCCGGCGTGAAGGTAGTTTTCGATCCGCTCGGCCGCCGGGCCGTCGGAGGTCCGGCCCATGGTCGAGCGCGAACGCGGTGCCACCCCGGCACCCCAGGTCGCCTGGACCTCGAGATCGCCGTCGAGCCGGTCGGTATCCACCGGCTCGGGCGGCCGCGGTGCGCCCTTGGGCTGGCGGGCCTCGGCGAGGGTGCGGATGCGCTCGGCCCCGGCCTGATCGCCGTAGCGCTTCAGCCAGGCGCGAAGGGCGTCGTAGCTGACCCGGGCCGAGCCGGCATGGAGATAGCGCTGGCGCAGCACCTGGCCGACCAACCGCCGGTCGTGGAGGGCGCCGATCTCGGTGTCGGCGTCGTCCCAGGCGGCATGGGCCTGGAGCGCGAAGATCTGGCGGTAGCGGCGGGCGTCGTCGTCGGCGAGGCGGATGCCGCGCAACTCGGGCAGATCGGATTCAAGGAGGGTGACGCTGCTGCGCAACGGTCCGAGGGCGCGCGGCGGCGCCAGATCGTCGTCGGCGGCGATGCCGTCGCCGGGAGCGCGGTCCGAGGGGATGGGAATCGCAGGCAGCGGCGGCTGAACCGCCGCGCTGGCACCGGCCGACGCGGGCCGCTGCACCGAGGCTTCGGGCGCGACCGCCCCGCACAGCAGAGCCGCCGTTGCCACTCCCCGAACCGTTCTGCGTGCGAGCGCCCCGAGCGCTTTCGCCTTGAGACGAATTCCATCCATCTTGCCGACATATCGTCGGCTGCCGGGCTTGGCAAGGGGCAAGACACGGAATTGCCGCGATGTGACAGAATCGCCGCATAAAATAAATAATTTTATGTATACCCCGACTCATTGGGTAGCCGAAAAGGCTTGCGTTTGCTGCCGGGAT
>JBAXPR010000177.1:0-4961 GCA_037132135.1 Rhodospirillaceae bacterium
ACCCATTGAGTGACCCGCGAGCTGAACCCCAAGGGGTGGGTGGGTAATTACGGAAAATCTGATTATGATATTGTTGATGGCGATTTTGCTGATTTTGTGATCGCTAATGACAAGAAAGCAATTTCTGCTGGAAGGCCCACATCTAATGAAGAGTGGGTCACCTTTGCGTCCGATGGTCACAGAGCCTTGCTTGAAACCGTCAAGACGCCTGTATTTGACATCAGAGGGAACATTTACGGTGTTCTCGGGATCGGCCACGAAATCACCGCGATCAGGGCGGCCGAGCAGGCGGCTCAGGAGGCCAGCCGTTTCAAGAGCGCTTTCATCTCCAACATGAGCCATGAAATTCGGACGCCGATGAATGTTATCGTCGGATTCGCCAATAGTCTACGCCGATCCGCATGGAGTCCTGCGGATTCCGACAAGTTGGATAAGATTAATTGTGCCGCTGATCATCTTCTTGGCATCATCAGCGATATTCTGGACTTGTCGAAGATCGAAGCCGGCAAACTGGAGATCGACAGCCGGCCTTTCAGCCTTCACGCCATGGTCTCGAATGTCCTGGATCAAGTGTTGCCCCATGCGGATGCCAAGGGTCTGGAGGTTCGGGTCGAGGTCGCGTCCGATGTCCCCGACTGGCTGCTCGGCGACCGGCAGCGGCTTTGTCAATGCCTGATCAATTATGGCGGTAACGCGGTCAAATTTACGGCTGCCGGTGTGGTAACCCTGCGCGTGCGTCTCGACCGGCGGATCGGCAGCGGGCTCCTGATACGCTTCGAGACCGAGGATACCGGAATCGGCATCGCCCCCGATGTCCTGCCCCGCCTGTTTTCATCCTTTGTTCAGGCCGATCAATCGACAACCCGGCGGTTTGGCGGCACTGGCCTTGGGCTGGCGTTTACCAGGGAACTCGCCAACCTCATGGGTGGCGATGTCGGGGTGATCAGTACGCCGGACGAGGGCAGTTGCTTCTGGTTCACTGCGCTTCTGCAACAGGCTTCTGGGGGCGAGAAAGCGGACGCCCCGGTTCCGGGGGGAACTGCGAAGACAATGGTGGATTTCACGGCCCTCCGACTGCTGGTTGTTGAGGACGTGGCGCTTAACCGCGAAGTGCTCCAGGATATGCTGGATGACGCCGGGATAGCGGCCGACATGGCCGAGAACGGCGCGGTCGCGGTGCAGAGGGCCGGCGCCTTCGCTTATGACCTGATCCTGATGGACATGCAGATGCCGGTCCTGGATGGCTTGGCGGCAACCCGGGCGATCCGGCAGCTTCCGGGGTACGCCGCGACACCGATCATCGCCCTCACCGCCAATGCCTTCAAGGAAGACCGGGAACGCTGCCTCGGGGCCGGCATGGATGATTTTCTCGGCAAGCCGCTTCACGCCGAAAACCTGCTCGCCATGGTGTCGCGTTGGCTAAGGGATGACAGTCCCTGCCGGCCACGCCAACCGTCCGAGGGGCATCCCGAGGCCGGGCAACCAGTCACAGACACCGGTCCCGGCTCTCGGGAGGGGACGGCCGCGAGCGCCGTTCCACCGATCGTCGTCAAGGATCTCCTGGAAAACCTCGATGGCAACCGCACTCTGGCGCGGCGGTTGCTCGAGGTCTTCCGCGACAGCTTTGGCAAGGCCGGCGCTGAGATCGCGGGCCTTGTCGACCGGGAGCGGCTGGAGCTTGCTGATAACTGTGCTCACGCCCTGAAGGGGGCCGCAGGCCAGTTGGCGGCCTACCCCCTCTTTAAGGCGCTGGGTGACCTCGAAATCGCCCTCCAGGCTTTGCCGGCGCTGGTCGGCGAGGTGACCACAGCCCTGGACGCGACCCTGGCCGCTGCGGACGTCTTAAAGGGCTCGGCCACGTTTCCCGCTGAGCCGCCGTCCCATTGTGGTCCCTAAGGCCGCACTCCGGTCAGGACCGCCCCCCGGTTCATCGAACACAGGTTGCAAGGACCGCACGCATGACCACGGCAGACGTCTCTTTCGGTGAAGCTGACCTCACATCCTGCGACCGGGAGCCCATTCACATCCCAGGGTCAATTCAGCCCCACGGCGTCCTGCTGGTCGTCGACCGGCGGGATTTCAATATCAGGCACTCGGCCGGCGACACCCATTTCCTGCTCGGGGTCAACGCGCACCGGATGCCACAACTCTCGCTCTACAACCTGTTCGAGGAGCAGGTGCTGGCACCCATCACAGAACGGCTGCGCAGTCCGTCCAACACGGTCGCGCCTTACGTTCTCTTTGGTCTGACCCCGCGCTCCGGCCCGTTTCCGCTCGACGCATCCATCCATGCCAATGGTGAGTTCGGCATCATCGAGTTGGAGCCGGCGCGGCGCGGCGCCATCAGCGGCAGCGATCCCTTGGCCCAGATCGAGTTGATGGTCTCGTCGCTTCAGTCAGCCAACGACCTGAATGAACTCTGCCGCACCGCCGCGACACAGCTGCGCGCCGTCAACGGCTTCGACCGGGTGACGGTGTATCAGTTTCTGGGCGATGACAGTGGCGCGGTGATCGCCGAGGACAAGGCTTGCGGACTTGAAGCGTTCCTCGGCCTCCGCTATCCGGCCTCTGATATCCCTCAACAAGCCCGGGAACTCTATCGGCGCAACTGGCTTCGTTTGATTCCAGATATCAATTACGTCCCGGCACCGATTGAACCAAAAGCAGCCGCCAACAGCGGGCCGTTCGACATGAGCCTGTGCTGCTTGCGCAGTGTTTCACCCATTCATCTCGAATACCTGCGCAACATGGGGGTGGCGGCTTCAATGTCGGTCTCCATTATGCTCAAGGGCCGCTTGTGGGGCCTGTTCGCGTGCCACAATTACAGCCCGCGCTTTCTGGCGCTCGACCTCCGGGTGGCGAGCAAGCTCTTTGCGCAAATTTTCTCCCTCCATCTCGAAGCCAAGATCGAGGCCGGCAAGAGTTTTCGGCGTCTTCAGGCGGGTCACCTCCAGGAGGACCTCGCCGTCCGCTTAACCCGCGCCGAGTGCATCGGAACAGAGCTGGTGGCCGGCGAGAGCCATCTGCTCAGGCTCATTCCGGCTGATGGCATCGCGGTGCTAATGGGGGGTAAACTCCACACCGCCGGGATCACACCTCCTGCTAACGTCATCGCCGAACTGGCAGCCTGGCTCAAGGGTCTGGCAAAGCCGGTGGTATCCAGCCATCAGCTTGGTCTGGACTTTCCTCCGGCGGCTCCCTACAGCGCCACAGCCAGCGGTCTGCTCGCCGTCGCACTGTCACGTATGCCCTCAGACTATGTGCTTTGGTTCCGTCCCGAACTGGTCAGTACCGTCAGCTGGGCGGGAGACCCCGAGAAGGCGGTCACAGTCGGACCGCTGGGGGTCAGGCTGACGCCACGCAAGTCGTTCGAGACCTGGCAGCAAGAGGTAAGATTCCAGTCCGAACTCTGGGATGAGGCCGACATCGAGACGGCCAAGGTCTTTCGAGGCTGGCTGCTGGAGGCCGTCCTCTATCAGGTTGATCTGGCCCGCGGAGAGCGCGAGGCGGCAAGTGCCCGTCAAAGCCAGTTGGTGGCCGACCTGGAGCTTGCCCTGGTGGACGCAACGGTCGTTTCGGAGGCGAAGGCGGCGGAACTGGCTGCCCAGGAGGCCAATCGCTCGAAAAGCGAATTTTTGGCCAGCATGAGCCACGAGATCCGGACTCCGATGAATGGCATCATCGGCCTCACCCACAGCCTGCGCCGTCTGGTCAGCGATCCGGTTCAGAGCGACAAGCTGGATAAAATCGATCTGACTGCCAACCATCTGCTCGGCATCATCGATAACATTCTGGATATTTCAAAGATCGAAGCCGGTAAGCTGTCGCTCCATTTCGATGTGCTTAGCTTGTCTCGGCTGTTCGATGGTGTGGTGTTTCAGCTTTCGCCTCAAGCCGAATGTAAGGGCCTGACCCTGGCCGTGGATATTGGAGACGCCATCCCCGACCCGTTGCAGGGCGATTCGCTGCGCATCAGTCAGTGCCTGATCAATTACGTCTGCAATGCGATCAAATTCACCGAGACCGGGACTGTGACTGTCCGCGCGGTCCTGCAGAGATGGGACGAGGCGGGCGTTCTCCTGCGTTTCGAGGTCGAGGATGCCGGGATCGGCATCGAGGCCGAGGCGATCCCCCGGCTGTTTGGCGCCTTCGAGCAAGCCGACAAGACCACGACACGGCGCTTTGGCGGTACCGGATTGGGGTTGGCCCTGACCAAGCAACTGGCAAAACTGATGGGCGGCGAGGTCGGCGTCGACAGTGTGCCCAGGAGAGGCAGCCGTTTCTGGTTCACGGCGCTCCTGCAACCGGCCGCAGAAAACAGCGGCATCAATCGGCGGCTCGATGATGGTCCCTGCCGGCCGCTGCTGCACTTTAAGAATGCCCGCCTGCTCGTTGCCGAGGACGTGGCCCTGAACCGGGAGGTGCTTCAGGACATGCTCGACGAAGCCCACCTGGCCGTCGACATGGCGGAAAACGGTGAAGCCGCGGTGCGGATGGCGGGCGAGTTGAACTACGATCTGGTCCTGATGGACATGCAGATGCCGGTGATGGACGGTATTGCCGCGACCAGGGCCATCAGGGGCCTGCCCGGCTATGCCGAGACGCCGATCATTGCCCTCACCGCCAACGCCTTCAACGATGATCGCGATCGCTGCCTTGCCGCCGGGATGGATGATTTCATCAGCAAGCCAATTCGCCCTGCCCTGCTGCAAGTCATCCTGTCGAAATGGCTGGAGAAGCGGGCACGGCGGGTTGAACCCGCCCAGGTCACTCCCTCGCCCGCGAGTTCGGCCGCCGTCGTCTCTGACGATGCGGAAACGCTTCGGCGCTGCCTTGCCGGCGTTGCCGACATCGATATGACGATGGCGCCATCGGCCCTTACCAAGCCCTCCCGCTATATCCGCTACCGTGAAATCTCAAAAACCGGTGGCCTTCATGCTGGCGCCTGCGCTGCTCTGGCA
>JBAXPR010000178.1:0-4890 GCA_037132135.1 Rhodospirillaceae bacterium
GAAGCCTTTCCCGCCTGAAGGCGGGGGTTTGGACCTGAAAAGGGGACTATCAAGGATACTCCGCACCAGCCTGTTAAACTCCGATAGTGCCGGCCAAGATATCGGCGCCTCCCTGAACCAGCGAGTTCCCTGCGTCGATTCAGGCCAGTAGATCAGGAACCGGGCAAAGAACCCGATGCCGCGCGCCAGATTGCCCGACCGGCCGAAGAAATCACGGAGTGTTGCCTCCTGGACCTGGAGAGAAACGGACAGACGCGCACCATGGAGCTTGAATGATGCCGAAGTCCTCCGCCCGATGTTGTGCTCGCCACCATCCCACAGAAGGTTGAGCAAAGACAGATTGCGCATGATGCTGTTTTCGCCCATGGCGTGGCCACCGAAGACGAGCCCGGCCTCTGAAGACATGACGCCAGCGGACGGCCATTCATGCATAAGCGAATAAGCCAAGTTCTCCGGTGTATCGTCGGTACGGACAATACACGGAACCCTAGGCTTGGTCGGCTTATTCATCTCTAGATCACGGAGATCAGCTTCAATGACTTTTGTGTCTTTACCTGTCTTTATGTTGGCTTTCAGCTTTTCATGAAGGGCCTCCTGTTTGGATTTCCATATAGCTGAGTCGGCCTTGTGGTTCTCGATTTGAGGGCTAGTAAACTCAAGGCGTTCCCGCTCATATTCCGTCAATGGCCTCTTGAAGTGGCCATCGCCCGAGGTCTTCCGCTCGCCACTGTCGGCGATCCCCAACAGAGATAGGGAAACAGGGCCGCTTAGTCCTTCGGTGCGCCGGATATCAACCAGCCCTTGGCAGGCCACCGAAGCGACGCCGAGAGCCGACGACGCAACCATGGCTACCGGGGATTGAACGAACCCTTGCACCTCTGTAATCGCCGCACGGATCATCTCCGGCAGCGCATCGACAGGGTACGGCATCGGTGCGGACTTCGAAGCGATAGGCTGGGGCGGTGCCCAGGTATCGGAGCGGTCGTTAGCGGCCTGATCAGCGGCGGCCTCGGCATAGGCGCGGGCGGCACTCATTGGACACCTCCGGCGCGAAGACCACTTTCAATGGCTCGGGTGATATCCCTGCGTTCGATCCCCGATGCCATTCCGGCGGCGGCCATAGCGTCGGCGATCTTCTGCGGGCCGAGTACCTGCAGAAACTTCCTCGACATGCTCCAAGTGGCGACGGAGAGAACGGATGCGCGGCCCACCTCCGGGGCACCAACCACTTTGTCCGCAGCTTTCCTCAACGCGGCGGCAGCGTACCTTTCAAGGCGGGCACCGGTCAGCCCAGCAGGAAGCCGGGCCGGTGCTGGGGCGCACACAGGCATAGCGCAATACTCACCCTCGGCCGCTGCGTGCTTTATCTCGGGCATCGGCACGTTGAGGCGCCAAGCCAGCTCGCGGGCCGCCTCAATGAATGTCAGCCCTCGGGATTTCATCACCAGATCAATCGGCGACAGACCCTCATCTCCGCCGAAATCCATGATGCCGGTGGGATGAATGCCAACGTTCGGATTCTCGCAGTTCCGCCATTTAGCAACGCAGCGATAGCCTTCACCACTGGCGACAGCGCCAGCAATCATGACAGGCACCCAATCCGCCAACCGGCTCATGGCTGCGGACTTCAGGGGGCCGAAGGGGTCATCTGCGGCGCTGACATGCTCTCGATTTTGGCGGGGGGTCTCAACCCGAGCCTTTGCCTTCCGGGCCTCCCTTGGTTCGTCCTTGAAGCGCCAGCCAGCGGCAAGAAGGTCAGGGTAGATTTCACCCTCGACGGCCTCGACAAACGCCCGCGCCTGCGCCTCGGTGATGGTCGGCAACTGGTACGTCGGCACCTCCAGAGGCGAGGCGCCGGTGTAGTAGTAGGGTTTGCCGGTGCCGGGGTGAACGCCGAAAGCGACGAATTGCTGGCGATCACATAGCATCTCGACGCGCTGCCCTCCGGCATCGTCAGCGGCGCCGGGTGGCAACAAAAACGGGGTGCTCATCTTCTTGAACGGGGTGTCGGCTCTGTAGGGGAGTAACACCTTGGGGGCCTTGCCAACCCGCCGGAGAGGTGTGTCGCCGAGTATCCGCCGGGCAATGGCCTCGATCATCCCGACGACGGAGGGGTCGGTGAAGTCAGCGTCGCATGCCGGCAATATGCGCGTCAGCAGGCCAACACCCTTATCCTGATGGTCGCGCAGCCACACACGACGGTTGGCCTCATTCGGAGCCTGCCACTTGCGGGTTGATGGCTGTTTGCCGGGCGATTTGATCCAATCCGCGCGGTCGGTTGGCAGTGTGATCGGGATTGGCTCGTAGCCACCGGCCAGCAGCAGCGGGGCGATGGCGCCATAGGTATGATCGTTGCTCATGACGCCACCTCGACGCCTTCGAGTTTCACATCAAAGATGCTTTCGGCTGCGTTCAGTAACGCGGCGTCCACTTTGTCTTTCCGAGGCGTCAGCTTCTGGTTGGGAAGAACGCCTTTGACGATGAAATCCGCCCCCGGATTCTCGTTGGCGCCCCGCGCCAGTGCCAGCGCATGCTGACGACTGGAGACGACGGCGATCGGGTTCTCGTCCACGCTCCCGCGAGGCAAGACAACGAACAGCGCGTTCGGCACTGGCAAAAACTGGATCGTCCTGATAGGATGCTGCATAGAGTTCATGGTGGTCTCCTAGGTTATGCTGCAGCGCGGTTACGACGCGCGTCGGTCAGCAGTTCGATAGACAGCCTTGCGAATGGTTCCGCCGCCCTGGTCTGGTACACCGGGCGGCGGTTCTCGTTTCGGGTGGTGGGTTCGATCCAACGGCGGCGGAACTGAGGGTTCACGTCGCGGTCGGACATGGCAGAGTAGTTGCGGTATGAACTCATGACACTGCCTCCAAATCTTCGTCATCAATGCCATTCTTGAAAGTATTGTAGGCATCAGCCTGCGTCAGATAGTCTCGTTTGCTATCAAACAGGACTTGCTCATCAGAGAACTCGTTAGCAGGCCGATGTGCCGGCGGCACGAAGTCACCCGGATAGCTGTCAGTCATACACAGCCACTCGCGCATGTTCTCAAAAGCACCAGTGGCCTTCTCATAGAAAGCGGCATACTGCTTTACAAACGCTGCCCTTTCCCCTTTTAGCTCTTCGATAACATCGCCAAACACGTCGGAAAGCAAACCCTCAACATTCCACAGCCGATGTCGATATTCCATGCAGGCTGAATCAAGCAACCGACTGTATTCAGGGTCCGAGTAACGGTTGATCGCCGCGATAACGATTTGCTTTAGCTTTTCAGGATGCAAAGCTTCGAGTGCGTCTAGTTCTGTAGCGCCGACACCAAATCGCTTCTCAAACTTCGTTCCGCGCTTTTCAGTATCTTTGATAGGAGTCCGAGGAAGCTTAAGCTCGATGCACTGTTCATGTGTCAGCACGAGCGGGATAAGCTTGAAGTCGACATCAATGCCAAGCTTATCAATCATGAACTGGCTGCGCCGAGATACGGCAAGCGGCATCGAGCGGCCTGCCGGGTCGAAGTCGGAGATGTAGAATATCCGAACCGGCTTTTGTGAGCTGATAGCCCGCTCGATAAGAAGGCGAGTTGCCGTCTCAGACATCTCACCCATACCGGTAATAAGGTTGATCCCTCTGCTTCTGCACAGCGGCTCAAGGATAGAGTTCATGGTGGTTTTTTCGGCCCAAATCTCTATTAGATATGGGCAAAACGACGATGCCTTACCGACAGTCACGTTGTAGCTTGGGAGCCAAGGAAACTCTTCTTCTATCTCCTCATAGTGCAGACCACCCCTATCAGCATCGGTCGAAGGCAGGACCATTTTTTCAGCATTGATGATTGGGTCAGGGTTGCGCCGGTCAACGAAGCATCCCGTGGGAACCAAGTCTTGAAAGCGAGCATCACGACTCGCGTTGACGAGATACTTCCAGCACTTCTCAGTATTCTCGTAATCAGAGCCATCCGGCTTTTTCACCGGGTTGGCTTGGGAGACAATCTTGTAGTGGATTTGACGAAGATGGACGCCCATTCCAAGATGGAACTTGCTGAACAGTTCGGCGAACCATTCTGCACCAGCCAACCGAGCCGGAGTATCTGCAAGATAGGCATCATTGCACGACGCCATCGCCACCAGATCAGATTGGCGGCGACCGGCAACCTTAGCCAACTGCTTCAGTGTGAAACGGTTAAGCATGGTAGTTCTCCGGGTTTAGACCACGCTTAACAAACTCAATGCCGATCACATCGTCGGGGAGCTTCTTCAAGAAATCACCAACGATCGAACCGCTTTTGGGTTGGCTTGGTGTTACGCGCCGGGTGCTGACAGAGCCGTGCTTGTTGACGAACGAGCGTTCGCTCTGGGGCTCAACGGAAACGTTTCCATTGACCGCTGCCTCGTCCATTTCCCTTCTGACCTTGGCGACGAATGGATGAGACACCTTCGCCCGGTCGGCGATCTCGCGATCCGACCATGCACGCCACTCGGGGTCGAGCAGCAGGGTCTCAACGGCGTGGCGTTTGTCTTGAGCGGTGCGGTTGAGAGCGTTCGTGGCGTTGGCGCCGGCTGCGGCTAAAAGCGCATCTCGAAAGGTTCCGCTCTCGACGGTGGCGCTGATCTCGGTCAGTTTGGCTTCGACATGCGCGCCAAGACGATGATGGCCATCTGCCAGCCAATAGTCCGTACCATCGAAGAAAACGGTAACCGGAGGGAAGACTGCGCCGTCTCGTAAAGCCTCGGCATAATCGCTAACGGTTGCCGGGGACGGAGACGCACGAAGCTGAAGCCCCTCGGTGCGGATTTCAGAAACCGGGACCATCTTCCTAACCGCGATAGATTTGATGCCTAGCCCGAATTATGCAGCCCGGTTGTCTCCATTGGTCTAACTCATTGTGCTAGT
>JBAXPR010000179.1:0-4826 GCA_037132135.1 Rhodospirillaceae bacterium
CCCTGATGCTGGCGGTGGCGACGCCCGCCGTAGCGGTCCTCCATCTTGCGCTGTCCCGGAACCTCGAGTTCGCGGCGGACCTCAGGGCGGCCCGGTTGACCGGAGACGCCGTCGGGCTGGCTCGCGCGCTCGAACGGATCGACAGGTATCAGCGGGAAAGGAGCATCTCTCACAAATGGCTTCGGACGCATCCGCCGACCACCGAACGGGTGGACCGGCTGCTGGACACTGTCACGCTGGTTTCCCGCCGGCGGCAGCCAGCGGTCATCTACGTCTGATCGGTCACCAACAGATGTCGTCGTCGGTCGGAAGATGGCCGAGGGTCGGGCGGGCGAACAGGAAGCCCTGGAAGAGGTTGATGCCCATGGTCCGCAGGGTTTCGACCTCCTCGCGGCGTTCGACGCCTTCGGCGACGATGGTCAGGCCGAGCATGGCGGCTGTCTTCACCGCTCCCGCGATGATTGCCTGGCGAGGCTTGTCGGTATCCACATTGGCGACGAGAACCCGATCGATCTTGATGACGTCCGGCTGGAAATCCGCCAGCAACGCCAAGCCCGCATAACCGGCGCCGAAGTCGTCCAATGCGGTCTGGAAGCCGTGCCGTCGGTAGGCGGCAATGATGGCTTTGAGGTGGTCGCGGTCGACAATCCGCTCGTTCTCGGTGAACTCGAAGGTGATGAGGTCGAGGGGAAAGCCATGCTCGCGGGCCGCCTGGAGGGTAAGGCGCAGGCAGGCGTCGGGATGGTAAACCGCATTAGGAAGGAAGTTGATGCTGAGACGGCGATCCAGTCCGAAGCCGGCCGCAGTTTCGATTGCCTTGACCCGGCACGCTTGGTCGAAGGCATAGAGGGTGTCGTCGGTCACACGGGACAGCACCGAGGCGGCGGACTCGCCTTCCGGTCCGCGCACCAGGGCTTCGTAGCCGTAAATGCGTTTCGCCTCCAGGTCGATGACTGGCTGGAAGGCCATGATAAACGGAAAGTCCGGCTTGGCATCACATATGCCGCCGCAGCGTAGAGAGTCTTCAAATCCGGTCATACGCCTCACCTGTCAGAGTTTCGTCTAAGTTGGGTATGTGTCTCGGAGTCAGCAAGGCGGCATCGGAAGCCGTGCGAGGAATCGGTGCGTCCCCGGCCCCTCCTTGAGGCGGGGTAGGAATAGGGGGAGGTGCGCTCTGACCATAATAATGTCCTCCCGCGCTATTGTGTTCTGCGGAAATGGCTACCGTGATACTATGAGACGAACAAAAAAGTGTGGCCGCAGTGACCAGAAGTGAATGGGGTGTAAAGCGCATCTGCCAGAGTTGTAGTGGACGCTACTACGATTTTCTTAAGTCGCCGCCGACCTGTCCTACATGTGGCACGGTCTGCGACCCGGAAGCGGCGTTGAAATCGCGGCGCGCGCGTCCCGTGCCGGTCGAAACGAAGCCCAAGAAAATTTCTCTGGCGGGGCTCGAAGGTCTCGGCGTCGACGTCGCTGGCGACGAGATAGCCGTGGAACTAGCCGATGACTCCGCGCCGGCCGCAGACATCGCGGAAGCCGTCGACGCGGATGACGAGGAAGTACCCGAGGACGTCCGGGAACTTGACGACGTGGGGGATGACCTGGATGAAGTCCTCGTCGTCGAAGATGACGAGCAATAGCGCTCCATGCCGCCATCCAAGAGATGTCAAATCAGGCTGGGACCAATACACGTCGCACCCGGTACCGTTTCCCGCCGGCCATCATCGGCCCGGCAGCGGTGCCTCCATGTGTCGCCGAGTTCCAGTCCGCTGTTTCGGCGCTCCAGATGTCTCCCAGCGTCACCACGAAGCCGATCCGGGCATACTTGCCTGAGGCCACGTCCTCCCGTCGCTCGTCTGTGTCCGTTGCCAGGAAGACGATGACTGCGCTCATCGCCTTCTGAACGGCCTTCTGCAAGTGCGTGTTCTTCGTGACTGAGTCCCCGATCAGGTAGACGGCTCGCTCGGTATCGTTCTCGAAGGAAATGCCGCCACGGACATTTGCGTCAATCGCCGCCAAAAGCTTCAGCGCGGGCCCCCGGGTCTTTTCGAGCTTCGCCGCATCGACCTGGAACTCGAACAGGAACGGCGGGGCGTCATCCGCACCGGCAAGTTTACCGCTCTTGAGAAAGAAATCGATCAACATGCCTGCGTTCCTATGTCCGGGCCATGCTCTGGAACCTACAGTCGTTTCCAGTCATGGTCCATGCTGCCGTCTCCGTTCGAACTGAAGGCCAACTCGGTTTCCTGATCGTAGGCTGCGGCGTCGGTGGACGCCCCGATGGGCAAGGATGTCAGCAACGCGCCGGTGGTGGCATTGACCACGGCCATGACTCGGTTACACCGCCCCGTCTTGACGCTTTGACCGACCGTTCCTACATACCGCGCCGACGATCGCCTTCCAGGGGTCGTCGGCGGCGTGACCGGCATCTCCACCGGGCCAACAGGCCGTCAAGCTGTTCGGATCGCTCTGAAAGAGGGTCATGATTATGGCTGCTGCCGTCGCAACCGTTCCTGTCATCGGCCACGAAGGAAACCTCACCCGCTATCTTCAGGAAATTCGCCGTTTCCCGATGCTGGACGTCGGGGAGGAGTACATGCTGGCCAAGGCATGGCGCGAGCACGGAGACGCCGATGCCGCCCATCGGTTGGTGACCAGCCACCTCCGCCTCGTCGCGAAGATCGCCATGGGATATCGGGGGTATGGACTGCCACTCTCCGAACTCATCTCCGAGGGCAATGTCGGGATGATGCAGGCCGTGAAGCGCTTCGACCCCGACCGCGGGTTCCGCCTCGCCACCTACGCCATGTGGTGGATCCGCGCCTCGATCCAGGAATTCATCCTTCACTCCTGGTCGCTGGTCAAAATCGGCACCACCGCCGCGCAGAAGAAGCTGTTCTTCAACCTGCGCAAGCTGAAGGGCCAGTTGCAGGCAATCGACGAAGGCGACCTGTCAGCCGAGCATGTCCGCTCCATCGCCGAGAAGCTCGACGTCCCCGAGGCCGACGTCGTCGACATGAACCGACGTCTGCGCGCGCCCGATCATTCCTTGAACGCGCCGCTGCGTGCCGACGCGGAGATGGAGTGGCAGGATACTCTGGTTGACGAGTCCGACAGCCAGGAGGTCGGCCTCATGCAGCGCCAGGAGTTGGGCAAGCGCCGCCGCCTGCTCAACGACGCCATCGAGGCGCTGAACGAGCGCGAGCGCCATATCTTCACGGAGCGACATCTCCGGGAGCAGCCCACCACCCTGGAAGAACTCTCGCGCCTCTACGGCGTCAGCCGCGAGCGCATCCGGCAGATCGAGGAGCGTGCTTTTGCGAAGATTCAGAAGGCCGTCAGGAAAATGGTTCTGATGGAGCAGCTTGCCTGACGGTTTGTGACCAGCCTGGACGGCGGCGCTACATCCGAGGCGCATTTGGCTCGGCGTTCTGAACGGAGGTCAGGAACTCGACGATGGCGGCATGACCGTTTACGGCCGCCCAGTGCAGAGGGGCGTTGCCGTAATTGTTCACGGCATTGACGTCTGCGCCCTTGGTGACCAGGAACTCCACAACGTCGACATGTCCGTTCCAGGCCGCCCAGTGCAGAGGGGTGATGCCGCCATTGTTCGTAGCATTCATGTCGGCGCCCTTGCCGACCAGGGACTCGACGATGGCGGCGTGACCAAACTCGGCCGCCCGGTGCAGAGGGGTGCTCCCCCACTTGTTCACGGCGTTCACGTCGGAACCGTTGGCGACCAGGAACTCGACGATGGCGGCATCGCCGAACTCGGCCGCCCGGTGCAGAGGGGTGCTCCCCCAATCGTTCACAGCATTGACGTCGGCGCCAATGGCGACCAGGAACTCGACGATGGCGGCATCGCCGAACTCGGCCGCCCAGTGGAGAGGGGTGTTGCAATATTTGTTCGGGGCATTCACGTCGGCGCCCTTGTCGGCCAGGAACTCGGCGATCGCCGTATGACCAAGCCCAGCCGCCCGGTGCAGAGGGGCGTCGCCCCATTGGCTGACTGCATTCACGTTAGCGCCCTTGCTGACCAGGAACTCGGCGATAGCGACATGACCTTGTTCGGCCGCTAAGTGCAGTGGGGTGTCGCCATCCTCGCTCGCGGCATTCACGTCGGCGCCCTTGGCGACCAAGCGCTTTACCTCGCCCAAGTCCCCACTGGCCGCAGCGTCAAACAACTTTCTCATCGTTTCTTCCCCAGTCCTGGCGTTGTGCCTAGCCTGAGTCTCGCGGTTGGCGATGCAAGTGACAACGAAGCGACCAGCCCGGACGGCGCGGCTACATCCGAGGCGCATTTGGCTCGGTGGTCTGGACGGAGGTCAAAAACTCGGCAATTGAGGTAAGGCGACACGCAAAATTAAGGGAGTCGCCTTGGAGGGCTTCACTGGCCGAGGCTCACGGGTTGGGCCAATCGCAATGACGCATTTATTTCTGAGCGTCGCCTAATGGGATGGACGGCCCCGCCTCCGGCAATGCATACAGGTCCCTGCGTCACTTTCCGACTGGCGGCGGGAAAAAGAACGCCGTCTTCTCGACCGCAGGCACCCGGGGCAGTGGGTCCGAATAAAGGTAGGCCGGCGCCGCCGATCGGACGTCGCCGCCCCGGAGCCGCTGGATGGCGGCGCGTTGCTCCGGCGTGAGGGTGGCCGCGACCTTGGCAAATGTGGTGGCATAGAGCCAGGCGAGTTCGCCGTCGAGTTCGCCGTAGCGCCGGCCGAGTGCCGTAACCTTGGCGCGGTCGGCGGCGGCGCCAGTCAGGAACTTGCGGAGTTCGGCCGAGATTCCCCGCCGGACTTCGACGATTTCCGCGAGCGGCC
>JBAXPR010000180.1:0-4655 GCA_037132135.1 Rhodospirillaceae bacterium
GGCAGGCGGCCAGCGCCTCGGTGGCGCCCGAGGTCACCATCACCTCGCGCTGCCAATCAACCTCCAGGCCGTAAAAGCGCCCGGCGTGGGCGGCCAGCGCCTGACGCAGCGCCGGTGTGCCCATCATCGAGGGGTATTGGTTCGACTCGTCGCGGAGCGCCCGGATCGCCTCATCCAGGACCGCGGGCGGACCGCGATCCTCGGGGAAGCCCTGGCCGAGGTTGATCGCGCCGTGCTCGAGGGCAAGCCGGGAAAAAACCTCGAACACCGTGGTGCCGTAGCCCGAGAGGAGCTGATTGCCGGATTTCACGCCCGATCGCCTCCCTGGCTCACTTCTTGCGGCGGTGGCGCCAATGATCGAAGGGCTGGAAGGTTTCCGGATAGCGGCGCTTGATACGTACGAAGAGGCGTCGGGCGTCGCTGGAGTTCCGCAGCAGAATCACCGAACCGACCAGAATCAGAGTCGTGCCCATCACCAGCGGCGTGAGGGCGATCAGGGCGCCGGAGATGATCAGGGCCGAGCCCAGCCCCATCCATACCAGCTGGCGGATGCGCGGTTGCGGCAGGGTGGTAACGGACGCAAGCCATTTCATGGCGGAATCCCGTGGCTCCAGGGGTGGCCGGAGTCTAGTCAATACGGCCGCGATGGCCCGGCCGTCAATCACGAGCTTCTAAGCGCGCCGGCAAATCGCCGGAACCGGTTGACCGGGCGGGCTTTCTTAGCCAACTCTCGGCGGCGGGGCCAGACTGCCGCCAGGAGTGACGGATGAGCACATCAAACTCGGAGTCCGGGGCCGGAGAAGACGGCGTGATCCAGGCGCTTCGCTGGCTCGACGCCGGCCGGCGCGTGGCGCTGGCCATGGTGATGACGGCCTGGGACGGAGCCGCCTGCGCCGCCGGCAGCGTGCTGGTGGTAGCCGAGAATGGCGATGCCGCGGGCTCGGTTTCCCGGGGCTGCATCGAGGAGTCGGTGATCGGACAGGCGCTGCGGGCGATCGCGGACGGCGAACAGCGGCTGCTGACATACTGCGTCGCCGATGCGGTGGCGCGCGAGCAGGCGGGGCTCGAGGGCGGCGGCCGGATCGAGGTGCTGCTGGAACCGCTCGATCCCGGCGGCGGCGGCCACCGGCTGTTGGGCAGGGCGGCGACGGCACGGGCGGAGGGGCGGCCGGTGGCGCTGGTCGCCGATCTGATCACCGGGATGAAGACACTGGTCTACCCCCACGCCGTCCATGGCGGCTTCGGCCTAGACGCACCGGTGCTGGCGGCGGTCCGGCGCTGCCTGGCCGAGGGGCGCTCGGCGGTCCTCGAGCCGGGCGAAGAGAGCCGGTTGTTTGTCCAGGTTTTCGGCGTCCCTGGTGCGGTGCGGGATGGCTTTGATCGGCCGGGGCCGGTTTGAATTTCGCTATAAACGGCGTGTCCATGACGATTGGCACTTGAAACTCCCGGTGAACGGCCTCAATGTTGCTCGATCATTCTGCTTGCCTTGGATTGCCGTTCCCCACCGTTATGGGTGCTGTGTTTGGTGTCGTCCCTGGAACTACAGACTGATGCGTCGGACGAGTCCGTCCGGCGCGGCTTGCGACGTTGGAGATTGGGATGCCCACTGGCACCGTGAAGTGGTTCAACAGCACCAAGGGTTATGGCTTCATTCAGCCGGACGATGGCTCGGCCGATGTGTTCGTGCACATTTCGGCGGTTGAGCGCGCCGGTATCGGCAATCTGAAGGAAGGCCAGAAGCTTTCGTTCGAACTGGTCAAGGATCCGCGCAAGGGTAAGACCTCTGCGGAAAACCTGAAGACCCTGTGAACCCTCACAGTTAAGCCGATTAAGGAAGGGGGGCGCCCTCAGTCGGGCGCCCGCCTTTTTTGCGCGCCATCGCCACGCAGCCCTGCGTTGGTGTGCGGTGCGCAAGTACGGGAGCGCGCCGATATCTTGTGCATCGTTTACCGCCTGGGAGGCCCCGATGCGCTCAAAATTCTGGAACCGTCTCGACGCGCTGCTTCGGCACGGAGCTGAGACCCCTTTGGCCCTCGCCCGCAGTTGGGCTGATCTGCCGGCCGCCCCCGCGATCGGCGGCAAAGTGCCGCGGGACAAAACCCACTGACCCATGCGCTGCCCGGCCCGAGAGCAATTCTCTTGGAGCGGGTAGAGTTTGAGTCAGAGGGCGAAAACAGGGGCCGGCATCGTCCGGCCCCATCCGGTTGTCCCGCGACGGTCAGCCATGAACAGCGGCGCCGTCGGGGGACAACAGATAGAGGCAGCTCAGACGTACAAATCGAGCGCTTGGCCGCGCTTGAGCGAGTCCTGAATCGCGGTGATCGCGTGCTGCTGATTCTGCACAGTATCGGACGAGGCCCGGCGCACGATACTTTGATTGGTCTGTGACGCTTTTTCCTGTTGAAGCTGGACGCTCTGCGTCGACAGCTTCTGGCTCTGCTGATAATACTGAACAGAGACCTCTGAAGACACTCCCCCGACAGCCATGGTCTTCTCCATTAATAGGGGCGTTACGGATATGGCTTGCGGCCCCATTCTGGTAAGGCCGATTGCGTTAATATATGGCATAACGCCGAGTGAGGTCAAGCCCTCGAGTCGACGGCCCGTCCAGCTTTGAACGCCGGCGGGAGCGGCCCGGGGCGACGCTTGATGTCGTTGCGTGCGGTGCAGAATTCGGGTCGCGTTCGCGGTTGGTTTTAGGTATGGTTGATCATAGATCGTGTCTGGCCCGAGCGGGTGGCACAACATTAAGGGGGGGCGGTGGATACCCAGGTGGCGAGTGAGCGCCCGAGCAGAGTCGGACCGGTGCCGCTGGCGGTGACGGGACGTCCGGTGCTGGCAGCGCTCGACCTCGGCACCAACAATTGCCGCCTGCTGATCGCCCGGGTTCATGGCGGCGGCTTCCGGGTCATCGACGCCTTTTCCCGCATTGTCCGGCTTGGCGAAGGGCTCAGCCGCTCTGACCGTTTGTCGGAGCGCGCGGTCGAGCGGGCTCTGGCGGCGCTCCGGGTCTGCGATGCCAAGATTCAGCGCCGGGGCGTGACCGCGATTCGGGCCGTGGCCACCGAAGCCTGCCGGCGCGCCGCCAATTGCGATGATTTTCTTCAGCAGGTCGGACGCGAAACGGGGATCGCCCTCGAAATCATCTCCAGCGCCGAGGAGGGCCGGCTGGCCCTGGCCGGTTGCTCGCCGCTGCTCGACCCCGAGGTGCCCAATGCCCTGGTCTTCGATATCGGCGGCGGCTCGACCGAGATCATGTGGCTGGAACTGGTCGGACCGGGCCGTCCGCCCCGCCTGATTGATCAGATTTCGCTGCGTCACGGCGTGGTCAGCCTCGCCGAGCAGTATGGCGGCGATCTGATCGAAAGTGACGCCTATGCCGCGATGGTCGACACCGTCGCCGCCGCCGTCGAGCCGTTCGAGCAGCGCAACGCCATTCGCGGGGCGGTCGAGCGCGGCCGGGTGCAACTGCTCGGAACCTCGGGGACGGTGACCACCCTGGCCGGGGTTAATCTCGGGCTGGTGCGCTATGAGCGGTCGTTGATCGATGGCAGCCATCTCAGCGTCGATCACGCCCGCTCGGTGACCCGGCATCTGATGGACCTGGACTATCATCAGCGGGCCGCGCATCCCTGCATCGGATACGACCGGGCGGATTTGGTGATCGCCGGATGCGCGGTGCTCGAGGCAATCTGCGATGCCTGGCCGTTCGAGAGGCTGCGCATCGCCGACCGGGGGCTGCGCGAGGGCATTCTCGCCGACTTCCTCGAGGGCCTGAGGAGCTGATTGGGAGATCATGAGCGAAAAGAAGCCGACCCGGCCGGGAGCGGGCAGCCGCAAGGCCGCGGTTCGGGTCAAGACCGCGCGCAAGCGCTCCTTGTCCTCGACCCTCTGGCTGGAGCGCCAGCTCAACGACCCCTATGTCGCCGAGGCCGGCCGCCTGGGCTACCGCTCGCGGGCCGCCTTCAAGCTGCTGCAACTCGACGAGCGTTTTCAGCTGCTGCGCCCCGGGGTGCGGGTGGTGGATCTCGGCGCGGCGCCCGGCGGCTGGACTCAGGTCGCGGTCGAGCGGATTCGCCCCGAGGAGACCGGCGGCCGGGTGGTCGGGCTTGATATTCTGGAGATGGCGCCGCTGCCCGGTGCCGAACTCCTCCAGGCCGATTTCCTCGATGAGGCGGCGCCGGAGCGCTTGCGGGCCCTGCTCGGCGGTCCCGCGGACGTGGTGCTGAGCGACATGGCGGCGCCGACCACCGGCCATGCCGCGACCGATCATCTGCGCATCACCGCGCTGGCCGAGGCCGCTTACGAGTTCGCCGCCGGTGTGCTGTCGGTCAGGGGCGCCTTCGTCTGCAAGCTGTTTCAGGGCGGGGCCGAACGGGACCTGCTCCAGCGGCTGAAGCGCGACTTCGCCCAGGTCCGCCATGCCAAGCCGCCGGCGAGCCGGGCCGACAGTTCCGAGACCTATCTGGTGGCAACCGGTTTTCGGGCCACCGGCGGCGATTTGCGCGGCTAGGCGATATTCGCTGTAGCGGGAGCGGGCGTGGTTTGCTATATAGCCGTCCGCCGCGTTCCCCTTGCGGCACTCTGATGCGGGATAGCTCAGCGGTAGAGCAATCGGCTGTTAACCGATCGGTCCTCGGTTCGAATCCGAGTCC
>JBAXPR010000181.1:0-4597 GCA_037132135.1 Rhodospirillaceae bacterium
CCGTAGCTCTCGCCGCCATCATAATCTGGTGGGCATGATTGAGTCTCGAGCCTAGGCTCCAGACTCAATCACCCCCACTATGCAACGATGGTTGCAATAGTTATGGCCGACAAGTGGTTTCTGGAGGGCTTGTCGTAACGGGCGGCGACCCGGCGAAAATCCTTGAGCCGACAGCATACGGCCTCGACTATCCATCTGAATTTATGGCGTTTTTTATCGAAGCGCACCGTTCGCCTGCGTGATTTCCGACCGGGAATGACGGGCTTGGCGCCTGTGCCGCTGATGGAGGTTCACAATTTATCAGCGGCATAACCTGTGTCGGCCAGGACGTCGCGGCAGCCATCGACCTCCGCCGGAAGAGCCTCGGCCATCGTGATGTCCGATAGGTTTCCGGCCGGCACTTTGAGGATGACCGGGCGACCGAGTGCAACCCGTGCGCAGCCAGCGGTTGAAACGATTGCAGGCCGTCGGCGGCGGCCCGTATTCAGGTGGACTGTCTTTCCAGCGACAGCCGCTCTTGAGAACGTGAATAATGCCGCTGATGATCCGTCGGTCGGCCCACCCGGCGAGCACCCGGCTGGTTCTTCGGAAGGTGCGGCTCGATCGCTGCCCAAGCGTCACCTTCCAGCCAGAATATCTCTCGCATCGTTCCCCCCAAGGCTCCGTTAACACCTTGGAATCAAGAAATAAACTCCGAATCAAGATGATGATTGGGTTCAGGCCCTAACAAGGACGGCCGTTGGCCCGGGTCCACAGCGGCGCCGTCCGCTCGGCCGGATGATCGAGGTAGGGGATGTATTTGCGGTCCTCGCCGAGGATATGGCGGACCAGCCAGTCGTTGAGGATCGCGAACAGGACCTGGGCGTCGGGGGTGCGGCCGTGCTCGAGGTCGGCCTTCAGCTTGAACACCAGCTCATACATGGCGTCGTGCTGCGCCTTGTGCTGGCGCCAGTCGGGATAGCCGATCTGGCGCTGCAACTGTTCCTCTTCGCTGAAATGGACGAGGACGAAGTCTTCCAGCGTCTCGATCACCGCATGCACTTCGGCGTCGCGGCCGCTGGTGCCGAGCAGCGGATGCAGCCGGTTGAGGCAGTCGATGATCATTTGATGATGGCCGTCGAGGCTGTCGCGCCCGACCGACATCGCCTGGGTCCAGACGATGAAGTGAGCGGTGGTTTCCTCGGGGCCGGGGGCGTCTGCCATTTTCACCCTCCCATTAAAACCCGGAGATGCGCGGCGACGCAGGCGGCCAGCGCCCGGGTATCGTAGCCGCCCTCCAGGACCGAAACCAGCCGGTGGTTCGCGCTGGCGGCGGCGACGCCGACCAGTTCGCGGGTCAGCCACTCGAAATCGCTGACATGCAGGCGCAAATGGGCGATGGGATCGGCGGCGTGGGCGTCGAACCCGGCGGAAATGAAGAGAAAATCGGGGGCGAAGGCGCGCAGCCGCGGCAGGATGACCTCGGTGTAGGCGGCGCGGAAGGCTTCGGAGCCGGTCCCCGCCGCCAGCGGCACGTTGACCGCGATGCCGCCGCCGGGACCGCCGGTCTCCTCCGGTTGGCCGGAATAGGGAAAAGCGTCGATCTGGTGAGTGGAGGCATAGAAGGTGCCGGGCACGTCCCACAGGATGCGCTGGGTACCGTTGCCGTGATGGACGTCGAAATCGATCACCGCCACCCGCTGAAAGCCGCCGCTGTCGCGGGCATGAAGCGCCCCGATGGCGGCGTTGCTGAACAGGCAGAAGCCCATCGCGGACTCGGGCTCGGCGTGATGGCCGGGCGGCCGCACGGCGCAAAAGGCGTTGCGGCAGCGCCCGGCCGCGACCTCGTCCACCGCCGCCACCACCGCCCCCGCCGCCCGTAGCGCCGCCTCGCCCGAATGGCGCGAGAGGAAGGTGTCGGAATCGAGTTCGACAATGCTGTCGTCCTCGGGGACCGAGGCCAGGATATGGTCGATATGGGCCTGACTGTGCGCCCGCAGCAGCTGATCCGCGGTGGCCCTCGGGGCCTCCTCGCGCAGCAGATAGTAAAAATCCTCGTGATCCAGAATATGAAGGATCGCTTGCAAACGATCCGCACATTCGGGGTGATACTCGCCGGTATCATGCTTGACACAGGCGGAGTGGGTGAACAGCAACGTCGGCATGGGCGCCTGTCTTCTCTCAACCGCACCGCACCATGAGTGAGCCCGATCACGAATTCAAGGGCTATTGCTGCACCGCCCTCCGTTCCGCGCGGGGGCAGCCATGCTGGAACCCCGGCACCCGCGGATCAGCGCCGCCGGCCGTCGCGCGACCGGCGATCGCAGCCCCCGGCTGCGCTTGACGGATGACGGCCGCGCAGCCGAGGTGTATGATTTGCCGATGATTTCCGAGCGGCACGCGCTGCCATGACGGCTAACGCCAACGCCAAATATCAGGTCCAGATTTACAGCCGCGACCATTGGGGCGCGGACGACCGATTCGCCACCGAAGCCGAGGCGGTCGCCCGGGCAAGAAAGCTGATCGGGGTTCGGACCTGCGAAGGCGTGCGCGTGATGCGCGAAAGCCGCTCCGCCGGCGGGTTCGTTGAAACCGAAGTCTTCAAGGAGATGCAGCGGTCGAACAAGCCGCTGACCATCCAGCCGATCGAAGAGGCGCCGCCCTGCCAGACCCAGGAAGACCTGCTCGGCAACCGCAGTCGGATGACGATCAACCGCCTGCTGCGCGGCTACGTTGAGCAAGCGGTGGTGACACCGACCGAGATCATGCACAACTATCAGGAGCTGCGCCGGCTCTCGGGCAAGGATAATCTTTTGGCCAGCGCGGTTTCGCGCGTCGCCCAACTCCAGGCCACCCCGCCCCCGGACGCCGCCGACAGCGCCGGTGGCCGCGGCCGGCGCGCCGAGGCCGGGGCGGGCGCGGCGATCCGCGAGCGGCGGGACACCCTTTTTGGCATGGTCGAAGCCGTGATGGCCCGGGCCAAGCAGGCGGCCGAGATCAAGAATCCGCCCGACATCCAGAAACTCGGTTTCAGCGACACCCTGGAGCAGTTGCACGACCGGCTGCCCGCCGATGACGTCTCCTATTGCTCGCTGGTGCTGCTGTCCCGGGACCTGGTCGGGCGGCGCAACTGGCTGGGCAAACTCAACCGCCTGCTCGAACTGATCGGCCGCGAGGAGGCCGGCGCCGCCGAAGCGCTCGGGCTGCTCGATGGTGTGGTCGCCGATGTCGTCGGCGCACCCAACGTGATGCGGGACCTGCTGGGGGAGTCGGGTTCCCTCGCGGTCGCCCTGGCCAACCTGATCGACCTCTCGCGCGGCTGCTTTGCCGCCGGCGCGGTGCCGACCGACTCTCCGGTGCTCGCGCTCAACGAGGAGATCGGCGACCGTGGTCTCCACGCCACCGTCGAGGTGATGCTGGATCTGGTGCGCCGGCAGTTCAAGAGCAGCCAGCCGCTGGCCCGGGCCGGCGACCTCGGCGCCGAGAACGCGGCGCTGGATCAGCTGCTCGCCCATATCACCGGTCCCGACGGCGTTTATGGCGGCGGTCCGATGGCCGAGGCGCTGGTCTGGCGCCAGGGCCGCTATATCGAAGCCGGCGGTGCCACCGGCCGCAAGCAGGCGATCAGCGATCTTCTGCACCGCTTCACAGACCCCAAAGATCAGGTCCGCTTTCTCATCACCCTCTCCGACTCGGAGCTGGGCCGGCAGCAGGCAACGGATCTCCAGCAGCACCTCACCCTTCTCACCGAAGGCACCGTGGGCGCCGAGCTGTTTCGACGCGGCACACCGATCCGCACCAATCTCTCGGAGGTGTCGACCCTGTTCCGGCAGATCCGTACCGCGCCGATGGTGCCGGTCCAGCGCGACCAACTCGCGGCCCGCATTGATGAGATCATCGCCGACTATGTCGTGCGCAACCGCGTGATCGAGCGGCTGGACAATCCCGAGGATCATCTGCGGCATCGGGCGATCCGCCTGATGCAGCTCTGCTCGCCCGAGGTGCTGTGCAGCCCCAAGACCTTGGCCATCGCCCGCGAGCGTATCGTCGGCCTGCTGCGCCAGCCCGGATTTCAGGAGAAGTTCTGCGAGGGTCTGCCCCCCGACGAGGCGGAAAAAAAGGTCCGCGAGTTCTACAGCCTGCTGATGCAGGCCGGCTTCCGCTGAGCCTGGTCCGGCGGGTCAGGAGAGGGTGCGGGCCAGCCGGTTGCTCAGCAGATGCAGCAGTACCCGCACGGTATTCTCGCCGTCGTCGGCGAAGGTGATGCCGAGGGTGCCGTCGTGCTCGACCCGGCGGATCAGGCCGTTCAGGGATTCCCAGGTGTCGCGCTCGGGGTCGAAGATGCGCAGCTCGACGGTGTCGGCGACACGGAAGCGGATCTGACCCGCGATCTGGACCCCGATGCCGCCAAACGACCAGTCGACCAGCTTGGCCGGCCGGCCCGCCACCATGAAATAGCCGAGATCGCCATCGTCCCCGGCCTTGCGCGGGTGGCGGCGGCGATCCCTGGCGGTCGGCGATGAGACTTGCAGATGCGACATCATCGGCTCCCCGAAATTAGAACGGTATACCCTGTTCACCTCAGAATCCGAAAATCCTTCGGCGAAATAACTCGAAA
>JBAXPR010000182.1:0-4592 GCA_037132135.1 Rhodospirillaceae bacterium
GACTGGATACATCCCACATGTAGTGGGTGTATGTCTTAACCGGATAGGCATGCGAGGATGGTCAGCGGGCGGGGACGATCGGGATTTCGGGTACAGAATTGAACCCGGGACTGATCGAGATCTGCTACAAGGATGATGGGCTGGGTATGGACAGCACCGTCCATGATCGGATTTTTGAGCCCTTCTTCACCACGCGCCGGGGAAGCGGCGGCAGCGGATTGGGGCTCTACATCGTCTACAACCTCGTGACCAGCCGCCTTGGCGGCATCATCGCCTGCCAGAGCGAGCCCAACCAGGGCACCAGCTTCACCTTGCGGTTTCCGGTTCGGGCTGCGCTGGCCGACGTGTCCTCGATACCACCCCGCGATGAAGGCGCCGGGCCATGAAACTGGTACGCAAAAGCGCCGTTGCGGCAGCGGATGCCACCCCGGCCGCCGGCCCCTGGACGATTCTGGTTGTCGACGACGAGCCCGACGTGCGGCAGGTGACGGCGCTCAATCTCAAGGATTTCCGTTTTGACGGCCGGCCGCTGCGCCTGATCGAGGCGGCCTCGGGCGCCGAGGCCAGACGGTTGCTGGCTGAGCATCAGGATATCGCCGTCGCCCTGATCGATGTCGTGATGGAAAGCGAGGATGCCGGGCTCAAGCTGGTCGAAGCCATTCGCCAGGACCCTCGCAATGCCCTGATGCGGCTGATCATTCGCACGGGTCAGCCCGGGGTGGCGCCGGAAAGCGTCGTCATCGATCGCTTCGATATCGACGATTACAAAGACAAGACCGAACTGACGGTCCAGAAGCTCTATACTTCCGTCCGGTCGGCGCTCAAGGCCTATCGCGACCTTCAGACCCTGGATTGTCATCGGCGCAGTCTGGAAAGCGTGCTGCGCGCCGTGCCTCAGGTCTATCAGCTGCGGCGCCATACCCTCAGCGGTTTTCTCGAAGGCATCCTGACCAGCATCGCCGCGACCTGCCGGGTCAGTTTCGATGGCCGCAAGGCCCTGACCGGGGGCGTGATCGCCTTGCTGGAGGACGATCGCCTCGAGGTCAGGGCGGCGATGGGGTCGCTGGACGCGCGCGGCGCCGACGCGGATGACCGTTTAGCCTCATTGATGGCCCAACTCGGCAGCACCGCCCGTTCCGGCATCGCGACCATTCTCGACACCCCGTCGGCGCTGGTGGTGCCGCTGATCATCCGGGACGAGGCGGCCGGATTGATCTATCTCGAGGCCTCGCAGGCGTTGGCCGGGGACGAAAAGCTGCTGATCCGGGTCCTTGTCAGTCAGGTCTCGGCCGCCCTTGAAAACTACCTGCTGCATTCCGGGGTCCGGAAACTCAACGACCAGCTGGTCGAAACGCTGGCGGTGGTGTCGGAATTCAAGGATACCGATACCGGGGCGCACAACCGGCGTCTTAGCGAATACACGGTGCGGATCGCCCTGGAACTGGGGCTTTCCGAGGAGCAGGCCCGGGACTACGGGCGGGCCGCCTGCCTGCACGACGTCGGCAAGATCGGCATTCCCGACAATATTCTGCACAAGGCGGGCTCGCTGACCGGTGATGAGTTCGAAATCATCAAGCGCCACGCCCGGATCGGCGCCGACATCTTGTCGCGCGCCCACGCCCTGCCGCTGGCCCGCGACATTGCGCTCGGCCACCACGAGCGCTGGGACGGCCGGGGCTACCCCAAGGGCCTGTCGGGACAGGAGATTTCCCTGCCGTGCCGGATCGTTGCGGTTGCCGATGTCTTCGACGCCCTCATCAGCCATCGCTGTTACAAGGACAGTTGGCCGCCCGAGCGCGCGATCGCCGAACTGGTCCGCAGCGCCGGCAGCCAGTTTGACCCGACGGTTGTTGCGGCGCTGGTCTCAATCTATGGCCGGGGTGATCTTGCCGACCTGCTGGCCAATCTGGGGAACGACTGAAGCCGGCGCGGCGCGTTCGCCGGCCGGGTCCGCCCCCGGCTCAATGCAGTCTGGCCACCGGTTCGGGCTTTCGCGACCGGGCCTTCCAGTAGTCGCGGATCGCGATCACGGCCTCGGCGATCAGGTCCGGCGCGTCGTCGTCGATCCGTTCGCGCACGGCCTCGTCAACATGGATGATCGGCTGGTCGTCGTCATCGACCCAGTAGAGGGCGAGCGGAATCAGGATGGCGTTGTCGGCCGAGGCGATCAGCCGCGACCACTCAGCCAGCCGGAGTTTGACTCCGTCCATGAAGCCTTCCGCCCAGTCTGCGACGATGGCGTCGCCATCTTCCAGCCAGAACACCGGCCGGACCACCGGCGGCGTGCGCTCGAGATCGGCCACGATATCGTGGTAGCGCGTCATGATCGCGGCGGTGACCTGTCCCCGGTGCCGGGCGCTGCGGAACTCCGGCTGGCTGCCGCCCCAAATCACCGGCAGCCATTCCTCGGCCGGGATCGGCTCGGGGCTGACCGCGATGGCGGTCAGGAAGCCGTCGAGATCAGACAGCTGCATGCAGGTCCCAGGAGAGCGGTCGGAGGACAGGAACGCATCAAGATCATCGAAATCAAACGAAGGTTTGGACATTACGGTTCCGGTGTCGAAAGGGCGGCGCAGAGCAGCAGATCTGGCGCGGCGGCCCCGCCCCTCAATGGCTGAGAATCTGGCTGAGGAACAGCCGCGTGCGCTCGGAGCGGGGGTTGGCGAAGAATTCGCCGGGTTCGTTCTCTTCGACGATCTCGCCCCGATCCATAAAGATTACTCGATCGGCGACGCTTCTGGCAAAGCCCATCTCGTGGGTGACGCACAGCATGGTCATGCCATCTTCGGCAAGGCCGATCATCACGTCCAGCACTTCCTTAACCATTTCGGGATCGAGCGCCGAGGTCGGCTCGTCGAACAGCATGATCTTGGGCGTCATGCAGAGCGAGCGGGCGATGGCCACCCGCTGCTGCTGGCCGCCCGAAAGCTGGCCGGGATATTTCCGGGCCTGATCGGGAATTCGCACCCGCTCCAGATAGGTCATGGCGATGGCCTCGGCTTCGGCCTGAGGGCGCTTGCGCACCCGGAGCTGGGCCAGGGTGCAGTTTTCCAGCACCGTCAGGTGCGGAAACAGGTTGAAGTGCTGGAAGACCATGCCGACTTCGCGCCGCACCGCGTCGATGCGCTGGAGATTGCCGGTCAGCTCGAGGCCGTCGATCTCGATCCGGCCCTGCTGATGCTCTTCCAGGCGGTTGAGGCAGCGGATCAGGGTCGATTTGCCCGAGCCCGAGGGGCCGCAGATCACGATCCGCTCGCCCGGGCCGACGGCGAGGTTGATGTCGCGCAGCACCTGGAAAGCGCCGTACCATTTGCTGACCGCGGTCATGCGGATGATGGGGGGGGCTCCGTCGCTCATCACAACATCCTCTTTCTCAGGAGCGGTGGCCATGCTTGAGGTCGCGTTCCAGCCACTGGCTGTAGCGCGAGAGCGAAAAGCAGAAGCCCCAATAGATCACGGCGATGAAGAGATAGGATTCCCGGTAGAACCCATGCCAGCCGGGGTCGGAGATCGCCGATTTGGCGGTGCTGAGCAGGTCAAGCAGGCCGATGATGATCACCAGCGACGTATCCTTGAAAAAGGCGATCACGGTGTTGACGATCGGCGGAATTGCCACCGCCAGCGCCTGGGGCAGGATCACCGTGGCCATCTTCTGCCAGTAGCCGAGGCCAAGGGCGTCGGCGGCCTCATACTGACCCCGCGGAATCGCCTGCAGGCCGCCCCGTACCACCTCGGCCAGATAGGCGGCGGCAAAGAGGATGAAGGCGATCTGGGCGCGCAGCAGCTTGTCGATGGTCATCCCCGCCGGCAGCACCATCGGCAGCATCACAGCGGCCATGAACAGCAGGCTGACCAGCGGCACGCCCCGGATCAGCTCGATATAGGCGACCGAGACCGCGCGCACCACCGGCAGCTCCGAGCGGCGGCCGAGCGCCAGCAGCACCGCGACTGGAAACGCCACCACCAGCCCGACCACCGAGAGGATCAGGGTCAGCGGCAGGCCGCCCCAGAGGCGGTTCTCGACATAATCGAGTCCGAGAACACCGCCCCACATCAGCACTCCGACCAGGATGCCGCCGCCCAGCCAGAGCGGCAGCAGCCAGCGCTTCCAGGTTCGGCGGTCGCAGCTGACGACAAAGAGGGCGATCAGAACCGCCACCGCCAGCAGCGGCCGCCACTGCTGGTGATAGGGGTAGGTGCCAAACAGGATCAGCCGGTATTTCTCGGTGATGAAGGCCCAGCAGGCGCCATCGGCCGCGCGGCACACCGCCGAATCGGCGGCCGAAAACACCGCGTGGGTCAGCGCCCAGCGCAACAGCGGCGGCACCACCCCGGCCAGCGCCCAGAGAATCAGCAGGGTCAGGAGGGTGTTGAGCCATGAGCTGAAGAGATTGGCGCGCAGCCAGCCCACCGGTCTTGCGATCATCGGCTCACCGCTCCACCAGCGCGATACGCCGGTTGTACCAGTTCATGAAGGTCGAGATGCCGAGACTGATGATCAGGAATACGGCCATGATCAACGCCACGCCCTCGATCGCCTGTCCGGTCTGGTTGACCATGGTGTTGAGCACCGAGACCACGTCGGGATAGCC
>JBAXPR010000183.1:0-4528 GCA_037132135.1 Rhodospirillaceae bacterium
CAGCAGGAAGCATCCGACCGACAGCGAGCCGGACCCGTCGCGGGCGCCGGACAACCAGAGCAGGCTCCACCCGAGGCCCGAGACCAGCGTCAGCCAGGCCAGCCACGGCCAGCCCTGGTGACGGACCAGCACCAGGGAGGCGCCGACCACCAGGGTGAGATAGGAGAACAGCACCATCGCCTGGGGCTGATCGCTCCGGACCAGCAGCGGCACCAGGAATGCACCGGTCAGACCAAGCGCGGCGACCAGCGGCCCCTGGCGCAGCGACAGCACCACAGCCGCCGCGGCGGTGGTTCCGAGCAGGGCGAAGCACAGCCAGCCGGGCAGCAGGTCGTATAGCTGATGCGCGGCGTAGAGGCTGGCGAACACCGTTACCACGCCGGCGGCGGTCAGGGCTTGGGGGACGTAGGATGTCAGGGTCTCGCCGGGCAGGCGGTCGCGCCGTGCCACCCGTTCGCCCGCCCCTGTCAGCGCGATGCCGAAGATCACACCCAGGAAGACCCGGACCGCCGGCGTCAGCAGGCCCTGGTCGATGGACAGCTTGACGAAGAAGGCGCCGCCCAGTGCCAGGGTGACACCGCCCAGCCAGACCAGCCAGTGCTCGGCCAGCGTCTTTTCCCAGTTTCCCGTCGTGGCCGGGACGGGTTTTCCGGCGGGCGCCGGCTGTGGCGCCACCCTCGGCGGCGGCGGCGCGCTCTTGATGGTCGCGGCGGCCTCAGGGATGACGGGGCGCGGTTCCTCGCCGAACCGGGCCTCCAGCGCCGCCAGCTTCCGTTTCAGGCCGGTCACCTCGGAGTGCAGCCAACGAAGCTGACCCGAGAGCCTCCGGATGACGACGATGCCGACGATCACGAGCAGGGCAAGCAAATACGGCATGTCGCGGTTCCTGTCGGTGGACCCGCATTATGCCATTGCCGCGTTGCAACGCAATCGGCACTCCGCGACCAAGCGGGTCAGCCGCTATTTCGGGATCGTGGTAATCACCGTCGCCGCGGCCACCGGAGCCGGGCCTTCGGCCTGGTTGGCGTCGTTAAGCGCCTCGCTCAGCGCGGCGACGTAGTGCCCGGTCGTTTCGGTATCGGGGCGCGGGGCCGAAAACAGTGGTTTGCTGCTGGCGATGGCCACGACCAGTTCGCGGCCAAACGGCGGGCCGATTCTCCAGGCTTGACCGCCGGCCGTGCGATCCCCGAGCCGCTGAGTTTCGCCGGGAGCCAGACGGGTGGCCCGCTGAGCGCCATTGGGGAACAGGTGGACGACGTCACCTTCCAAAGTGAAGTAGTCAACCTGAAGATACGCAGGAAAGCCCGGAGCCGAGACATCCACAACCAGAGTCTGGCCGCTGGGGTAGCGGCCGTCGGGGTTGCCCGGCTGCACACTGACCGGAGCGGGCAGGGTCTGGTTCCGTTGCCGCAGGGGGCCGGTCACAGTGAGCGGGCCGCACAGTGCGGGAGAGATCGGGCTCAGCGAGAGCGAGCTAAGCACCGCCGGTGCCGTCGTGGCAATCTGAGAGCGCACAGAGGCTTCGTCCGCGGCGACTCCGGTTACGGCCAGGACGCCCTCGCTGCGGGCATCGACCGCGAGCAGCGAGCAGGGAACGCCGCCGAGAGCCGAACGCAAAGAGGTCAAGGCGTTCAAGCTCGCCAGATGCCGCGGCTCCCGCTCTTGCAGTTTGGAAAGGGCGGCGGGCGATCGGAGCGTTAGCTTCGGCAGCTGTTCGATTTGGCCGGATTGGCCGGGTTCCCCCATCAGCCACCAGCCGCCAACGGACAGCGCAATCAGAAGCGCGGCACCGCCACCGATAATCAGGCGCTTTCCCCCCGCCTTGACCGGAACGGGGGCGTCCGGCCGGAGGGGCGCGGGGTTCAGGGACGCAACGGCGGCCGGCGGGGGCGGCGGCCTGACCAAAGCCGGTGCGGCAGCACGCACCGTGGCATCACCAATCACGGTGGCCTCATCATCGCCGGCCTGCGGTGCCGGGGGATCGGATGGACGGTGATCAGCCGCGTCGCGGATCGCACGGGCGAACTCGCCTGCGTTCTGGTAGCGATCCTCCGCCCGCTTGGCCATGGCTTTCGCCACCACAGGGTCGAACGCACGGGGGACCTGGACGTTGAGCACCGATGGCGGCTCGGGATCGGCATTCAACACCCGGTGCATGATGGCGTGCAGGCTGCCGGAAAACGGCTTTTCGCCGGCCAGAAGCTGGTAGAAGACCGCTCCGGCCGAGAAAATATCCGAGCGGGCGTCGACCGGCTGGGCCATGAATTGTTCCGGAGACATATAGCTGGGCGTCCCCATGACTGTACCAGCCTGGGTCAGATTGGACGATTCAAGACGGGCGATGCCGAAGTCGGTGATTTTTACTGCGTCGCTGCCAGTCAGCATGATATTGGCCGGCTTGATGTCGCGGTGAACGATGCCGTGTTTGTGGGCGTAGTCGAGCGCCGCCAGCATTTCGGTCATGATGCGAACGATCGCCTTGGTGTCGAACCGTTCGCTGGCATCGAAATAGCTCTTGAGATCGCGACCGGCGATGAACTCCATGGCGATGAAGGCGACCGGGCCGTCTTCGCCATATTCATAAATGGCAACGATATTGGGGTGGCTGAGACGCCCCGCCGCCTGGGCTTCCCGCTTGAACCGGGCGATCTGGGCCAGGGTCGCGTCGGCATCCTCGGCCTTGAGCAGATCGGTTCTTACGGTCTTGAGTGCGACGAACCGCTCGATCACGGGATACCTGCCTTTGTAGACCACCCCCATGGCGCCTTTGCCGAGCGGGCCGAGAATCTCGTACTTGCCGAGTGTGCTGATGTCCGCCTGTTCCACGACGTTACGGCTCCCGTATTGACGCTTCCAGTCGGATCGGCCGGCTGCCAATGCGCGGAAGAGCGACCTACTATGCTAAGGTTGCGATCTTCCCGCAAGACTCCTTGGTAGCGTGGCTTATTTTTCAGGTTTCCGTCGGACCGCTTTCCTTCTAACATGGCAAGGCAGTATCCATCGGCGCACCCATTCGAATGGTTCAAGATCACGAGATGATGCAAAAGTTGACACTGACATTGACGCTTCCGTCCTCAGCGAACCCGCCCGAGACGCGATCGTTCTCGGGTGCGGAAGTTTCGATCGGTCGCGCGACCGGAAATGACTGGGTTCTGGCCGATGCGGATCGCAATCTGTCGCGGCGCCATTGCGTGATTCGGTTCGTTCAGGGCCAGTATTGGTTGGAAGACACCAGCGCCAACGGCGTCTAAATCAACGACCAGTCGAAACCGGTGGGGACGAACGGCCGGGTCCGGTTGCGCGAGGGGGATCGCATCCTGGTCGGCCCCTACCAATTGACGGTCAACCCGGGATGGAGCGCCGAACCGGGGACAGACGCCATGATGGGGCTGCCGATGGACTCCCGGACCGGTCCGGGGATCGCGGATCTGCTGAAGCCGGCGACGGAAATCTCCGGCCGGGGCCTGCCCACCGCTCCGCCTCCGGCCAGGGCGCCGGCATGGTCGCCGCTGATGCCGACCGCGACTGAGGATTCGTTCGGAGGGTTGTTCCAGCCTTCGGTCCAGGCATCGGCACCGGTGCGCACCGATCACAATCATGCGCCCGGCGGCCATGACTTCGTCCGGCCACCGGCCGTTGAACGGCCGCCAGCCCTTTCGGCCTCGTCCCCGGCGGGCGACTGGCCGGCCGACTGGAAAGACGCTCCGTTCGGTGACGATGACTCTTTGTCGGATGACGATGACGCCGTGTTCGCGCACCATCTGATGCCGACCAGGCCCGCGGTCGCAACTCCGGCACCGTCGCCGTTGGCGCAACCGTTGGAGGCGCCCCGGACCGCCGCGCCCCCCGTCACTCCCGCGGATGGCGCCGCTGTTCAGGCGTTTCTGAGCGCGGCCGGTCTCTCGGCGGCCCAGCTGGGCGAAACCGACTCGGTCGCACTCATGACCCGGGCCGGTGCGGTATGGCGTGCCGCCATCGAAGGCCTGATGACCATCCTCGAGGCCCGGACGATGGTCAAAACCGATTTGCGCATGGATCGCACCATGCTGCAACCCCTTGACAACAATCCGCTAAAGTTCTCGGTCAGCCCCGAGCGGGCGGCGCTTGCGCTGCTCGACCGGCCAAAACCCGGCTTTCTCGAGCCGGCCAGGGCCACCCGCGAGGCCGTGCGCGACGTCCAGGCCCACGAGATGGCGCTGGTCGGCGCCATGCAGATCGCGCTCAACAGCCTGCTCGACCGCTTCCGGCCCGACAACCTCAAGCAGAAACTCGACCGGGAGAATCTCCTCGGCTCAATCGTGCCGGCTCTGCGCAAGGCCCGCTACTGGGAAATCTACGAAAGCGACTATCGCCGAATCGCCGAAGACATGGAAAACAACTTCCACGGCGTGTTCGGCCAAGCCCTGACCGACGCCTATGAGGACCAGGTGAGGGAGATGGAGAGTAAGTTGTAGTTTTTCCTGATGAAGATTGATTTTATACCCTGTTCACCTCAGAATCCGAAAATCCTTCGGCGAAATAACTCGAA
>JBAXPR010000184.1:0-4503 GCA_037132135.1 Rhodospirillaceae bacterium
TTGAACAAACTCTATCCCTAGTGGGTGTATGTGTCAACCGGATAGGCATGATACAGCGGAAGGCGGCGTTAACAATATACAAGATGGTGGAAAAATAACAGGACAGCGCACATATGTCGCCGGCGGAAAAAAATTGATCGAAACAACATACAATGATTGGCTATCAAGGGCATCTGTGGATCCTCTTTCCGATAAGATCGATAGAGTATATGGAGTTACCTACAGCATTGACGCCAAAAAATACTATTTTATTGTCGGTTGCGCCGTTGAGGACAACAACGAGTTCGGCGTTTTTTTTCAACTTGTAGACAAAACCGCGAGTGATTTAAGGGGGATGCGGCTTGATATAGTATACAGATTTGATTCTGACGCTCCGATTAGTGCGAATTGGAAAATGGGAGACATGGGATCGATCCTTATGGATGAGGATGCCATAAAGTTTATCAGACAAGCGATCGGAAAAAAGAGCGTAGTAGTTAAGATAAGCCTCATGGGCGCTACAAATGATACGCGATCATATTCTCTGATTGGTATGAGCGATGCAATTTCGGATTCTTTAGCAAGATGTAAAATTAAGTTATGAAGTTATTCATCACTTACCCGGTTAGCATAGAAAAAGCGTATAACAATAACGATAAATAATTTGAACTCATTATAACTTATCGACGGCAAAGCCGAAAGCAGGTGGCGATATCATTTTCACCTTGTTTTGACATATTCTGACATTATTGGTTATCACACTTTACTATTACCTTAAGCGATTATTAGGTAAAAAGAGATTCGCGCGATCATACCTTGGTCTCCGATCTTTGTTTCTACATCGGCGTAAAATTGAAACCATCGACGAACAATATACCAAACGTCATGTTCATGCTTACAGCGTTGCATATTATAAGCCGTAATTATCAAAACACCTCACATTTTCCGGACCTCGTTTTTCTTACGTTTCTTCTTACGCTCAAAAAACATCAATGAAATGAACGCATTATAGCACAAATTAACAGCAAGGCCTTTCCTGCTTTTGTCTCGCTCGTCCTCGCCGTGCCCTTCGCCGCTTCGCCCCACACTCGCTTGCGTAGTTCGCGATGCTTGACCACGATCAATGCCAAGGCCAAACTTTTTGCGGCCCCTGTTTTGCACTTTGTTTTGCATATGGATTATCTTGTTTAAGAACAATATGTTATGATTAAATGCACAACACCGCCATGACCAGGCTCCCCGGCAACAACCATCAGTGCGAATCCTCCGGCACCAGCCACGCCACCCGGCTGCCGCCGGTCCCGGGGGCAAGCGCATGATGCAGCCAGGGCAACAGCCCGGTCAGCGCGCCGTCGAGCTGCCAGGGCGGATTGATTACGATCATGCCACAGCCGTTCAGCCGCCGCCAATCGTCCTCAGGCAAAACCGTGAGTTCAACCATCAGTTGGCGCCCGATCCCGGTCGCGACCAGGGCTTCGTGCAGGCGCCAGACCCACGCCCGCTCCTTGATCGGATACCAGAGGGCGAAAATGCCGGTCGGCCAGCGTCGATGCGCCGCAGCCAGCCCGGCGACCAGCCTCGCGGCCTCGTCGGCCGCCTCGTAAGGCGGGTCGATCAGCACCAGCCCGCGGCGCTCGGTCGGCGGCAGGAACGCGGTCAGGGCCGCCCAGCCGTCGCGGTGATGAACGTGAACCTGACGGTCGCCGGCGAACTCCCGCTTCAGGGTCCGGGCATCCTCGGGGTGGGCCTCGGCCAGGACCAGCCGGTCGCCCGGCCGCATCAGCGCCCGCGCCAGCCGGGGCGAGCCGGGATACCAGCGCACGCCGCACGCCGCGGCCTCATCAGCGCCGTTGAGCACCGCCACCGCGGCCAGATAGCCCGCCAGCTCCGGCGGCGGCGGCGCCCCGGCGGCCAGCACCGCGAGCAGACGCCCGATGCCGCCGGCAGCCTCGCCGGTGCGCTGCGCCGGCTCCGACGCCAGATCGTAGCGGCCGATGCCGGCGTGGCTGTCGAGCACGAAAAACGGCGCGGGCTTGGCGCCGAGCCGCTCCAGCAGCAGGGCCAGCACGGCATGTTTGACGACGTCGGCGGCGTTGCCGGCATGATAGAGGTGGCGATAATTCATGATCCGCCGGAACTATCACATCACGCGGGGGAAGTGCAGGGTGAACTGGGTGCCCCGACCGGGCCGGCTCGCCACCTCGATCCGGCCGCCGAGGCGCTGGGTGACCAGATTGTAGACGATGTTGAGACCGAGACCGCTGCCGCCGCCGACCCGGTTGGTGGTGAAGAAGGGATCGAAGATTTTCGGCAGCACCTCCTCGGCGATGCCCTTGCCGTCGTCGGCATAGACCAGCCGGACCTCGTCGGGTCCGGGACAGATCACCGTGATGCCGAGCTGGCCGGACTGGCCCGGTCCGTAACCGTGGATCAGCGAGTTCATCACGAAGTTGGTCAGCACCTGGGCCAGCGGACCGGGGTAGCCCTCGACCATCAACTCCTCGGGACAGCTCACCGTCACCACCGCCCCCGACTGCTTCAGCCGCGGCCGCAGGCTCATCAGAACCTCGTCGATATACTCCGAGAGCCTGAACGGCCGGCGGTCGTCGCTGGTCTGGTCGACCGCCACCTGCTTGAAGCTCTTGATCAGATCGGCGGCGCGCTGGCAGTTGGCGACCAAAAGGTCGGAGCTTTCGAGGGACAGCTCCAAAAAGCGGCCAAGATCGGAGCGGCGCAGCAGGCCGGCTTCGAGGGTCGCCGACAGCCGCCGGCTCTCCTCGGCCAGCAGCGAGGCCGAGGTCAGGCTGATGCCGAGCGGAGTGTTGATCTCGTGGGCGACGCCGGCAACCAGCCCGCCCAGCGAGGCCATCTTCTCCGACTGGATCAGGGTGTGCTGGACGGCGCTGAGGTCGGCCAGCGCCGCCTCGGCCCGCTCCTTGGCTTCGCGCAGCGCCGCCTCGGCCTGCCGGCGCTCGGTGATGTCGTAGTGCCAGACGATGAACGCGGGCTGGCCGTCGATCTCGATATGGCGGGCGTGCATCACGCACCACCACACAGAGCCGTCGGCCCGGCGCCGCTCGACCTCATGGCTGGCGATCGCACCCCGGGAGCGCGCCTGCGCCGCCAGCAGCGGCACCTCGGCGGGGTTGGCATAGGAGGCATCGTAAGTGACCGAGAGCGCGGCCTCGGCGCTGTCCAGCCCCAGCTGTTCGACGAAGCGGGGATTGACGTAGAGCCGCTTCAGGGTGTCGGCGGCCACGATGGTGATGCCGACCGGGCTGGTCTCCAGCACCACCCGCCAGCGGCGCTCGTGAGCTTCGCGCTCGCGCTCCATCCGGTCCCGGGTCTCGGCATGGTCCCGGACCAGCGCCAGGGTGCGGGCCAGCGCGCCGAACTGGTCGGAGGCATCCTGACCGGCCACCGGCCGCTGATAGTCGCCGGCCGCCACCGCCGCGCTCACCCGGTCCAGCTCGTGCAGCGGCCGGGTGATCGAGCGGGCGATGATCAGGCTGACCAGAATGCTGATCGAGATGAACAGCACCCCGACCGTCGCCACCACGGTGCCGACCCGGACCACCGCATCCTCGTAGCGGCCCTGGGCCCGGGTCTGGCGCTGCCGCCCGCCTTCGGCAATGCCATCAATGGTCGCGGCCAGCTGAGACTGGGCACCGTCGATTTCGGTGCCGAGCAGGTCGGTCTGGCGGGCGCGGTCGATCGTGAGGTCCGTCAGCGCGCCGTTGAAGGCCGCGAAGCGCCCGGCCAGCGCCGCCACCGTGCCCTGCTCCAACTCGGTGCGGGCGAACTCGCGAATGATCGGCACGGTCTGGGTGATCGCCTCGAGGCCGCGCCGGGCCCGGGCCAGCGCCTCGGCATCACCGCTGAAATAGAAGGCGTCGATCGCCAGCAGGACGGCGCCGAAATTCTCGCGCGACTTCGAGATCGAAGCCCAGGACACGGCATTGGCGGCGCGGCTCGCCTCGTCAAGCAGGCCATAGAGCCCGGAAATCTCGCTGCCGATGCCAAGAATGCGGTCGCGGTAGAGGCTGCGGATGCGGGGGTTAAGCTCGCGGAGGGCCTCGAAGCCATCGAACAACCGCTGCGAGGCCTTCACCACCTGGGCGATGCCGCCGGCGGCGCTGTCGTCGACGGCCCGGAGCGCGGCCAACCGGCCGAGCAGCTGCGTGCGCAGGCGGCCGATGTCGGTCAGCACGGCGTCGGTGGGCATTTCGAGGTAGCGGTGAATCTGGCCCTGCAAGGTCCCGGCATTGCTGTCGACGCCATCAAACAGCCGCTCCTCGGCGCTGATGCGCAGCACCTCGGCCCACTGCTCGCCCAGGATCCGGTTGCCGTGCCAGATCACCGCCGCCAGAATCAGAAACACCACCAGATTGAGCGCCACCAGCAGCGACAGCCGCCAGCCCACGGGAATGCGCCGGATGCTCCAGCGCCTGAAGGGCTGGCCCTGGTGTTCGATCCATGCCTATCCGGTTAAGACATACACCCACTACATGTGGGATGTATCCA
>JBAXPR010000185.1:0-4335 GCA_037132135.1 Rhodospirillaceae bacterium
GGCCATGATTCGCATCGGCATCGACCTCGGCGGCACCAAGATCGAAGGCATCGCGCTCGACCGCGCCGGCCGCGAACGGGCGCGCCGCCGCGTCGCCACGCCCCAGGGCGATTACCCGGGCACCGTCGCCGCGATCGTCGACCTGGTATCGGATTTGGAACAGGCGGCCGGCGGCGGCCGGGGCAGGGTCGGAGTCGGCATTCCGGGCGTGATCTCGCCGGCCAGCGGCCTGATCAAGAATGCCAATTCCACCTGGCTGATCGGCCGCGCGTTCGACCGCGACCTTGCGGCGGCGCTGGAGCGGCCGGTCCGACTCCAGAACGACGCCAACTGCCTCGCGGTCTCAGAGGCCGCCGACGGCGCCGCCGCCGGGGCCGGGGTGGTGTTCGCGGCGATTCTCGGCACCGGCTGCGGCGGCGGCATCGTCGTCGATGGCCGGGTGCTGACCGGCGCCAACGCCATCGCCGGAGAATGGGGCCACAGCCCCCTGCCCTGGCCGGCCGATCCCGAACGGCCCGGCCCCGACTGCTATTGCGGCCGGCGCGGCTGTCTCGAAACCTGGGTTTCCGGCCCGGCGCTGGCCGCCGACCACCGCCGGGTCACCGGCGAGGCCCTCGACGCCGCAGCCATCGCCGCCCGCGCCGACTCCGGCGACCCGGCCGCGGCCGCCAGCCTGGACCGGCTCGAGCACCGACTCGCCCGCGGTCTCGCCACCGTGGTCAATCTGCTGGACCCCGAGGTGATCGTGCTCGGCGGCGGCCTCTCCAACATCGCGCGGCTGTATCGCACCCTGCCGCCGCTGCTCGCCGCCTGGTGCTTTTCCGATCAGATCACGACGCCGGTCCGGCCGGCCCGGCATGGCGATTCCAGCGGAGTGCGCGGTGCGGCTTGGCTCTGGCGGCCCGAGGAGAGTGAACCCCCATGACCAGCGGTACCATCTCCCTGGACGGCCAGACCCTCGAATACCGCCGCATCGCCGGCCCCGATCCCGGCGCGCCCACCGTGGTCTTCCTCCACGAGGGGCTGGGTTCGGTCAGCCTCTGGCGCGACTTTCCCGACCGCTTCGCCGCAGCCACCGGCTGTCCGGCCCTGATCTATTCCCGGCGCGGCTACGGCCGCTCGGACCCGTTGACGCCGCCCTACCGCCGGCCCAACGACTATCTCTTTACCGAGGCGCTTGAGGTGCTGCCGGCGCTGCTCGACCGGTTCGGGATCGCGGAGCCGATCCTGTTCGGCCACAGCGATGGCGCCACCATCGCCCTTATTCACGCCGGCGGCGCCGGACGGCCGGTGCGCGCGGCCATCATCGAGGCGCCCCACGTCTTCGTCGAGCCGCTGACCCTGGCCGGCATCCGGGCCGCCGTCGACAGCTGGCACAGCACCGCCCTGCCGCGAAAACTCGGCCGTCATCACCGCCACGTCGAAGGGACCTTCCGCGGCTGGTCGGAAACCTGGCTCGACCCCGGCTACCACGCCTTCAACTGCGAGCACCTGCTGCCCGGCATCACCTGTCCGCTGCTGGTGATTCAGGGCGAGGACGATCATTACGGCTCAACCGATCAGGTCAACCGGGTGGTCGCCCAGGTCTCGGGACCGTCGGCGGGTCTGTTCGTGCCCCGGTGCGGCCACACGCCCCATGCCGAACAGACGCAGGTGGTGCTCGACGCTGCCCTCACCTTCCTTGAGCGAAACCTCGCCCGACCGGCGGCGGCGACCCGACCGGAAGCGGCGTCGGAGATTGCCGACGGATGAGGCCGTCCTCACCGAAGGCGAAGACGACATCGTGGCCGGCGAACCAGTCGCGCAGCGCCCAGGTCACGAACAGCGCAATCGCGACGCCGCCGATGACATCGCCGAGAAAATGGGCGTTGATGACCACCCGGCTGGCGATGATCGGCAGCGCGTAAGCCCAGGCCAGCCAGCGCAGCTCGAACCAGAGGTAGGTCACCACCAGCGCCACCGAGGCCGCGGTGGCGGCATGGCCCGAGGGAAAGGACTGATAGTCGGCGCGGAAATTGATCGGCAGAAAACCGTAAAAGCCGCCCAGCTCCAAAAACTTGGGCCGCGCCCGCCCGGCAACGACCTTGATCACGTCGACCGCCAGCCCCGACAGCAGCACGGCAAGAAAGGCGAACAGCAGCAGCCACGCCCATTGACGATAGCGGCGCGCCCGCTCCTGGCCGGGCAGAACGGCGGCGGCCGCGCCCAGCCCGGCCGCACCCAGCCCAAGCGGCCATAAATACCACTTGCCGAGCCCGGCAACGGTAATGACGCGAAAGACGGCGTGAACCTCGGGGGGAAGCCCGCGCATCGCCAACGAGAGTGCGGCATCGAAGGCATGGATCGAGAGCAGGCAGACCCAGCCGGCCCAAACCAGCCACATCAGCGCCAGCACCCGGCGCTCCCAGAGCACGCCGCTCCAGGCCGGTCCGGCTCCCTTCAACGTACCGCCGTCACCTGTCGTCATCGCTCCGCCGCATTAGAGAGTCTGGGTCTGGTGCCGGGCCGGAGAATAGTTGAAGCCCTCGATCGTCGCCAGCGGCATTGCGACCAAGCCGCCCCGCCGCGGCAATCCTGCCCCGGCCGTGCTGGCGATCGGGCTGACCGCCATCGACGGCCACCAGAGCGATTCTCCAGTCCTCCCGCCACGGTGGCGGGTGGCGCGCCCGGCCAACCAGGGGCTGCCAAGTTTTATGCTTTTGAAATGGCATCGTCAGGCCAGCAACCGAGACGCCATCGCCAGGAATTCTCCATTTTTTTTCGGCTGCCCTTAACAATGGGCTGGCAATCCATCCGTCACGTGATAAAACTGTTTTTAACAGCGCACCCTGGCTGGCAAGCCCCATCCTTCTCCATAAATCGTGCCTCTTAACCGGCAGGTTTGTGTTTGCGCGAACTCGGGAAAATCACCGATCTCGACATGACAAACTCAACTTCATGGCAACCAAGCGATATCATGAACGCTGATTCTGGCATTGATGCCGATTCTTCGGACTCACCCAAAAGACAAAGAGGGCGAATTCCTCAGTCGGCTTGGCCGAGAATCCTGGAACGATATCGAGCAGGAGCAACTTTGTCCGCAATAGCCCGCGAGTTTGATTGCACACCGAGTGCGATCTCTTACATCGTTCGCAAGGCTGAAGCCTCCACGGCCGAGTCTCCCGAAGCCACCGAGGACGCGCCGCCGACGCAGCCACCGCCACCGACCCCGACTCCCAGCGCAGCCAAAGCGCCGTCGCCGATTACAACCCTGTCGCTGCCGGATCGCGGCAGCGGCCAGCCGCGCGTGGTCGCGGCCGCGGTTGTGCCGCCGACTGCCGCCGCCGCGCCGCCGGTCGTCCCGGCCGCCGCCGCGCCGCCGCCGATGGCTGCCGAGGCCCCCCGGCCGGCCGGCACCGAGGCCGCCCCGGTCAAGCCGGGACAGCCGCCGCCGGTCGATGCCGTCGAAGGCCGCCTCCGCGAGACCGCCCGCAGTTGCCTCGTCGCTTACCGTGGCTGGCGGCAGATGCCGGGTGAAACCAGCATCCAGGGCCTCAACGACGCCGTGCATGAACTGCGCAAGGTTTTGGCGCGGATCGAGATCGACCTTTCGGCCAGCCGGCGAGAAGAGCCGGGGCTGCGCCCGATTCCGGTCCCGTCCCACCGCGCGGCACGCCAGCAGCAACGCTAAGGCCGGCGCATCCGCCCGCCCCTTTTCACCGCCAAGCAACGACACCCGGCAGGGCGACCTGCCGGGTGTCGTTGTTTTTGACTGACTGTCTGTTGTGCCCAGTGAGCAACAGTCGCGACAAACGGCATATTTTTCGGCCCGGAAACTCGGTTCGCCCTTGCAACAGAGTCCGCACCTATGCCATATGTTGCGTCGCAGCAAGCGATTGCTGCTTCGCCCTTCTTGGGCGTTTCCTCCCTAAACTCAGGCCGCTGTTCTTCAGCGGCCCTTTTTTTGGCCTGACGGCCCTTTTCCCTGCCCCGGGTTCCGCCGGTTGCCGCGGTTTCCCCCGGGTCCGGCGCCGCCTCGTGACCGACTGCTTCTTTTCCGTCTAAAGCTGCGGAGCTGGCGACTTTTTTGTGCCACAGGACGGGGGCAGGCGACAATAGCTAACAACAGGTTAATTCGTAGCGATTGAAAACGAAATAAATTAACGCAAATCCAGGCTTTGCCAGCGGGCCGGGGCGCCCGTCAGGAGAGAATGCTGACGCTCTGTCAATGGAAATCAGGGCGGCAAACTGGGTCGAAACGGCGGCCGGAGCGGGCCGGAACGGCGAATCGGAGAAATTTCAGGTTCTTCGACGTCTCAAGTGGAAGCGAAGAGGTCTCCGAGGGGAGCAGCGATC
>JBAXPR010000186.1:0-4303 GCA_037132135.1 Rhodospirillaceae bacterium
CCTGTCCGGTCTGGTTGACCATGGTGTTGAGCACCGAGACCACGTCGGGATAGCCAATGGCCACCGCCAGCGAGGTGTTCTTGGTCAGCTTGTGATATTCGCTAGCCAGCGGCGGCACGATCACCCGCAGTGCCTGGGGCAGCACGATCAGCCGCAGCACCTGGGATCGGCTGAGTCCGAGCGCCAGTCCGGCCTCGATCTGGCCGCTGCCCACCGCGAGAATGCCGCCGCGCACGATTTCGGCGATATAGGAGGCGGTGTAGATCACCAGTCCGAGCAGCAGCGAGGCCAGTTCGGGGCTGAAGGCGACACCGCCCCGAAAGTTGAAGCCCTGCAAGGCGGGCAGGGTGAAGGCCAGCGGCGCGCCGAAACCGAGCCAGACCGCGAACGGCAGCCCGAGGATCAGCGCCGCCGCCGGCCCGAGCACGGCGACCGCCTCACCGGTCGCGGCCAGCCGTCGCCGCGCCCGGCGCCGGAGCGCGACCACGGCGAGCAGCGCCACCAGCAGCGCCAGCCCGACCGCCGGCCACACCGGATGATCGCTGAGGCCGGGCAGCATCAGGCCGCGATTGCTGAGAAAAACGCCGGGCAGGGGCTGGATCGCCTGACGCGGGCCGGGCAGGCTTTCGGTGATCACCGCATACCAGAGAAAGAGCTGGAGCAGCAGCGGCACGTTGCGCACCAGCTCGACATAGATCGCGGCCAGCTTAGCCACCAGCCAGTTGCCCGACAGCCGGGCCACCCCGATCAGCGCCCCGAGCAGGGTCGCGCCAAGAATGGCGATCGCGGTGACTTTCAGGGTGTTGAGCACGCCGACCAGCAGCGCCCGGCCATAGCTGTCGGCGGCCGAGTAGGGGATGATGGTCTCGCCGATCGCGAACGACGCCGGCCGCGCGAGAAAACCGAAGCCGGTGGCGATCGAGCGCCGGGCCAGATTGTCGAGGGTATTGCCGACCAGAATCCAGCCGCAGGCCAGCACCCCGGCCACGATCAGCAGTTGAAACAGCACCGCGCGGAGCCGGGGATCGCCGAGCCACGATCTCTTGAGGCGGGGGGCCGGCATCAGCGCAACGGCGGCGCGTAGTGCAGGCCGCCGGCAGTCCAGAGGGCATTCAGGCCGCGTTCCAGCTTGAGCTTGCTGCCAGCGCCGACGGTGCGCTCGAAGATTTCGCCATAATTGCCGACCTGCCTGATCACGCTGTAGGCCCACTTCTCATCGACGCCGAGGGCGGCGCCGAAGCCGGGCGTGACGCCGAGCAGGCGCTGGATCGAGGGATCGGCGCTTTTGGCAGCGCTGTCGACGGTTCTCGAACTGATGCCGCGCTCCTCGGCGTCGATGGTCGCGAACACCGTCCATTTGACCAGCTCGAACCACTGGTCGTCGCCGTGGCGCACCGCTGGGGCGAAGGGCTCTTTCGAAATCCGTTCCGGCAGAATGATGTAATCGTCGGGGTTGGGGGCGTCGGCGGCGCGGATGCTGGCCAGCTGCGAGGCGTCCGAGGTCACGGCGTCGCAGCGGCCGGAGAAGAAGGCGGCGTTCATCTCGGCCAGCGCCTCGATGATCACCGGCTGAAAGCTCATGGCGTGGGCGCGGAAATAGTCGGCGAGGTTCAACTCGGTGGTGGTGCCGGTCTGGGCGCAGATGGTGGCGCCGTTCAGCTCGAGGGCGCTTTTGACCCCGGCCTTTTTTGCCACCATGAAGGCCTGACCGTCATAGAAGGTCACGGGCGCGAAATGGAAGCCGTTGGCGGTGTCGCGGGTCAGGGTCCAGGTGGTGTTGCGCGACAGCAGGTCGACTTCTCCCGATTGCAGGGCCGAAAAGCGCTGCTGCGCCGAGAGTGGCGTGAACTTGACCCGGGTCGCGTCGCCGAACATTGCCGCCGCCACCGCCCGGCAGATCTCGACGTCGAGACCGGTCCAGGCGCCGGTCTTGTCGGGCGAGGAGAATCCGGCCAGCCCGACATTGACGCCGCATTGCACGAAGCCGCGGGCCTTGACCGCATCGAAGGTCGAACCGGCCAGGGCCGGCGCCGTCACCAGGGCCAGACTCGCCACCGCTGCCACCATCAAACGCTTCATTGTTCACTCCCACCCTGATGCGGTCGGCCCCGGAGGCGCGCGTCCCGGGTCAGCTTGCCCCCATTATTGCCGGCGGCTCAAGAGATTCCCGCCATGCACTCAGGGCAGGCGCTCGCAAGCCTCGGCGGCCAGGACCACGCATTCGATCGGCGTCGACAGCAGATCGGTCGGCTGTTGAAAGGGGTTGCCCTGGACCAGCACGATCACCGCGGTCGGGGTGGCCGCGAAGGCGAACAGCAGCACGGCAACCAGTTCGGCCTTGATCTGATCGACATGAACCATGACGATCGAGATCATGGTGACCAGCCCGAGGATGGCCATTCCCAGCCATTTCAGCGGGTTGATGTGGGTTCTGCTCAGGATCACCCGTTGCGAGTGCGCCTCCTTGACCTTGTCGACCTGACCGATCAGATAGCTGTGCGAGGTGCGGTCGAGAGCGTCGGCCATCTCCCGGCTGACCGCCAGCGCGGTCAGGGCCGCAATGTCCTGATACACCACCGGAACGATCTCGCGCCGCGCCAGTTTTTGCCATTCCAGGGTGATCACATGACCGACATAGCGTTCGACGGTGCCGGTCAGGCGGGTCCGGTTCGGCTCGGGCAGCAGCGTCGCCACGGTCATGACGCTGCGCAGCGCGCTGGCTTCCTGATAGACCGCAGTCTGCGCCCGGTCATGGGCGATCCAGGTATCGTTGGCGAGAAAAACCAGATTGAGGGCGAAGAGAATGCCGGGAATCCCGATGAACGGCGGGACGATACCGCGAAATTCCTTGATAAAAGCTGAGTATCGTGACCGCTGTGTGATCCAGAGCAAAAATATCGACGCAACGATGGTGCCGACCAGAGCGATGAACGCAAGTATATAGCAATCATAGGAAATGAGTTGCTGAAACATTGTTTCCCCCTGACCGGCGTCCGGTCGCGGCCGATGCTAGCGCGGTCGCCGGTCCCAAGACAAGCGGAACCGGGCGGCGCCGACCCGGCCTCAGACCAGGGCCTGCAGGCCCTGAAAGCCGACATAGCAGCCGACCAGCAGAATCAGAACCCCCGAAACATAAGGCGCCCGCCGGGCGAAGGCGCCGAAGCCGCTCCAGCGCCTGGAGACATGACGGACGCTGAGGGCGGCGAGGACTCCCGACATCACCATCGTCAGCGCCAGCCCGATGCTGAAACACAAGACCAGCGCCGCCCCGAGCACAATCTTTTTCAGCTGCAGGCAGAGCAGCAGCACGGTGATCGAGGCCGGGCAGGGGATCAGCCCGCCGGTCAGGCCAAAAAGGACGATCTGGCCGGTGGTGACCTCGCGGTTGGCGAAGCGGCGGCGGATGTCGTTGGCGTGGGCCCGTTCGTGCGGATCCTGATAGCCGGGGACGGCGACGTCCAGGCCGTGATCGTCGCTGACGGCATGGTGGTGATGGTCGGGCTCGACAAACTCGACGTCGAAATTATGGCTGTGATGGCCATGGCCCAGACACAGGCGGGCAATGAATTCGTGGGGTTCGGCGATCTCCTGCTCCGACTCCGCAAAGCCGTCGCGCTCGACGAAACTGAAGGTCTGGCGGCTGCCGTCGGGACGTTCGGTTTCGACCTGGATGTGGCCGGCGCTCCAGCCCGGCCCGCCGCCGCCTTCGCCATGCAACCGGAAGCGCGGCGGCACGCCGTCCTCGAATACTGACAGCCGCACCACGCCGTGGCCGGTATCGATGCGTCTGCTCTCGTGGGGATGATCATGGCCGTGAAGCCCGCCCGCCCGCTGCTGCTGCCAGGTCCGCCCGATCATCCAGAGCGCGACGCCAAGGATCAGAAGCCCCGAGAGCAGTTGGAGATAGGGCTCGCTGGCCTCGGCATCCCACTGCTGGCCGAACGACATGCCACCAAGCGCAATGGCCCAGACCACGGCGGTATGAGAGAGCGTTGCCGCCAGGCCGAGCAGCACGGCCTGGGTCACGGTCCCGCGCACGGCGACGATGAAGGCGGCCATCATGGTCTTGGAGTGGCCGGGCTCAAGACCGTGCAGGGCGCCGAGCAGGATCGCGCTCGGAACGAACAGCCAGGAATTACCCTGCTGAAGCAGGGTGGAAAAATCGGTCATGACGCTGCCTCGCAGCCGCCGCGCCCCTCATCAGGTCTGACCATGATGCATCTGGGGGGCCGGCGGCGGTTTTTTCCGCTGGCGCTCAGTTTTGGGCCATCAGGACGCGTCCGAGAACCAGGACGAGGAAGCC
>JBAXPR010000187.1:0-4281 GCA_037132135.1 Rhodospirillaceae bacterium
GCCCTGCCGGAGATCGCGCGGGCTTACGGCATATCTCACGATCACCTGAAAAAGGCGTCGGCGGAGTTGTGTCGTTTCGGCCATCTTGAGGCTGTCCGGGGACGGGAAGGGGGGGTTCGGCTGGCAAGGGCGCCGGAGGCGATTCGTCTTGGCGATGTCGTTCGTCAGACCGAGGGGAACGTAACCCTGGTCGAATGCTTCAATCCAGAAACCAACACCTGCCCCCTGCATGCCGATTGCCGATTCCGGATCGCACTGACCGCGGCTCTTGAAGCCTTCTTTGCCGTGCTCGACCGGCACACCATTGCCGACCTGATCGGGGATCGGGATCGGTTGGCCGCCCACCTGGGTATGGCGAGGTCCGACTGCTCGAAGTTTGCGAAGACGATGGCTGGTGTCTCCGAGGCATGTGCACCACGTCAAACATGAAGACTCTCACGCCTTCCCTCAGACCCCGTCGTTGGAGATTGCGGTGAACTTGAAGGTTACATTCGATGTCAGCTTGGCCCGCTTGGCGCACCTGGACTGGCTGGTCAGGGTCGAAAAGGCGTTGGCGGGAGGACCCGGGAGTGCTCCGAGTGCTCTACAATATTACCGGGACTGCGATCTCGGGCTCTGGCTGCACGGAGAGGCCCGCCGCCGGTACCGGGATTGTGCGGATATCAAGCGCCTGACGGTTGAGCACCGCAGGTTCCATCATGCCGTCGAGCACGCCGTGATGTCCCTTCACGATGGAAAACAGGACGAGACGCGGCAACTGCTTGTCAGCGCTCAGCATATCAGCAAGGATGTTATTTATCTGCTCACCTTGGTCGAACTCAGAAATATCGAATACGAAAACGAGCTGTCCCTGATCGGTAAACTGTTCTCGTCTGTCAATTTCGTGTTCGACGGTCGGCAGAGCTGGCTCAAGCCGCCATCCAAAGAGAACTCCAGTACCTCTCTTGACATCACCTATGCCCGGTTGGCCCATCTGCATTGGGCAACGGAACTTGACCGCCGCTTCCGGAACTACGGAAAGGGCGTCGCGCTCCAGTCCCATAACGCCTGCGAATTCGGTGCATGGATCAATCAGGTTGGCCAAAAAAAATATGGGCACCTTCCGGAAATCGAGCTGCTGGACAGGGCTCATCGCGAATTCCACGAGGCGTCGAGCCGAATCATCCGTTGCCTCCAGGACCGACACATGCAGCGGGCCGACGAAGCCTATGCCGATGTGCAGAACCTCAGCCGCGACATCGCCTATCTCTTGACGCTGATCGAGTTTCGCTTGGGCGAAGAGGTCCGCTGACAAGCCCTTGTCTCCAGCTATATCCGGATAAGTCATCGTGACCGATACGAACGACAAGGAAAGCGTCGCTCTTTCATCTGTAGTGGCCAGCGCCTTCATGGCCGCGGCCAAGCTTGTGGTCGGCTTGATGACCGGCAGCCTCGGCATTCTCTCCGAGGCGGCGCATTCGCTGCTGGATTTGGGGGCGGCGGGGCTGACCTATTTCGCGGTGAGGGTGTCCGACCACCCGGCTGACGACGACCATCATTACGGCCACGGCAAGATCGAGAGCGTCTCGGCCCTGGTCGAGACCGGGTTGCTGTTCGTCACCGGGGCGCTGATTCTCCGGGAGGCGGTGCTCCGTCTGCTGGCCGACAGCGCTACGGTCGAGGTGACCTGGTACGCCGTCGCCGTCATCGTGGTCTCGATCCTGATCGATGTGGGGCGCTCGCGGGCGCTGATGAAGGTGGCCAAGGCGACCAAGAGTCAGGCTCTCGAGGCCGATGCCCTGCACTTCGCTTCGGACATTTTATCTTCGGCGGCGGTCCTGGTCGGGTTGGGGTGCGTCGCCGCCGGTTATCCCAAGGGCGACGCCATTGCCGCGATCGCGGTTTCCGTCGTGGTCTTCCGGGTCGGCTATGACATGGGCAAGCGCACCGTCAACGTCCTGATCGACGCTGCTCCCGAAGGCATCGCCGATCGGGTCGCCGAGATCGCCCGTGGGGTGGCGGGGGTCGCGCGGGTGGAGCAGGTTCGCGCGCGTCCCGCCGGGGCGTCGGTGTTTGTCGACGTTCTGATCCGCGTCAGCCGGACCATGCCGCTCGATGCCGCCCGCGAAGTCTGCGATGCCGTGGCGGCGGCGATATCCCGATCTTTGCCCGAGGCCGTGGCCACGGTCAAGGCCGAGCCGATCGCCCTGGACACCGAATCGGTCATCGACACGGTTCGGATCGCGGCGTCCCGGCTCGGCTTGATGGTTCACGATATCGGAGTTCATTCGCTCGGCGGCAAGACCCGTGTCGGCTTCGATATCGAAGTCGACGAAAACATGAACATTCAGGAAGCCCACGCGATCGCGGACCGGGCGGAATGTGAAATTCGCAAAGAACTGGGCGGCGACGTCCAGGTCGACACCCACATCGATCCGCGGCGGTTCAACGTCGTGATCGGAAGCAGTGTCGGCGGCGCTACCCTTACCGACGTCGAATCGCGGATTCGCGAAGCGGCCGGCACGGTCAAGGAGATCGTGGAGGTTCGGGACATCGGTGTTCAGAGGGGAGACGACGGCCTATACGTCTCTTTTGCCTGTCTGTTCGCTCCCGAGACCTCCGTCCGCATTGTTCATGGGGCGACCGTGTCGGTGGAAACCCAGATCCGCCATTCCGTCCACGGCATCAGCCGGGTGGTCGTCCACGCCGAACCGGCGCTCGGCGGGGCGGCGACGCATCACTCAGGGGCGGGGAAAGGATGAGGACCGTGAAAAAGAAACGAGTCTCCGAGCAGGCGGCGATTGCCGGGGCCACCCTCGGCGGCGTTGCCGGAACCGCCGTGGGCACCGGAACTGGGCTGACCATCGCCTCTCATCTCGGGCTCTGCGCCCTCGGCGGCATGGCGTCTTGCGGTCTTCTGCTGCCGATCATCGGCGCTGCCGTCGGCGGTGTGGCGGCGAGGGAATGGATCGAAGGCAGGATCGCGAGGTCGGTTGGCCGGAAATCGACGAGCGTTCAGCAGCAGGGGGAGTAGGATATGGCCACGATACCAGTCTGTCCATTGGGCAACGTGCCGGGATCGGGAATGGGACTCAAAGCGGGGCAGGGCGCCCATATGGGGCTGGGATTGGGTGGCGGGCACGGCGCCCATCTCGGCGCGGGCGCGGGGTTGCTGTCCTGCCCGGCGGGGTCGGGTTTGATGCCCGGCCTGCATTTCCAAGGCGGCTTGGCCGCCGGCTCGGGCGGGGCGAAAGGTGTGACGGCGGCGCTTGGTCAGAACGCCGCGAGCGTCCCCGCCGTTTCAACGGGCGCCGGGAAGGCCGCGCTCGCCGGCGGGGCCCTGGCGGGCGGCAAGGGCCTCAGCCTGGGGCTGGGAATCGGCCTGGGCCTGTGGGGGCCGCTGCTCTTTGCCGGCTTCAGCGCGGCGGGAGCGTACGTGTTGTGGAAAAGCTACCAAGGGACGAAGCCGGCGACCGATGACGACGACGAACTGGCCGAGGCACTGGTATCCCGCTGACAAAAACTCGGGGGAACGAAAAAAGGCTGGACGGCGCCGCTTCGGAAACGATGAGCTTGGTGGGATAATGGACGGACATCGCTGGAACGCACTTTACCTGATCTCGGCAATCACCATGATTTTCATGGCGCTGGCTGTCGCGGTGCAGCCGCTCTACCTGCGGCAGTTCATGGGGGTCGCCATCGATAGCGCCGGTCAGGTGAACGCGAACATCCAGGTCGCCACCGAAGTGTTGGCCCTGATGGTGGTAGGGGGGCTGGGCTTCCTGTCGGATCGGTTCGGCCGGGTGCCTATCATGGTTGCCGGGTTCATGGTCGGGGCCTGCGGCGGTTTTCTCGCCCCTGTGAGCTTCAGCATGGGGGCAATGCTCGGCACCGGCGGCATCGTCTTTTATTTCTTCGCCAGGATCATCATGGTCTTTGGGACAAGCGCGGTCTGGCCCCAACTCACCACTCTGGCGGGCGATTTCACGGATTACGGAAGCAGGGTCGGGCACCTGGCCAATGCGAACTTCATGATGGCGTTCGGCAGCACCCTCGCCTTCACGGTGCTGATGCAGATACCTCAGTATACCGGGGTGATGCCGCTAATGCTCATCAACGCCGCTCTTGGTTTGATCGGGGCGGGGCTGGCGCATGTTTTCCTAGTGGACGGCGCCCCAAAATTGGTCGACAAGGCGATCCCCAGGCGCCGAATATGGGCGTTGTTTTTACAGGAGCCGCGGATAAAAGTGTATTTGCTCAGGTCCCGAGGCGCGGTTATGCGGCTAACGGCAACGGCGTCCC
>JBAXPR010000188.1:0-4279 GCA_037132135.1 Rhodospirillaceae bacterium
GGGTGACTGGCGGATTGCCTAGGGTTTCATGTAACGGAAAGTGCAAACTTCGGCATAGGCGCGGGCCGCCGCCCGTCCATTCCCGCAATGGCGCGCCCAGGCCCGCAGCTCCGTTGCCGTCAGGACTTCCGGTCTCTTGAGACGACCGTACATGGGTCCTCCCCTCTGGTGGAGCCCGTGAATCACGTCCGGCCGGTCAGCGGAACCCCGCCCCCCGTGGCTTGGGGTATCGACCTTCGCCGCCTCGACCGCCCCCATATGGGGATGTCGAGCCGAGCTTCCCTGGGGTATGATAAAGTATTAAAGTAGAGGTATGCCTATTGTTTTGACGAAACTCACTAGGCATACGACTATTCCGAGGTTTTATTTGACCGTTATTGTGTTTTCTTGAGCTGTTCCGTGCCGTTTTCATGCCAGGAGAAGCCTGATGATCAATCATGCCGCGCCCATCGATCGAAAGACATCCTGCATTCAGGAGCTTTATCGGGTTCCTGGTGTGATTTCTGTTCATAATTACCAGATCAGGGGGCTGAGTCTGATGGCCATACGGTTTGTCGGGCCGGTGGACCGGGTTGAAAAGGGTGCGAGGGACCTGTTTCCTGGTATTCCGATGAAATTCATACCCGCGGCTGTGCCGGACAAAGGTAACTGTGCCGGGCCGTCGGCGGATGCCGCCAGGATGGTGTCCACACATCACGCGATCTCGTTGCCGCTGATGCGAGGGCCTCATCCCGTTATCACGGCGCTGTTCACATCTATTGTGGCCATCGCCATCGTCGTGGCGTTGCTGTATCCAATATACTGTGCATCTGGCAGCATCATGCTTGCGCTGACCGCCGGCCATGCCGAGGCGATGGTGGCCAAAACCGAGTGGATCCAATATAATACCAATACCGACCAAGGCAAGGCTCAGGCGGTAACCTTCCAGTTTTTCTCAGGAAAACGGCAGGTTGTATTTACCCGGCAATCGCAGCTGTTTGATACCAATATATTGAATTATAACAGATACGCGGAACCCTATCGGATGGGAAGCCTTGTTTCGATCCTTTATGACCCGGCCGACCCCGAAGGATCTGCCCGCGTTTTTGATCCGGTACGATTTTTTCTTGGACTTTTCTTCTATATGGCATTTGTTTCTGCCATTGGAGCGTCTGTCCTATATGCAATTTTCTTTCTGTTCAGGCCCCGCCGCTAGTCGGTGGCCATGGCCGCTCCGGCGTGACATCAGCGCCCCGACAGGTAATCGGCCTCGACGATGTGAACCCGTGGTGGGTTGCCGACGCTCCATCCCCGCAGCGACTTGTCGAGCGGAGTGTGAGCCCTGGTGTCGAGGCGGATCGACAAGCCATGATGGCGAACCGCCATCATCAAATGGATCATGTTCAGACTGACGCACGGCGCCGCCTCGCCCTTCTCCTCGATGATCGGATGGGGAATGAGCGGCAAGGAGGACGAACCGCGCAGGCAACCCTCCATCGTCGCGATGATGCCTTCAAAATCCGACGCCAGACTTTGCTCCAGCCGCACCAGCCGGGATTTGAGCAGGCCTTTCTGTTCGCCAAGAAAAATACTGTTGATGCAGATTGTGAACTGTCGATACTCGTAATTGTCTTCGCGAGGATGAACAGTCGTGAGGTATTCCTCGATCAGCCTCCGGAAAACGGTTAATTCTTGTCGTTTGACCTCGCGCAACGCCGGCGGCAGGTCATCGAGGCGGCACATGGCTTCGATCGTCCGGGCCAGGGCGGCCGAAATGCCGGCAACGGCCTCGTCGGTCGGCAGAGTAGCACCGCGCGTTATGGCATCAGCGACCTGACCCAGGCTCATCAGGCCGGGATCGCCGGTGCTGGTGATGGCATCGCGGGCGGCCATGCGCTTGGCGGGATCGGCATCCGTCAGCGCCTCCGGCTGGTTCAGCAGCGCCTCGACGGTTTCGAGCGACCGCCGGACATCAACGAGGCCGCTCAGAACCGCGCCGGGATCGTCGATCCGCTTGCGATCCTCCTCGTCGTCGCAGAGGTCGATCCGCTTGGCGCGGGTCCGGCCCGCGCTGTCGCGCCGGATGACCACCGCGGGCCGGAAGCGCAGTTGGAAGCGCTGGCCGGTATCCGAGAGGAACAGCCCGCGATCGCGCATGAACATCAGGCGCAGCATCAGGATCGCCCGCCGCTCGGCCGGGGTCAGGCTCAGGCCCGAGGCGCGGCTGTCCGCGCCGGCGGTCTCCGGCAGCACGCCCCCGGGGACGATGAACCAGAGCTGGTTGTCGTCGGTGACCCGCAGCCTGATGCCATGTCCGAGGGCCTCGACCGCGGAAAACAGTAACGCGGTAGAGGCCGGGGCCAGGGAATCATTGGCCGGCAGGCTGCCGCAGCCTGGACGCGGCGCTTCGTTACCTGATGATCGCACGGGTGCGGAGGCGTTCACGGTCTGGTTTCTCCGGACTGGCCGAGGGTGCTGTATTCGGCGGAGCCGGGTTGCAGCGATCCCCGGTGATGGCTATATCAAACCGGGGACCATCGCCGAGCCGATCTCCCCTGCATCAGGACAAGAGATAGCCCGTCGCGACCTGACCGGGCATCCCCATATGGGGACCATTCGAACGGGGCTGAGAACCGGGAATGACGCCACGCATCCTGTTCGTCGATGACGATGTGAGCGTCCTCAACGGGCTGCGGCGGTCGTTCCGTGACCAGCAGGCGGTCTGGGACATGAGTTTTGCCGCCGGCCCCGAAGCGGCGCTGGCCGCCAGCCGGAAGGCGCCGTTCGATGTCGTGGTTTCCGACCTGAGAATGCCCGGCATGGGCGGAATCGATCTGATCATCGCCTTACGCCGGGTGATGCCCGACGCCCTCTACCTCATGCTGACCGGCGCCGCCGATTTGCGCTGCACCATCGATTCCATCAACCTCGCCGGTGTGTTCCGCTTCTTCACCAAGCCGTGCCCGTCCTTTTTGCTGAAGGAGGGCATCGGCGCCGCCCTGGCCTCGCGGCCGGCACCGGCTTCGGGCCCCCTGGCTGCTCCGGAGCCCCCTGCCGCCCCTCCATCCCCCGGAGAGGCGGCTCTCGACCAGCTGTCGATGGCGGTGATCGTGGTCGGCGCCGCGGGTCAGGCCGTCTTCATGAACAGGCGCGGCGGCGAGTTATGCGCGGCGGCCGATGGCCTAGTGCTGGGCGGAACCGGCATCTGCCGCGCCTCGTCTCAGGCAGAGACCGCCCGTCTGCACCGCCTGATCCGCGGTGCCGCGGAGAGAGGCGAGCGGGGGGCGATGGCGATTTCGCGCCCCTCCCTGAAACGGTCACTGTCGGTGGTCGTGGCGCCGCTGCCGCTCCAGCCGAAAAACGCCGAGGCGGGTTCGGTGGCGCTTTATATCGCCGATCCCGAGGACATGGTGCCATCCTCGGCGGAGGTTCTGGCCATGATGCTGGACCTGCCCCCGGCCAAGGCCCGGCTCGCCCATTCCCTCTCTCTCGGTCATTCGCTGGACGAGGCGGCGGCGCTGTCGGGGGTGACCATCGGCACCGCCCGCACCTATCTCAAGGAAATCTTTTCGCGGACGGGCACCGCCCGACAATCGGAACTCGTCAAGCTTATTCTCAGCCAACCGGCGATCGACCCCTGAGCCGCGGCGCTGCGGACCTCCCATATGGGGGTTTTTGCGGCGCAGTTTGCCGGGCAAACTGCCGAAGGCCCGCAAGAGTGTCTGCCAGACCGCCATGACCACCATGGAATCACGAGAACCGGACCGGCTCGATCCCAGCCGCGGCCGTGCGGCCGATCAACGGCGGCCGACCGCTCTGGTCGTCACCACCTGGCTCGGCACCGCGATCGTCACGATCCTGATCTGGGCCTCGGCCGGCGCTCTCAGCCAGCGCGACGACGCCGACGCCCGTCAGCGCGCCGGCCGCGATACCGCCAACCTCGCCCTGATCATCGCCGAACAGACGGCCAGGGTGGTCAGTGGCGTCGACCGGTTGCTGATGTGCCTCAGCTTCGAGGTCGGCAGGCTTCGCCCGACGGTTGCCGACCTCCAGGAGGTCATGACCGACGCCTTGGCCGACCAGGAGGTGCTCGTTCAGATTTCCTACGCCAACGTCGCCGGCACCCTGGTGCAGACCAGCATTTCCCCGATCCCGCCGATGGTCAACATCGCCGATCGCGAACATTTCCGGGTTCACAAGGAAGGCACGGTGTCGGGCCTGTTTATCAGCCGGCCGGTGTTCGGGCGGTATTTGCTCAGGTCCCGAGGCGCGGTTATGCGGCTAACGGCAACGGCGTCCC
>JBAXPR010000189.1:0-4271 GCA_037132135.1 Rhodospirillaceae bacterium
TTGAACAAACTCTATCCCTAGTGGGTGTATGTGTCAACCGGATAGGCATGCATCCTCGAAGGCGTGGACATAACTGTTCATGAGAAAATTGGTCAAAATCTGGCCGAGGTCCCCGGGCGGTCCATACGCCTTGACCTGATCGGAACACTCGACCCGGATTGTGATCCGGCTGCGCCGGAAGACATTGCGCAGACTCTGCACGACGTCCTCGATCGTCTCGGCGATCCGGAACTCGCGGCAGGTGTCGGAGCTTTGATCGATGGCGGTTCGCTTGAAGCTCTGAACCAGATGAGCCGCCCGCCGCAGATTGGACAGAGTCAGGGCCGAGGCCTCGTCGATGGTCTGGAGATGCGCCTCGAGGTCCTCGACGCTGACCTCGTCCTCCTTGATCAGGGCGCGAATGGCCGCGACCTTGTGGCCGATGTGAGAGGCCGCACCGACCGCAACCCCGACCGGGGTGTTCACCTCGTGGGCGAAGCCGGCAACCATGCGGCCGAGAGAGGCCATCTTCTCGCTCTGCACCAGCGAATCCCGGGTATGCTCAAGTTCTTCGATCTTCTCGACCAGCGTATCGGCGATCCGGCGACGCTGGTCACGCTCCTGCTCGACCTGACGGACATAGCGCCGCTTGATGCCGGTTTTCAGCAAGGAGATGAAGGACCAGACCAGAGTCGCCAGCAGAATGATCGAAACCACCGACAGAAACCAGCTGCCCAATGCCGCCCGCCGCTGTTCGGCGACATGCTGATCGAGCAGGCGGGAGCGCAATTCGTCGAGGGTCGATTCGCTGTTCACCGCCAGATAGTCACGCAGCGTCGCATCAAGATGTTCCTGCTGATCGAGATACATCAGCATATGGGAGGGGATTGAGGCCGCATCCGCGCGGGCCGGATTCCCGATGGCCTCGGCGAGGGCGGCCCGGACCGCGGCATGGCTGTCCCCGGAAAGCGTCGTGCGCATCGCCATCAGGGTCTGCGACAATGTCAGCAGTTTGATCGCCGCCGCCGCATCTCTGCCAACGACGGCCCGCGACACCGCAAACGGAATATAAGTCACCTCGTTGCGCAGAAAGGCGGCGGTGCCTTTCAGGCGTTCCAGGGTTTCGATTTTGTCCCGGATCTGCCCGGCATAGCGCCGGCCGATGGCGACGATCGCCTCGCTATCGCGATAGGGCGTCTGGTCGAGCAGACGGTCGACCAGCTGGTGCTGGTGGTCGATCGCGCGGACGGTGTCGACGATCGAATCGTAATGGCGCAAGCGCAGCGAGACCACCTTGAGGACATCGGTGTCTAGCCGGGCCTCGGCCGACCGCAGTTCCGCCACCGCCTGGATGATTTCAGCATGGCTGCCAACCGATGGCGGCCCGGAGAGCCAGACGATCAGGATGATCGTGGCCAGTACCGAGCCAAAGGCCAGGATCAGCCCGGTGGCCCACGAAGCCCTCATCGCCTGACCTCTCCGTGTTCGCCGACCAGACTGCCGAGAAAGGCGATGATCGCGGCCTGATCCCCATCGGGAATGTCCCGGCCAAGCTGATAGCGCCCCATGATCCGGATCACCGCGGCGAGGTCGCTCACGCTGCCGTCATGAAAATAGGGGCCGCCAGCCGCCGCCAGCCGCAGGCTGGGAACCTTGAACACGAAGCGGTCGTCCTCGCGATGGGTGATGTTGTAGCGTCCGAGGTCCGGTTCGGCAATCTGGCCGCGATCCCGGAAGTAGTTGCCCATGAAGCCGAATTTCTGGAACATGTTGCCGCCGACATTGGCGCCCTGATGGCAGGAGGCGCAGCCATAGGACTTGAACAGGCGGTATCCCTCAAGTTCGAGATCGGTCAGGGCGGTGGCGTCGCCCAGCAACCAGCGGTCGAAGCGAGAGCCGACGGTGACCAGCGAGCGCTCGAAACTGGCGATGGCACTCTCGACCGCCTCGGCGGTCGGCGGCGCGCCAAAGACGGCTTCAAAGGCGCGGCGATAGTCAGCATGGCTGTCCAGGCGGGCCAGTACCGCCGGCCAAGCCGCACCCATTTCCAGCGGGTTGGTCACCGGGCCATCAACCTGGGCTTCGAGAGTGGCGGCGCGGCCGTCCCAGAATTGCCGGAAATTCAAGCCGCTATTGTAAACGGTGGGTGCGCGCACCGCCCCGACGGCGCCGTGGATGCCGGTGGAGCGCGGCCGGTGATCGGCCCCCGCGGCGGCCAGATCGTGACAGCTGGCGCAGCTGACGGTGCCATCGGCCGAGAGAATCGGATCGGAAAACAGCCGCCGGCCCAGCAACACCTTCTGGGCGTCAAGCCCGGTCGGCGCCACCAGCGGCCGAATCGGCTCATCAAGGCCGAGCGGGTCGGCCGCAACCGAAACCGCAACCGAAACCATCAGCAAGGCCCCCGCCATGCTGAGCTTCTGCCACAGAGACTTCACGCACGCCGGGAGCTTGGCCATCGACCGCCTTCTCGCTGGGACGCTCTGACCAAGCCCCCAAGCATCAAACCGCTGAGGTTATAATAATTAACGGGCCGGTCTTCATGACAAAAGGAGATGGCCCCTCCGACACCTGCGATGGCCTTCGCCAAATCGGGCCGGCGCGGACTATTAATATAATATTTATTATACATATTTTGTATCCCTCGAGCCAGCCGGCAGGCCACGATGGTCGAGATTAATTCAATAGCGAATGAATGAAAATAGCTTTTGCCAGGCTCAGTGTGGCGGGGAGGCAGCAATCGGACCGACCTCACTGCCGATCGAAGGTGTCGTTTTCATATAGGAAAAATATTCGCGGTCAGTTCCCAGCATATGGCCAGCTATGACATCCTGTGCCAGGTATTCGAACAAGTCTCCGCCCTTGAGGCAATTGTTGTCGAACGCATCCTTGAGTTCTCCTGCCCGATGCAACAGTCGTTTATGCTCACTGATATGTTTATCTATCTCAGGATAGGTCAGTTCAGCCAGGATGTATTCTTCATCGGTGAAGTGACGGGTTACCTCATCCAGCAGCAGCACGACGATGCGGCCCAGTTCCTGCTTCGGGCGGCCGGACAGCAGAGAGGCCAGCAGAAGATTGGCCTGAGAGAACAGGCTTTGATGCTGATGGTCGATCAACTCATGGCCACAGCAATAGGCGTCCTTCCAGACGAACTGCAGGAAATGGTGAGCGATGCGGCCGTCGTCATCCTCGGGACAATCCGATGCCGGGTCGACCATGATCCGATTGCGTCCCGCCGCCTTGGCGGCATAGAGCGCCTGATCCGTGCGCTCGACCCAGTCGGCAAAGTCTTCCTTCGAGAGAAACTCGGCGACGCCCATGCTGACCGTGACCGGTTGAACGACCGGAAAGACCCAGCCCCGAATGCTCGCGGCGATGCGATCGGCCATCATCCGGGCACCGACCCGGTCGGTGTTGGGGGCCAGAACCGCGAACTCCTCGCCACCCCAGCGGGTCAGGGAATCGCTGCCCCGGCAGGCGGCGCGCACGGCATCGGCCAGGGCCACCAACACCCGGTCACCGGTCGGGTGGCCGAGCTGATCGTTGATCTGCTTGAAATGATCGATGTCGAGCAGAATGAGGGAGACCGGGTGGCGATAACGGCGCATGCGGTAGATTTCGCCCTTCGACGCCTCCTCCAGCCAGCGCCGGTTCCAGGCCCCGGTCAGTGAATCCGAGGTCGCGAGGCGTTCGAGACGGGCAGTCTCCTCGAGCAATCGCGAGGTCAGGAGATTGACGTGTTCGAGGGTCTTCTCGACGAAGTCGAAGCTCGACATCTCCTCGGTGACATCAACGGCGACCACGCCGCTGCCAACGGTGGCGCCCCGGTCGTCGCGCACCGGAAAGACTTCGAACAGCAGGTGGCGGGCCTCAAGGCCGGCGCCGATCTGCTGCCGAATGTGAACGTGGCTGCCCGAAGCCATCACCTCTTCGTGGCCGGCCCAGAGCGCGCGGGCGCCGCATTCGGGCAGGAGATCAAAGTCCGTGGCATTGACGACCTCGCGCGCGGACGAGACCAACTCCTGATAACAGGAGTTGGCAAATGTGTAGCGGCCCTCGACGTTCCGGGCCGCGATCCCGAGTGTGGCGTCCTTGATCACGGATTGGATCGCGTCGGGTGCCCAGGGGCTCTGATGCGCGTCCTCCCCCCTGCCGCCCGCCGGCGCGCCGGAAGACCCAAATTTGGTAATGGTCATGACCAGCCCGCGATTGTTTCAGAAAAAAACACGATAGGGCTCTAGGCTCGAGACTCAATCATGCCCACCAGATTATGATGGCGGCGAGAGCTA
>JBAXPR010000190.1:0-4144 GCA_037132135.1 Rhodospirillaceae bacterium
CATCCCGGCAGCAAACGCAAGCCTTTTCGGCTACCCAATGAGTCGGGGTATAGTTTAATTGCTCAGTTATTATTCTGTCGACGGGGGCCGATATCCCGAGGATCACGGCCGCCGTTGCTTATTGCCGCGCACCTACGCTGACTGGCCCGTTACCGCGGACGCCGGCCAGGCAACCGGGGCCTCGTTTTGGCCGCGGGGTCCGGAGTGCCGGCCGCGTCGCGCTCGGGCACAGTTGATTAGCCGCCCTTGCCGCCGGCTTTTCCTGCCTGGACCGCGGATTTCACCGGGAGACCGATCTTGATTTTCTGAGACATGGCCGAGTCCTTGGGTTGGGGTGACGCGACATCGCCGCCGTGATCATTGCCAGGGCGGAGCTGTCGAGACGGGGGGGGGCTATTTCGTGCTGCTTCCACAGCCCGGACCTGGAAGGGGGGATGCGCAACGGACAGACGCTTTTGGCGCCTTGCTTTCCCAAATCGGCCCTGTCGAGGGAAAAAAGTAGATCGCACCGGCAAGAGCGGCGATGATGGTGGTCAGCATGGTGAAGGTTTTCAGGCCCATGGGAGTTCACCCTACTGCGCGACCGGCCCCTTGGGAAGCCCCGATCCGCGCTGGCGGCGCCGAACCGCCTCAACACCCTCAAAAGCCCTTCCGGCAACCGGGCTGGAGGCCGGCTCTCTGCCCTGCGATTCAATGGCTTGGGCTCTGCCCGCCTCGCCCCGGAAATTGTCCGGGCTAATCGAAGGTGCCGAAGCTCTTGGCCAAAGAGCCGGCGACCAGATACCAGCCGTCGACGATCACGAAGAAGATGATTTTGAACGGCATCGCGACCATGGTCGGCGGCAGCATCATCATGCCCATCGCCATCAGGATCGCGCCCACCACCATGTCGATGATCAAGAAGGGCAGGAAGAGCAGAAAGCCGATCTCGAAGGCGCGCTTGATCTCGGAAATCATGAAGGCGGGAACGATGACCTGAATCGGGATCAGGGTGCGATCGGGGACCGGCGCCGTCCGCGACAGCTCCATGAACAGCTGGATGTCGTGATCGGAGGTCTGGCGGACCATGAAGGCGTGCAGCGGCTTGATCGTGCGTTTGAAGGCTTCGACCTCGTCGATCTCCTCGGCGATCAGCGGCTTGATGCCGTCGGCGTAGCAGCGCTCAAACACCGGCTGCATGATGAAGAAGGTCAGGAACAGCGCGAGGCTGACCAGCACGGTGTTGGGCGGCACCTGCTGGACGCCCATCGCGGTGCGCAGGAACGACAGCACGATGATGATCCGGGTGAAGCAGGTGACCATGATCAGAATCGAGGGCGCCAGCGACAGCACGGTCAGCAGCGCCAGCAATTGCAGCACCCGCCCGGTCATCGAGCCGCCCTCGCCGCCGAGATTGAGCGCCAGACTCTGGGCCAGGGCGCCGCCGGGCCAGAGCGCGAAGGCCAGCCCGATCCCCAGCAGCGCGAAACCGGCGGTGAGGCCGGCGCGCAGCCGGCGGGACGAAGGGCGGGTCATGGCGAGGCCTCGGGGTTCGGAACCGCCGGCGGCGGCACGATGCCGGACTCTATCACCAGATCGCCGGTGGCGCCCAGCAGCAGCAGATGCTCGACACCGTCGCGGCGGATCAGCACGAGGCGGCGCCGGGCGTCGAGTTGCCTGATCTCGACCACCGCCAGCCGCTGCGCCCGCCCGGTGGCGGCGGGCAGCAGCGCGCCGGGCAGCACGCCCTTCTCGATCAGCCGCCGCAGCAGCCAGCCGGCGGCCAGGATCAGGGCCAGCACCGCGGCCAGCGCCACCGAGAAGCGGAGCAGGGTTTCGAGGGTGAGATCGGCGGGCGGAGCGGCGGTCACGCGGGCGGCCTCACCGGTTGCGGGGCTTGAACGGCACGACCCTGGGCCCGGCGGCGCCATAGGCTTCGGCCCCTTTGCGCGCCGGCGCACTCGGCGGCGGCTTGGGCACATGCTGGCGGAGGGCGGCTTCGAGCCGCTCCAGACTCGCGGCCATCACCCGCAGCGGCGGCAGCAAACGCGGCGAAACGTCGTCGCCCTCGGTTCGCTCGACCGCGTCGTAGACGGTGCGCATGCGCACATCCAGCCCTTCGATCAGCACGCTTTCGCCGCTCTCCAGGCGGGCGCGGACGTTATCCATGGCCGCGGTCATCGCCTCGACGGCGGCAATGATCGCCTCGATCTCGGCCGGCAACTCGGGATTGCCGACCCGGATGGTGGGAATCTGGGTCATGACGGTCCTCCCTCCGGCGCACCGGCGGCCCCGGCCCCGGCGTTGGCCTGATAGACCCGGGCGAGGATCTCCGCCACCGCCACCAGGGCTTCCAGGGGAATTTCCTGATCGACATCCACCGCCGCCAGCATCTGGGCCAGATCCGCGTCCTCACGCACCTTGACCCCGTTGGCGAAGGCCAGCTCCAAAATCTGCTCGGCGACGGCGCCCCGGCCGCTGGCGACCACCCGGGGCAGCGCCGACCGGCCAGGTTCGTACTCCAGAGCCACCGCGACCGGACGCCCGGCCCGGCGGGGCGGAGGCTGCAGCGGCGCGGCCACCCCCGGCGTCCCTATGGGTGGGGCCGGGACGAGGCCGGCGGCGACAGCGGCGCCGTGCCGACCCCGCCGTAGGGGCTGGAGCCCGGGCGGCGGCCGGTGCCCTGGGTCTGAATCGGCGAAATCACGAGGTCGATGTCGGTGCCGCGGCTGTCGTCCTTCTGGGGGCTGAGGCGCAGGGTGGCCACCCGGTTGCCGCGGGTATAGGAGATCGAGGTCCGGCGCGAACGCACGATCGCGGTCTCGATCCAGCCGTTTTTCGGCATTTCGGTGCGGTAGAACTGGGTAATCTGAATTACGGTGTAGGGCGCGACCAAAAAGACCTGACCCGACCAGTCCTCGTCGTCGCCGATGATCACGGTGTCGGCCAGCACCACCGTGGCATGGGGCGGCACGGGAAACTGGGGAATCTTCAGCACGTCGGGCGGCACCGGGCCGGTGTTGTCGCTGGTGAAGCTGTCGGAGTCCGGCTGCTGCCGGCTCATCGACTGGGCCAGACTGCCGCTGGTGGTGCAACCGGCGAGCAGCACCGTCGCCGCCACCAGCGCCAGAACCGGGTGCCGCCGTCCGGCCGGGAGTGTGCCGGCCGAGGGATTAATTCTGTGATCCATGGACCCGCCCGTCCCTTTCCCGTGCCGCGCCCCCGAGGGCGGCCACACCGCAAACTCGAGGGCATTTGACGGAATTCATCCCCGCTTGGCAAGTCATACTCGCCTGTTTTACCGGGCCGCCCCCCGGTGCCGGAGCCACAGCCGGGTCAACAATCGTCACCCTCCCGGTGCGGCCGGCCTTGCCGCGCGGCCGTGCCTGCCGCTACCCTGCCCTTCGCCACTACGGGTGTGAGCCGCTACCGGGTGTGAGCCGTTATGCAGGATGTCAGCGTCGTTCTCTTCGGGATGGCCGCGCTGCTGGCGCTGGTAAGCCTGTTGCCGCCGCTGGCGACTCGGCTGACCGTGCCCTATACCGTGCTGCTGGCGGTGGTCGGAACGACGCTCGGGGTCTGCATCCGCTTCTCCAACATCTTTGACCGCTACGGTCTGCCCGGCGATTTCCTCAGGGTGCTGGGCGAGATTCACCTCAGCGCCGAATCGTTCCAGGTGATGTTCCTGCCGGCACTGCTGTTCGAGGCGGCGCTGACCATCGATGTCCGCCGGTTGCTGGAGGACATCGCGCCGATTCTGATGCTGGCGGTGGTGGCGGTGCTGGTCTCGACCGTGGCCGTCGGTTTCGCGGTGTCGCCCTTCACCGATGTGCCGCTGGTCGGCTGCCTGATGCTGGGCGCGATCCTGGCCACCACCGATCCCACCGCCGTGATCAGCATTTTCCGGGATCTCGGCGCGCCCCGCCGGCTCAGCCTGCTGGTGGCGGGCGAAAGCCTGCTCAATGACGCCGCCGCCATCGTGCTGTTCACCCTGCTGCTGGCCATGCTCACCGGCGAGCAGGAACCTTCGGTGCTCGGCGCCTCCCTGGCCTTCCTCCGCAGCTTCTTCGGCGCCATGGTGGTCGGCTACGGCATGGGGCGGCTGTTCTGCCACATCGTGCCCTGGCTGCGCGATCTGCCGCTGTCCGAGGTCTCGCTCACCGTC
>JBAXPR010000191.1:0-4121 GCA_037132135.1 Rhodospirillaceae bacterium
CATCCCGGCAGCAAACGCAAGCCTTTTCGGCTACCCAATGAGTCGGGGTATATACTGACGAAAGTGACTGGCTGATCGAGTCCCGCCAGGATGTAGTCAGTCGCGATATTATATATTCATTGGTGTCTCTTTCGAGCCATGGAGAGATCATGAGCATTTCTGTGCTGAAAATCCGGGGTCGCGCCTTTTTGATCGTCGTGGCCGCCGTCTTCGGCTTGATCACGGTTTCGGCTGCCGGCTTGAACACCCTTTATGAAAATCTGCTTCAGGACCGCCAGGACAAGACTCAGCAACTTGTCACGGTCGCCCATGGGCTGATCGCGCATTACGAGGCGCTCGCCCGCGCGGGCACGCTGCCCACGGCCGAGGCGCAAAAGGCGGCCCTCGCGGCCCTCGAAAGCCTGCGCTACGGCAGCGGCGATTACTTCTGGGTCAACGACATGACCCCGACGATGGTCAGCCATCCCAACCGGACGCTGATCGGCAAGCCGATGTCCGATTTCAAGGACCCCACGGGCAAGAAGCTCTTCATGGAGTTTCTGGCGGTGGTGAAGGCCAGCGGCGCCGGGTTTGTGCCCTACCTGTGGCCGAAGCCCGGCCAGCAGGAGCCGGTGAGCAAGATTTCCTTCGTAAAGGGCTTTCAGCCCTGGGGCTGGGTGGTCGGCAGCGGCATCTACACCGACGATGTGCGCACCATCTTTGTTCATCAGGCGACGGTTGTCGGCATCATCACCGTGCTGGTGATCGCGCTGGTGCTGCTGACCTCGGTCCTGGTGGCGCGCAGCATTACCCGCCCGATCGATGCCATCACCGATGCGATGGTCCGGCTGGCCGCGGGCGACCTCGCGGTCGCGGTGCCGGCGACCGAGCGCCGGGATGAAGTCGGGAAGATGGCGGCATCGGTTCAGGTGTTCAAGACCAACGCCGAGGATCGGACCCGGCTGGCCGAGAGCCAGATGAGGGACGCGGCGGACAAGGTTCGCCGCCAGGAAAAGATTGATGTCCTGACCCGCGATTTCTCCGGCGCGGTCAATCAGTTGTTCCGGACGGTGTCGGATTCGGTCAAGGAGGTCTCGGGCGCCACCGACGCCCTTGCCAACGGCGTCGCCCGGACCAGCCAGGACGCCCTCTCGGTTTCGTCGGCTGCGGAACAGACCTGCGCCAATGTGCAGACCGTGGCGGCGGCCTCCGAAGAGTTGGCGGCGACCATCGGCGAGATCGGCCGCCAGGTCGGCGAAGCCACGACCATCGCCACCGCCGCGGTGGGACAGGCCGGCCAGACCACTGAACGCATCCGCCGCCTCAACCTCACCGTCGGCGGCATCGGTGAGGTGCTCAAGCTGATTTCCGGCATCGCCTCCCAGACCAACCTGCTGGCGCTCAATGCCACCATCGAGGCCGCCCGGGCGGGCGAGGCGGGCAAGGGCTTTGCCGTGGTCGCGTCGGAGGTCAAGAACCTTGCCAACCAGACCGCCAAGGCGACAGAGAACATCGCAGCGCAAATTACCCAGGTTCAGGACGAAACCGCGGTCGCGGTCGGGGCCATCGCCGAGATTTCCAAGACCATCGGCTCGATCAACCAGATTGCGGCATCGATTGCCTCGGCGATGTCCCAGCAGGGGGCGGCGACCTCTGACATTGCCCAGAACGCCAGCAGCGCCGCCACCGGCACCCATGAGGTCTCGCAACGGATCACCACGGTTTCGCAAACCGCCCAGGAAACCGGCGCCATCGTCGACCGGGTTGCGGTGGCCGCCAATCGGGTGTTCAGCGAAACCGAACAGATGCAGACCGATGTTCAAAGTTTCATGACCAAGATCCGCCACCTGATCACCGGCACCGAGGTTGATGGCGCTGACATGCCGTCGCTGTCCTGGAATGATGCCTTCAGCGTTAACCATGCCGACATCGACCAGGACCACAAACGGCTGTTCGCGTTGTTCAACGACCTCTCGCTGGCGATGCACGACGGCAGAACCAAGACCGCCATCTCGCCGATTCTCGATGCGCTGATCGACTACACGGCGGTTCATTTCAAGCGTGAAGAGCAGATCATGGCCGACGGCAACTTCCCCGATCTGCCCGCTCACCGCAAACAGCATGAGGCCTTTGTTGCCAAGGCGCTGTCGGTGCGCGAACAGTTCCGCCGGGCCGGCTCCAACATGCTCGCCATCGAGACCCTGGAGTTCGTCAAGCAGTGGCTGATCGAGCACATCCAGAAATCGGACCGCGCCTACATACCCTATGTCCGCGGCACCCGCGCGACCTGAGCGGAGCGCGACGGCATGATGAGCCCCGCCCCCGGTTGATCCGCTCTAGCTGTCCTGCGCCGGGGCGGCGGTCAGCCAGCGGCTGCAGGAGGTCAGCATCGCCCTGAGCCGGCGGCAGACCTCATCGCCGGCGATCCGGGCCAATGCCAGATCGCCGCGCTCGGCGGCGGCCTGAAGGGCGGCCATGGCGTGGACGAACGCCTCGCCACATCCCATGTTGGCGACGACCCCTTTCAGCTCGTGGGCTTTCTGACTGACGGCGGCCAACTGGCCCGCCGCCAGCTGCCGCGACAGACTGTCGGGAAGGTCGGCGTACTGGAGGACGAATTCCTCGATGATCAGCTTCAGCAGAAGGCCATCGCCCTTACAGCGGGAAATCGCCGCCTCAAGATCAAAATCCGGCGGTTCCGCCGGCCCGGCAGGCGGGCCGACATGGCTGAGGATGATCCGGATCGCGTCCTCGACATCGAGCGGTTTGGCGATGTGATCGTTCATGCCGGCGGCCAGACAGCGTGTACGGTCGGCGGGAAGGGCATTCGCGGTCATCGCGATCACCGGCAGGCTGGTCAGGGCGAGTTGCTCGCGGATCAGGCGGGTGGTCTCGTAGCCGTCCATGCCCGGCATCTGGACATCCATCAGCACGGCGTCAAAACGCCGTCTGACCAGGATTTCGAGGGCCGCCCGGCCGCTGGCGGCGACCGAGACCATCGCCCCCGCGGATTCCAGAATCTTCCGCGCCACCATCTGATTGATCGGATTGTCATCGACCAGCAGCAGGTCCGTTCCGGCGAGCGGCACCCGCTCGGCTAGACCTGGCTCGGTCAGCGCGTGGGCACGCCGGGTTCCCGAGAGCGCCGTCACCACGGTATCCAGCAGGACCGAGGGTGTCACCGGCTTGGTCAGGATCAGTTGGGACTCGATGGCGCCGTCGGCTTCGCGCCGGACATGGTCCTGTTCGAAGGCGGTGACCACCAGCACCACCGGCATCGCCTCGGCGCCGAGGCGGCTCCGCAGATGCCGCAGCACCTCGCGCCCGCCGACAACCGGCATCGACCAGTCGAGCAGGAGCAGGTTGAAGGGTTGGCCCGCCGCGATCGAGCGGTCGATGATCTCGAGAGCCTCCTGGCCCGAGGCGGCGATGTCCGTCTGCCAACCGAAGGGCGAGATCATGGTCGCCAGAATCTCCCGCGCCGTCGGGTTGTCGTCCACGATCAGCACCCGCAGCGATCCCGGCAGCCCCGCGGGCGGCGCCGGCGCGACGGCACGCTGCGGGTCGACCCCGAAACAGCCGGTAAAGCTGAAGGTGCTGCCCCGCCCGGGTTCGCTCACCACCGTCAGGCGCCCGCCCATCAGCGCCACCAGACGGGTGCAGATCGCGAGCCCGAGACCGGTGCCGCCAAAGCGGCGGCTGGTCGAGGCATCGCCCTGGGAAAAGGCGTCGAAGATATGCCGCCGATGCTCGGGCGCAATGCCGACGCCGGTATCGCGCACGCTAAAGGTCAGGCGAACCCGGTCATGGCCGCAGCCCGGGGCCACGGCCTCAGCGGGCGCCACCGACAGCACCACCTCGCCCCGGCTGGTGAACTTGATCGCGTTGCCGGCCAGATTGAGCAGAACCTGCTGCAACCGCAGCGGGTCGCCGATCAACGCCAGTGGCGTGGCCGGCGCGATATGGAACAGGACCTCGATGTCCTTGTCTCTGGCTCCGGCCGCGGTAATCGTCGCCAGGGTCTTCATCAGGGTATCGAGCGAGAAGGGCACCGCCTCCAGATCCAACCGGCCGGCCTCGACCTTGGAAAACTAAACCACTACCAGCTGAAGCTGGTAGGTTTGTGTCTAGGCTGGAAGCCG
>JBAXPR010000192.1:0-4106 GCA_037132135.1 Rhodospirillaceae bacterium
GTAGCTCTCGCCGCCATCATAATCTGGTGGGCATGATTGAGTCTCGAGCCTAGTGCTTTGCCGCGATGTTTCAACAAAAAAGCGCATAATTCATCACATCAGTGATAGTTGTCTTGGTAAGAAATCTCAGGTATTCAGAAACTTTGTCTTCCCACGCATCAGCTTCATATCGCGCGTCCTGCTCCGGCTTGATGTGTGTGGTCTCGAATGCTTCATTCGGATACCATTGGGTGCCGCGCCGAAACTCGCGAACGGCTTCCGCCCACAACTGGTCGCGGTCGGCGCACAGCGCGGCGAGGTCAACACGGCCAGTGTGCACCGGCCAGAAGCGGCGGCGGCCTGTCTCATCACGTAGGTACGCGGTCTTGTTGGTGGTGCCGATGAACACGCACTGGCGCTTCTGGTGAATTTCGTTTCGCCCGTAGGAGGGCCAATAGATGTCAACGCGGCGAGTAATGAACGCCTTGAAGGTGGCCACATCGGTTTTGGCGAGAGCATGCAACTCGGAAATCTCGATAATCCACTTTCCCCGCAAATGTTGGGCCGCGTCCTTGCTGGCGAAATCCGGCGGCAAATTGTCCGAAAACCACAAGCCCGCAAGGGCTGCGCACGCCGTCGACTTCCTGGTGCCCTGCTTTCCCTCCAGGATCAGCATATAGTCGGCCTTACAGCCGGGGGAGAGAATACGAGCAACCGCTGAAACCATAAACATCATGCTGACGGCCGCCGTGTATTCCGATGCCTCGGCACCGAAGTAGCGCGTGAGAAAGGGCTCGATCACATCCCCGCCGGCACTGGTGCCACCGGCCAGCCGGGGAACGCCGTCCCACCGCAGGCTCTCCAGATAATCGCGCAGCGGGTGGAAGCTGTGTTCGCGGGCAAAGCGTTCTACCGCTTGGTAGGCCGTGTCCTTGCCCAGCGTCGGTAACCCCGCCAGCTGCAACCACTCCTGAATCGCCGTAACATCGGTATCGGTGATCGGGCGCGGCAGCGCTCTGGCGCTATCGATGCGATCGCCACCATGAACCGGCAACGGCAGCAACACCGCCACGTAGCTCGCCATTTCATCGAAGCCCAGAACGCCACGCCATGCCGGATCATCCCGCAGCGCCAGCAGCGCGTTGGCGACGTTGCCAAGGACTTGGCCGTACTCCCCGGTCACACAACGACCGTACCAATCCGAGCGAGCCGCAGGGCTATCCTTTCGGCGCGCTTCCGGTGCGGCCGGCAGGTCGGGCGGAGGGCTCCAGGTCGGGCACGCCGACACCAGCTCGAGAAGTGCCTCCAGGCTGCCGCCGGCGGCCAGCCAATCGCTCACGTCGCCCTTCGGCGGCAGCTCCGGCAGTTCGACCACCCGCACCCGCGCCGCAACCGACGCGAGATTGGCGGCGACCATGGCGGCGTGATCGCGCCCCGGCTGGTCGGCGTCGGGAAAAATCACCACGTCGGCGCCCCGGAAGTAGCCGGCGAACTCCGGCCGCCATTTCCCGGCGCCAGCGGCGTTGCAGGTCGCGACCAATCCCAACCTGGTCAGGTTGTCGGCGTCCTTCTCGCCCTCGACCACCGTCACCAGCTGCCCAGCGCCGACGGCGGCCACCAGCTCAGGCAACCGGTAGGGCACGGCCTTGACACCCCTGACCTTCCAAGACCAGCTGCCCGATTCGTCCGGACAACGCTGCCGAAAGGTCTTTGGATGATAGCGAACCGCCTGGAACAGAAGCGTCCCGTCGATATCCCGATAGTCTTAGACGGCAACGATCCGTGGCTTTACCTTGGGTTCGCTCTTCAGTTTCTCCGGCCACAGCCCCCGGCCTTTCAGAGTATCGACCAGAGAGCCCTGATCACAGCCGGCATGACACTTCACCAATAGCCGGCCGTCGTCGGCATCACTGAGAGTCAGTGACGAGGTCCGGTCGCTATGGCACGGGCAACGGGCCTTCCAGCCGTTTCCTGAACGGCTGGCCCCACCGAGAGCCTGCGCGACGGATTGCGCGTTTACCGGCGGCATTTCGGCAGCCTCGCCGTATGGACGATATCCGCGGCGGCGTCATAGTTCCGATATCCGACCACACCCGGCCCATCTGCTCGCGCAGCCTTTGCGCGGTTAAGGAGACGCCGGGGGACAGTCGGATAATGGCGTCTCGCTTCGGCCAACAGGTCGATTTGATCCCAATTGAGCATGATCAGGTTTTTCTTTGACGACGGATCGAGGCGTTCGGCAATCCAGCGAAGATTGTCAGCGAGATTTTCCCGTTCATTTTGAAACAGATAGCCAAGCTTTCCGTCCTTTGGCCGAATAATCTCGCCAAGGTCGATCAGATTGTTTGCCAAATTCAGAGCATAATGAAAATAGTCAGCCATTGCAGCTCTCCTTCGCCTCTTGGGCTTCAACCCAGGCCAGCAAAGTTGACCGTCTGGCACACAAGGTGCCGCCGACCTTGAAAACCGGGATGGCTCCCTTTTCCGCAAGGCGATAGACCCGCCTTTTATACTTGTCGGACCCATAGAGAACTTGAGAGGCCTCTCCGGCCCCGTGCACATCAATCAGTCCATGCGGAGAAGCGTCGCCCTCGGAAAAGGAGGCGGTGCCGATGCCGGTGACCATCACGCCCTCCCTTTCAGCGACAACAGGAAGTCGCGCGGGTGCGTCAGCACCAACCGCTTGGCGCGAAATTTCACGGTTTCGATCTTGGCGTCTTTGATCAGGTTCCAGGCCGATGCCCGGCTGATCCCCGCTGCGGCGGCCCAATCATCAACGGGCCAGCCGAAGCGCTCTTTGATTTGCGTGTCCATGGCGGTCCACCCTCGTTGCGGTGGACCCCATTTATGGTGACAAAATTCAGAAGTCTATTTTGGCGTTTTGGCGGCCAGATTAGTTTTTGCCAGATTTCGACGCCAAATCTCTGCGCCAAGAGTCTATGAGACGGTCATGCTCGGTCTTGTTCGGCATCGGTCCAGTGTTCTTGAAGTCGTCCGGCGCCTCTTCATCCCGAATGATCCGCACTTCGGCTCGATTCAGACCGTTGACCGCTCCCCACTCTTCATCATCATCGCGGGTTGTGCGGGTTCCAGCCACAAAGAATTGATTGATCCACTCCCTATAACAATCCCTTGCTTCTCTATTTGACAGATGTATATGGGAATTCTTAATAATAGCAGGCTTAATTGCGCTATCAGGCTCGTTTTTGTACAACGTATTGATATCGGATGCCTTGTAAACGGCAATACCGCTAATGGTTTTGGCCCCAATTATTACGATATTCCTATCAAAGTTCATATTGATTGAAGACCACTTGTCAGATGGCATGACTATTGGGTTGTCTTCCAACTCTACTGGCTCGACATATCCAAATGCAATTAGTTCTTCTGATCGGAATAATTCAATAAACATATTGCGAAGCTTAGATTGAAAATATTTTTTTATCTTAAACAGATAATTAACCATGCTATAGTATGTGTCTTGATCCTCGTATAATGATCCTCCGGAATTAATTCTATATTCATAATTTGCTGATTTTGATGAGGAAATAATATCATGAGGAAGATAAGAATTCCAAGATTATTTAAGGGCAACGCCTTTGGCGTTTGATAGTGTTTTGAAATATGACATGATAAGTACCTTTCTTATTATGCAGAAACTACAAAATCTGCCCATTCATCCATAAGTCGTCGCCGCTTATCGAATAGGTCTCCGCGCTGATAAGCGGCAACCACCTTGTCCCCCTGTGTGTGAGCGAGAGCGGCTTCAGCGACCTCATGCGGATAGGCTGTCCGCTCGGCTACCCAAGTCCGGAACGTACTGCGGAATCCGTGTGGCGTAACCTTGATCGTCATCCGCCGGAGCGTCATCGTCATCCCCATGTTGGAAAGCGGCCGGTCGGATCGCTGGCCGGGAAACACGAAATCGCCATGCCGGATAGCCGAAAGCTTTCGAAGCAAGGCGATCGCCGGTTCAGAAAGCGGCACACGATGTTCCGCCTCGGCTTTCATTCGTTCGGCCGGGATAATCCAGGTTCGCGCGTCCAGGTCGATTTCATCCCAGGTCGCGCCGTAGGTCCAATCGACAATCACCTCATCCAGATCATGGCGGCAGCGATGAAGGCGAA
>JBAXPR010000193.1:0-3992 GCA_037132135.1 Rhodospirillaceae bacterium
TGAACAAACTCTATCCCTAGTGGGTGTATGTGTCAACCGGATAGGCATGGATTGAAGTTGTTGCCAATTCGCCCTATTATCGCGAAGAGAAAGCATTTTGAGGTAAAATGACTGGCATGTGTCACAGTAAGCGGGCCGGTGATTTCTGAGGTTGCGGTATCGTGTGGACGCGCTCTTAAATAATGGCCGGCGGGTCGCGGCGCTATCGGGACGGACGCGACGATATGCTCACTAGGTAGCTGTTGCGCCTTCGGGGTAGGGCTAGGCGCAAGGTTGCCGGGACCGCACCCTCGGGGCGACGGACGGCAGGCGAAGCGATCGAAAGGGAGGAGAAATGCAGCGCGGCCTCGAAGGTGAGGACGATCGCGGGACGGATGGGGCCTGCCGCCGGTGCGGCGCCGATCCGCTTGTTGGGGCGGTGCCGGAGTCGGCGCCCCGCCTGGCCGCCCGCAGCTGCCCGGAGACTCTCCTTGCCGTCCAGGAGATGGTGCTGCGCCGGCTGGACGAACCGTGCCTGCGTGCCGAATGCGGCAGCACTGGCGACCGGGTCTTCGATCGCGGCATCCTCGACGAGTTGGCGTCGATGCTCGACGACCCTGAGCTTGACGCCTACCTCGCCCTTCTGGAGCCGACGGTGGCGCCGCGGCTGGACAAGCTGGCGCGGCAGTTCGAGGCGGGTGAACGGGGCGGCATGATGGAAACCGCTCATGCCCTGGCCGGTGGCGCGGCCTGCTATGGCCTCCGGGCGCTCAGTCTGGTGGCGCGGCGGCTCGAGAACGGCGCCCTCAGCGAGCCCAAGGAAGCCCTCGGTCAGGCAATCGCGGAAGCCGCGGCGCTGGTCGAGGCGTCGTTGTCGGCGGTGGCCCGCTGGCGCTGCCGGCTGTTTGCCGATCGCAGCGACGAGCGGGCGACGGCACCCGCCGGGTCCGACGCGCTTACGGTCGCAGCTGAAGGGTCTTGACCAGATCGGCCAGACCGACCTGCCGGCGGCGCTTCAGCCGTTCGGCGGTCAGGATCGCCTGCACCCGGGCAACCGTGCCCTCGAGGTCGTCGTTGACGATCACATAGTCGTATTCCGCCCAGTGACTCATCTCGTCGTTGGCCTTGCTCATCCGCTGGGCGATGACCGCTTCGGTGTCCTGGGCGCGGCTGCGCAGCCGGCGCTCCAGTTCGGCGGCCGAGGGCGGCAGGATGAACACCCGCACGATGTCGCTTTCGGCGGATTCACTGAGCTGCTGGGTGCCCTGCCAGTCGATGTCGAACAGCACATCCCGCCCGGTCTGGAGCAGGGCCAGAACCGGTGCCCGGGGGGTGCCGTAGCGGTTGCCGAACACCGTCGCGTGCTCCAGGAAGGCGCCGGCCTCGCCCATCGCCTGGAAGCGGGCGTGATCGACAAAATGATAGTGGACGCCATCGATCTCGCCGGGCCGGGGCGGCCGGGTGGTCGCAGAGACCGACATCGAAAGCCGCGGGTTGCCGTCAAGGAGGCGGTTCGCGATCGTGCTCTTGCCGGCGCCCGAGGGCGAGGAGAGCACGAACATCAGGCCGCGGCGGTGCATCTCGGAGGCGTTCATTCGATGTTTTGCACCTGTTCGCGCAGTTGCTCGATCGCGGCCTTGAGGGCGAGGCCGATCCGGGTCAGGTCGGTATCGCTGGATTTCGAGCAGAGGGTGTTGGCTTCACGGTTGAACTCCTGGCAGAGGAAGTCGAGCCGGCGCCCGACCGCGTCCCCGGCCGCCAGCAGGTCGCGGGCGGCGGCGATGTGGGCGGCAAGGCGGTCGAGTTCCTCGCGCACATCGCCGCGGGCCACCAGCAGCGCCAGTTCCTGCGCCAGCCGCTCCTCGGGCAGGGCCGGCACGGCGCCGGTCAGGGTGGCCAGCTGGGCCAGCAGGCGCTCGCGCAGCACTGCCGGCTGGGTCGCGGCCGAGGCGGCGGCGGCGGTGACCAGCGCCGCGATCTCGGTCAGCAGCCGGTCCAGCACTTCGGCGAGTCTGGCGCCTTCCTCGGCCCGGGCGGCGGCGAGACGATCGAGGGCGAGGCGGAGGCCGGCGGTCAGTGGCGCCTCCAACTGGGCCAGGGTCGCGCCTTCGCCCTCGTCGGCGACCTCGATCACCCCGCGCACGCCGAGCAGGCCATCGAGCCGCAGCGGCGTCCGGTCGTCACCCGCCACCTCGCGGGCCAGCGCGATCAGCTGATCGAGCAGGGGGCGGTTGATCCGCACCTGCCCGCCGCCGGCGGTGCGGTTGACGGTGAGGGCGAGATTGAGCGAGCCGCGCTTGAAGCGGCGGCCGATTTCGGTCCGGGCCAGCGGTTCCAGCCCGTCGAAGCCGCCGGGCAGACGGAAGCGGAGGTCGAGAGTGCGGCCGTTCACGCTCTTGACCTCGAAGGTCCAGGAGCAGCCCTCGAACTGGCCCTCGGTCCGGGCGAAGCCGGTCATGCTGACGACGGGATAGGGGAGTGCCACGAAGCCTCTCTTCCTGAGTGTCGTTTCGTTATAGCCTTTGCCGGCCATGCCCGACAACAGCCAGGAGACGGCCCCATGCGCGATCCCCAGTGTATCCTGATCACCGGCGCCTCCAGCGGCATCGGTGCCGCTCTTGCCAAGCTTTACGCCGGGCCGGGGCGGACGCTGGCCCTGACCGCGCGCAACGAAGCCCGGTTGGAGGAGGTCGCGGCCCGCTGCCGCTGGCTCGGGGCCGACGTGCTGAGCGCCAGCCTCGACGTCCGGGATGCCGGGGCGCTGGCCGGTTGGATCGCCGAGGTTGAGCGGCAGCGGCCGATCGATCTCGGTGTCGCCAATGCCGGCGTCGCCCTTGGCGCCAACGGCGCCGACGACAGCGCCGAGGCGGTGCGCCTGACCTTCGCCACCAATGTCGACGGCGTGCTCAACACCGTGCTGCCGCTGATGGCGCCGATGCGGCAGCGCCGCCGGGGCCAGATCGCGATCGTGAGTTCGGTGGCCAGCTTCCGCGGCTTTCCCGGCTCGGCGGCCTATTGCGCCAGCAAGGCGGCGGAACGGCTCTATGGCGAGGGGCTGCGCGGCGATCTGGCGCCGTTCGGGGTCGGGGTTTCGGTGATTTGCCCCGGCTTCATCCGCACACCGATGACCGCGGCCAATCCGTTTGCCATGCCGCTGCTGATGGAACCGGAGCGGGCGGCGGCGATCATCCGCCACGGCCTCGCGCGCAACCGGGCGCGCATCGCCTTTCCCTGGCCGACCTATGCCGTGTGCTGGCTGCTCGGCGTGCTGCCGCCGTCCTGGACCGACGGCCTGCTCAGGCGTGGGCCAAGAAAGTCCTGAAAACGAAGGAAGGGGAGGCCCAGGCCTCCCCTTCATCGCTATCCGGGCCGTGAGGACGCGGAGTTAGGCCTTGGAATAGCCCCAGACCGACGCCGGCGGGAAGTTGCGCGGGGTCCAGCCCAGGCGCTTGCCCTTGAGGCCGAGCTTCTTCATGTCCAGCGGCGAGGTGGCGCAATAGGTGTAGAGCAGGAAGCGGCGGCCTTCGGGCAGTACGCGGAAGATCGCGGCGACGATTTCCTTCTGGAGGTCGATCGGCAGCATGACCATCGGGATGCCGACGACAATGGTGCCGACCTTGCCGACCAGATCGGCGCCGATGAACGTCTCGGTCTGCCGGCAATCGCCGTGGACGACGTTGACGTCGGGATAGGTCTGATGCAGGAACGAGGCGAGTTCGGCATCGATCTCGATCGACCACACCCGCTCCGACGGGATGCCGGCTTCGAGCAGGGCCCGGGTGATTGCGCCGGTGCCACCGCCGAACTCGACGACGATTTCATCGGGAGCGCAGATCACATTCTTCGACACCAGATTGCGCAGGCCGACCGAAGAGGGAACGATCGACCCCATGGACAACGGATTGGCCAGCCAACGCTGAAAGAAGACCCAGGCGGCAGGAGGAGCCTTGCGGCCCTTCGCCTTGTCGGCGGTGACGACTTCAGTTTGAGACATGTGCGGCCTTTCGCCGTTG
>JBAXPR010000194.1:0-3977 GCA_037132135.1 Rhodospirillaceae bacterium
GCGAAAATACCAATTCATCCTGCCCCTGAGGGGAATGGGATAACCTATTGAAAAGATTGGTGGGTGATGAAGGACTCGAACCTTCGGCCCGCTGATTAAGAGTCAGCTGCTCTACCAACTGAGCTAATCACCCGCCCGCTGCGCCGAGGTGGCGTCGCGGCGGTGGGTATAGCAAAGGGGGGTCGGCTTGTCGATAGCAAACGGCCATGAAAAATACGAATTCGCAAAACGGCCGCGTTAGCTTTGGTTGTGGCAGCAGGCGCTGCGGACGCCGGCGGCGTTGATCGACGAGCGGGCAGGGTCGCGGCGTTGGCACTCCAGCAGGATGTCGCGCACGATCGGGGCCGCCACCGCGGAGCCGCCGCCGCCATGCTCGACCACGGCGGCGACGGCATAGCGCGGCGCGTCCACCGGGGCGAAGCCGATGAAGAGGGCGTGGTCGCGTTCGCGCCAGGGCAGGTCTTCGTTCTTGACCACGCCGGTCGAGCGCTCGGCCATGGTGATGCGGCGGACTTGGGAGGTTCCGGTCTTGCCGCCCATCTCGAAGCCGGGCTCGGTGATGCGGGCGCGGTAGGCGGTGCCATGCTGATGGTTGACCACCAGATTCATGCCCTGGACGACGACGTCGAGATTCTGCTTCTGAACCCCGATCGCCGGCCACATCGTCTGCTCGCCCACCCCCTGCTTGACCTGCTTCACCAGATGCGGCCGGATGGCATAGCCGCCGTTGACCAACCGGGCACACATCACGGTCAGTTGCAACGGTGTGGCCAGCACGTAGCCCTGGCCGATTGCCGCAACCAGGCTTTCGCCCTGCTGCCAGGGGCTGCCGAGGCTGGCCTGTTTCCAGGCCCGGGAGGGCATCAGGCCCGGCCGTTCGGCCGGCAGATCAATGCCAACCGACTCGCCCAGCCCGAAGCGGTGGGCCATCTCCGAGATGCGGTCGATGCCAAGCCGGCGGGCGAGATCATAAAAGAAGGTATCGCAAGACTGGCGCAAGGCGTCGTACATGTCGACGGTGCCGTGACCGCCCTTCTTCCAGCAGTGGAAACGGTGGTCGCCCAAATCCATCCAGCCGGGACAGAACACCGAATGCTGGGGTCCGACCACACGGGCCTCGAGCGCCGCCAGCGCGACCACGGTCTTGAAGGTCGAACCCGGGGAATATTGGCCGGCAGTGGTCTTGTTGGAGAGCGGCGCCGTCGGGTTGGCCAGCAGTTCCTCCCACAACTCGGCGTTGATGCCGGTGGAAAAGCGGTTGGGGTCGAAGCTGGGATTGGAGGCCATGGCATAGATGCCGCCGGTGTGGACGTCCATCACCACGGCGCAAGCGCTCAGCTCGTCACCCAGCCGCTTCTGGGTGAATTGCTGGAGCGCGACGTCGAGGGTCAGGGTCAGCTCGCGACCGGGCTGGCCCTCGTCGCGCGACAGCTCCCGGATCACGCGGCCGACGGCGTTGACCTCGAGCTGACTGGTTCCGGCGACCCCGCGCAGGTCCTTCTCCCAGTATTTTTCGATCCCGGCTTTGCCGATGCGAAAGCCGGGCAGAGACAGCACCGGGTCGCCCTGGATTTCCGAAACCGAAACCTGCCCGACATAGCCGAGAATATGGGCGGTGGCCTCGCCGTAGGGATAATGACGAATCTCGCCGACCTCGATCGAGACCCCGGGCAGATCGGGGGTGTTGATCTCGATCTGCGCCACCTGATCCCAGGACAGGTTCTCGCGCACGGTCACCGGCACGAAGCGGCGCTTGCGCTGAAGCTCCCGCATGATGCGCCGGCGGTCGGTGTCGGAGAGCGGGACAATCTGGGCCAACTGGTTGAGCGAAGCCTCGACGTCGCGGGTGCGTTCCTGAACCAGCACCACCCGGTAGTTCTGCTGGTTGACCGCCAGCGGCACGCCCAACCGGTCGGTGATCACGCCCCGGGACGGCGCGACCAGACGGAGGCTGATCCGGTTCTCGTCAGCCAGCATGGTGTAACGGGCAGACTCGACGACCTGGAGGTAATAGAGCCGCGCCACCAGCGTCGACAGCAGGCCAAGCTTGAGGCCGCCCAGCACCGCGACCCGCCGGGTCAAGGTCCGGTAGCGATCGGTGTCGCGGTTCGCCGTGCCTGCACCGAAAGTCATGGCGGCCTCAAACCTCCTTCAGGAACGCGCGATGGACGCTGATGAACAGCCAGGCGAAAATCGGAAACACCGCCAGCGTCACCGTGGCCTGCACCAGAGGCACCGCCATCGGCACCATGGTCTGATAGAGGATGGAATAGGCCAGCCCCTGCAGCAGCGCCGCACCAAAGGCCATGAAGGCGAAGCCCAGCCACAGCATCAGGAAGGCGTTGGCGAGGAAAAAGCCGCGCTGGGTCTCGACCACCAGATGGCATGACACCAGCACCAGCGCCGTCATCCCTGGCGGTGTCCCGGCCAGCAGGTCCTGCAGCAGTCCAACCGCGAAGGCAGCGCTCGGCGGCAGCAGGTCGGGCCGGTGGATCGACCAGTAATAGACCGACATCAGCGCCATCGACGGCGCCACCTTGTCCCAGCCCGGCAGATGCAAAGGCACCATGCCGAGCAGCACCAGCATCACGGTAACCGCGGCGGGTGCGAGACTGCGGCCGATCAGGTCGAGCCTCTGCCAGATCGTGATGTTCATTTCAGGCTCGTGAGGCGCTCCGCCTCACCGGCCAAACCGCCGGGCAGACCGAAATCGATCAGTTGGAGGTGCTCCAAGCGCCCCATGTCGACCATCGGCTGGACCCGGACCATGTGGTCGCCGACAAAGGAAACCACCCCCACCGGCAGCCCGGCGGGGAAGAGACCGCCATCGCCCGAGGTCACCACCCGGTCACCGACCGCCACCGGCGCATCGGGAGGCAGGTAGATCAGGCGCGGCTGGTCGGAGTTGTCGCCGGCCAGCACCGCGCGCTGGCGCGAGGCGTCGAGCACCACCGGCACCCGGGCGTTGATGTCGGTGATCAGCAGAACGCGGGACGACCATTCGCCGACCTCGACCACCCGGCCGACCATGCCGGCGCCGGCGACCGCGGCCTGACCGCGGTGGACGCCCTCGCGCCGGCCGGCGGTGACCACGACGTCGCGCTGAAAGGCGCCGCCGGGGGCGGCGATGACCCGGGCCGAAACGAACGCGGTCTTGGGGTCGGGGCGGTAGTGAAGCAGGGAGCGCAGGCTGGCGTTTTCGGCATCAAGGCGGAGCGCAGCCTGCCGCCATTGCAGCAAACGGGCGTTCTCCTGGCGCAACTGTTTATTTTCTTTATAGACTTCGGCGATATCGACGAAGATCTCGACCAGTCGGGCAGCGGTGGCGGCCGGGCGGGAAATCGCGTCCTGGATCGGCACGAAGGCATCCATCACCCGTGCGCGAGTATGCTCGACCAGCGCCGGATCCATGCGGCCGAGCATCATCAGCGCGATCGAGGCCAACACCAGAAGCAGGAACGAAAACCGCTGGACCAGCGCCTTGAGCGCGGTCAGGCGGGCCATCGGTCTGGCGCCACGAGGTTTCACGACAAGTGTCCGCGGTGATCTCTGAAGCATTCCCCCGGCGCACGGGCCAGCCCCTCAGGACTTGCCCGTTCAGACCCGGATTTACCCTGAGCCGAGGGTACAGGATCAGTACATCGAGACCAAGACGTTTCTCAGGGTCTTCATCTCTTCGAGCGCCCGCCCTGTCCCGAGAGCAACACAGCTCAGCGGGTCGTCGGCGATCGAGACCGGCAGGCCGGTGGCATGGCGCAGCACGTAGTCGAGATTGCCGAGGAGGGCGCCGCCACCGGTCAGAACGATCCCCTTGTCGACGATGTCGGCGGCCAGTTCGGGCGCGGTGTGCTCGAGGGCGACCTTGACCGCCTCGATGATCGCACTTACAGGTTCGGCCAGGCTTTCGGCGATCTGGCGTTCCGAGATGATCAGTTCCTTGGGCACGCCGTTCATCAGGTCGCGGCCCTTGATCTCCA
>JBAXPR010000195.1:0-3878 GCA_037132135.1 Rhodospirillaceae bacterium
CGCCCTGGACCAGAAACTCGATGAACGAGGATTTGGTCGCGGCAACCGAGGCCTCAACCCCGCGGCCCTCAGCCAGGCTGGGTATGAGCGCTTCGGGCACGGACCATTCGCGCAGGACAACGGGCAAGGCGTGGGTCTCCGGGGTAAACTTTCTCGGATTACATGCTAATTATGGGAGCTTGACCGAAAAAGGTCCATACTCATTCTTTGCAATGATGCTCAGACACGGCCAATCTGTTGCAACTCGGCCGTGGTGATTTTGGAGATGACCAATAGCCAGCAGATAAGCGTTATGGCAGATTGATCAGAACTCATTATAAAAAGTAGGGAATCTCGGCCGATCTCTTGAGTGTTTACGGGCCAAAGTGAATGAGATGTTCTTAGTTTGTATCCACAGGTTCTAGAATATCTGCGTCAGTTGCTTTTGATAAATTTACAGCAAATGTTTTCCCGGTGCCCACTTCAATAGAATTATAATTATCCAAACAGAGGCAATTGATGCTTGATGGTGTTGTATTGAATTCTTCTGCTGCAGTGCTCGACTTATTATTTGAGCTTTTCATATTATTATCATCGGCCTGATAAAGTTTTAACTCAAGGCAAAGTGTGTTAACAAAATGATCTTTATCGCCTCCAGTCATGCCAAATATCACAGAACCATCATCCTTATAATTTGTGCCCTGATCAACAAGATAATTAGGAGGGTTGACTGGAGTGATGTTGATCATTTGTAACTCCTTTATGCTAATTGTTATTAATGTTTGGCGATGTTCGGCACTATAAAAAGAGAATGGCCTGATTTGATATCTCTGCCATCGCAACAAAGGCATCCGTGAGATGCGCCTGAGTTGCGCTCGGCGGCCGCCAGCCAATGTTTTTTAGCAGGATTGGTGAGATGTTGGAAGAGTCTACTCCCAGGCCAGTGATGTGAACGCCAAAATCAGGAGTTTATAGTGGCGCCCTGGTTTGGCCCGCTTTCAGTGAGCGGCCACCGCCTCCGCCATGTGGTCGAGGAATGCGATTGGGCCCTCGACGGTGAGGGGTGCTGGATCGAGTGACATTGGGGTGTTGCCAAGTGTACCAGCCGGCGGCCACTCGCAGATGTGCTCGTCATGCTGATCCACGAGCAGATTTAGTAAACAAGGGGATCTGCCATCCGGTTTGAAGGCGAGTTCTGCCAGGGGGCCGATTGCCTTACCCGTCTGTTGGATGCTGAGCATAAGGAAACCTTCAAGGCGATGATCGCCGAGGAGGACGCTCGAGCTGAAGAGGAGCGGCAAGAAGAGCGCGACCGACTTCGTCGTCATCGTTGGTGGTTTCGACCCTTGGAGATGCCGTAATGGGCCGCCGCTCCGGCGATAGCCGGGGCGGGTGGCTGTCCCCCAGAATGATGGTGGATCAACGACGGGGTCCGGGAGAACCGGCCCCGAGCATCATCAGGGGACAGCCATGGAGTATTATGCCGGAATTGATGTGTCGCTGGAACAGAGCAGCGTCTGTGTGGTTGACGCGAGCGGCAAGATCGTGCGGGAGGCGAAGGTGGCGAGCGATCCGGAAGCGCTGTCGGCTTGGTTCCGGAACCTCGGCCTGCCGTTGGCGCGGGTCGGCCTGGAGGCCGGCCCCTTGTCGCAATGGCTGCACGCCGGCCTGACGGCGGCCAGCTTCACCGTGGTGCTCCTCGAAACCCGACACGTCAAGGCGGCGTTGTCGGCGATGACTGTCAAGACCGACCGCAAGGATGCGCGCGGCATCGCGCAGCTACTACGCATGGGCTGGTATCGGCCGGTCCACTGCAAGTCACCGTCGTCCCAAGACGTTCGGACCCTGCTGGCGGGACGCAAGCTGTTGCTTTGCAAGGTGATCGACGTCGAGCTGGGCATCCGCGGGCTGCTGCGCGGCTTCGGGCTGAAGATGGGGCCGGTCAGCATCGGCCGCTTCGCCGCCCGCGTTCGCGAGCTTGCCGCCGGCCAGCCCACGTTGGAACAGGTGACGGAGGCGATGCTCCGGGCACGGGACGTGCTGCGGACTGAGGTCGCCACCCTGCATCGGCAGGTGCTGGCGATCGTGCGCGCCGACGAGGTCTGCCGCCGGCTGATGACTGTGCCCGGAGTCGGCGCCCTGACGGCGCTGACCTTCAAGTCGGCGATCGATGACCCCACTCGCTTCACGTCATCCAAGGCGGTCGGCGCGCATTTCGGCCTGACGCCGAAAAAATACCAGTCCGGCGAGACCGACGTCACCGGCGCCATCAGCAAGGTCGGCGACGCCATGGCGCGCGGCGCCCTCTACGAGGCGGCGCAGGTCATGCTGACCCGGGTGATGCGATTCTCCGCCCTCAAACGCTGGGCTTTGCAGGTTGCCCAACGCCGCGGCATGAAGCGCGCCAAGGTCGCGTTGGCCCGCAAGCTGGCCACCGTGCTGCATCGCATGTGGATGGACGGCACCGAGTTCCGCTTCGGCAAGGAGGGCGCCGCCGCCGCATAACCGCAAACAGGTTTCCAGGCAGGGCCCAGGCGCCCCGCCTTCCGAGGTCCCGTCGCCGGGACGCGGAGCCCGATGAAGCCGGGTGACTGCTGGTGCTGCCGCCCTGCGGCAAGCACGCTTGTGAGATCGGCTCTCGGGTTCCTTCTGATAGCATCATGTGGCGGATTCAGGCCGACCACGGACGGAAGCATGAAACCGGCGGCGAGATGGTCATTCGGGGACTTGACACCAAAAGGCCCATTACGGAAGCAGTCATAGAGGGCCGAGGATCGCTCTGCGGTTTGCCTCGCTGTCGGATCGCCAAGGCAACTCTGGGCTTGACTACGTCATGGCAATGACGGCAAAGTGACGGCAGAATGCCGTCATTGTCATGAGTCAGCTGAAGCTGGTGCCCGATGCCCAAGAATATCATGAATGGCTTCTTGACCGATGAGCAGCGGGCGAAGTTTGTGGCCGCCGGGGCTCTTTACCGACCTGGTGGCCAACTCGCCCTACTCTGCGGGGCCCGCGGGCGATCGGGAAATCCATGCCGTCGTATCGCCCTCAGCGGGGAGAAGCGTTGCCGTCTGCATGCCGGTCCGGATGCCCACAGACGCCACCGCCAGCGGCTCATTGAGGACGTGGCGGCCGGGCACATGTCGGCGGCCGAGTTTGAGGCTCTTGAAGCGAAGCGGCGCGCAAATACCCTGCGGCGCTACTGGCATAAGAATCCATGGGCCCCCGGGCAAACGATTGATCTCTGCGAACACGAGTCGGCGTTTAGAGCGGCGCTGGCCGTGCTGCAGCTGAACCCCGCCACCATGCCCCCCGGTCTCGCCGATGGCGCTCGCTGGCGCTTCAGGCGCACCTGCCTCGATAGGGGCTCGCCGGCTGACTGGTCGAGGTTCCTCGACTCGATGCGCAACCTGCCCGAGAAGGTCCGAGCGGCCGGGCCGGCTCCTGCAGGGGGGCCGGATGGGCTGGCGGCGGCGGCCGTCGTCGTGCCGATTGCGGTGTCGGGGGCGCCGGGGCCTTTCAGCAAGCGACGCCGGGCTGACCGTGACCAACTCCTTGGGGCTGTTCGACCGGCACACGCGCACCGAGCCCAAACGCGGCCGATGGCGTCCAGGGTGAAGACGAAGACCCCCGAGGAGGAGATCTACGAGTTGGACACCTTCTTGAACCAGCATTGGCAAGACCTCCGGCCTTTGCTCCAGGACGCCAACACGGCAACTCGGCGACGAGGTGCTCAACTCCATAGGGCGGTTCTCGAAAACCCGCGAGACGCTAAAGGATGGGAGCGATGGGTGGACTTCGTCCGGGACGTAAGCACGGGGGTGCAGTACAGCTGATTTCTTCATCGAACCATGCCTATCCGGTTAAGACATACACCCACTACATGTGGGATGTATCCA
>JBAXPR010000196.1:0-3773 GCA_037132135.1 Rhodospirillaceae bacterium
GGGTGTTCAACGCCTCCTGGCAGCGGTGCCGGGTCCATTTCATGCGCAATGTCCTCGCCCATGCCGACAAACAGGGCCGGCGCGTCGTCTCGGCCTTCATCGGCACTGCCTTCGCCCAGGACAGTGCCGAAGCGGCCAAAGCCCAGTGGCGCCAAGTCGCCGATCAAATCCGCCCCAAGGTGCCAAAGCTCGCCGCGCTGATGGACGAGGCCGAAGCCGACGTTCTCGCCTACATGACCTTTCCCAAGGATCACTGGGTGAAACTCCACTCCACAAATTCGCTCGAACGCCTCAACGGCGAGGTCAAACGCCGCACCGATCTCGTCGGAATTTTCCCTAACGAGGAGGCCATCACACGCCTGGTCGGCGCTATCCTCCTGGAGCAGAACGATGAATGGGCCGTCCAGCGGACCCGTTACATGACCCTGGAAACAATCGCGACTGTGAGGCATGATCCAGGGGTCAGCTTGCCGAACACGGCAATCCACTGATCAACCCGGCCACCCAGCCGGAGAGCGCGCCGACACCGCTGCTCCTACACCACGTCCAGGGACGCGACCTGTTGCCCGGCGGGGTGCCCGGCAGCGCGTCGGTTCATCCCCGCGCAGGCGGGGAACAGTGGCGCGCCAGTATGCGGCGCAACAGGGTAAGCGGTTCATCCCCGCGCAGGCGGGGAACAGGCTTAAAAGGAAGCATGATAAAAGAGGTCTTTCGGTTCATCCCCGCGCAGGCGGGGAACAGGCCTTGTCGGCCGGCCCCACCAGCAAGGGCAACGGTTCATCCCCGCGCAGGCGGGGAACAGTGGTATCCTCTGAACATCTCGAAACTCCTCAACGGTTCATCCCCGCGCAGGCGGGGAACAGTCGTTGATTTTCGGCTCTCTCATGGCGCCGTCCGGTTCATCCCCGCGCAGGCGGGGAACAGTGTTATTGGCCGAGCAGTCCGGGGGAAAAGGACGGTTCATCCCCGCGCAGGCGGGGAACAGGACATCGTGCGGGGGTTCTGTTGTCAGTATTTCGGTTCATCCCCGCGCAGGCGGGGAACAGTCTTCCTGGAATAGGCTGATAATAAATATCATTTCCTGTGTCTAATTTTCCACCGATATTTCTCAGATCGTGCCGGGGAAGAGTTTCGGGACCGGCTGGTCGGATTGGCCCGCTCCGGGAGGAAGAAAGGCGACAAGGCGGAACCCGTCGAAGTCGACCGGCAGGCGGCGGTTGGGACCACAAGTTTCGAAGGAGAAGCCTGCATCGTTGGGCGCGGCCCAGGCGATCACCGCGCTGCCTTCGCCGATGTAATCGAGCACATCCTTCCATAGGCGCTCGCGGGTACGCCTGGAGTAGGTGCCGACATAGACCCCGGCTCGCAGTTCCAGCAGCCAGACCGCCAGCCGCCCGCGGAGGCGCGGTGGTGCGTTTTCAACCACGATGACCAGCATCTCCGCTCGGCTCCTTGTCCTCGAAGGCGATGGGCTGGGCGTCGGCCGGCGGTTCGGGCCGATCGACCCCGCCGGCTTCCAGCACCTCCTCGATGGCCGGGATGATGCGGTCAAGCAGGCTGGTCTTGCGGAAGATGTCGCGGCATTCCCGTCGGACAGCGCTTTCCAGCGGCTGCTCCAGCCGCCCCTTGGCCGCCTTGCCGGCGATGCGGAAGGCCGCCGGCACCACGGTCTCGAACTTGAAGAGATCGGCGATGTCGTATACGAAGGACAGTGGCTTGCCGGTGTGGAGAAAGCCGATGGCCGGGGCATAGCCGGCTGCCAGGACCCCGGCCTCGGTCAGCCCGTGCAGACAGGCAGTTGCGGAACTGAGGCAACGGTTGGGAACGTCTCCCGCTTCCCAGTCCTCGCGGTCGTAGGCGCGGCGGTTCCAGGTCACGCCGTGCTGCCGGGCTAGCAGCTCGTACATCTTGCGCACCCGCGAGCCCTCGATGCCGCGTAGCTGATCCACCGAGCGGCGCTCGGGCGGGTCTTCGTCGAATCGTAGGGCAAACATCTTTCGTACCACCCGTAGCCGCGCCCCCTCGTCCAGGGCAAGGCGCGCCTGCCAGAGCAGGCGGTCGGCCCGCGCTCCGCCCGGCTGGCCCGAGGCATAAAGGCGCACCCCGGCCTCGCCTACCCAGACCAGCAGCGTCCCTGCCCGTGCTGCCAGAACCACAGCAGCATGGCTGACACGTGTTCCCGGCTCCAGCATGATACAGGCAAAGCCGCCGACGGGAATGTGCGTACGAACTCCGCCCTCGTCGACAACCACAAAAGCGCCGTCGATGACGTCGATCTGTCCTTTCCCGACGAACACGATCGAGGAGCGGTCGTTGATCGGCACCGGCCTGGGCGGCGGTGCGCCCGGTAGGCCGCTGCCGCTCACGGTCGCGCCACCCGCAAGCGGCGGATCAGCATCAGGCCGCAGCCGAACGCCTTGGCCTTGCCGAAGCCGGCCGACAACGCCTGAAGGAAGCGGGCGGAATCGGCGACCTCCAGCCGGCCTTCGAGATCGAGCACCGAGAACGCCACCGGCTTCTGCCCCTTCTCGCGCGGCACCTGCCGCCAGGAATCCTCTGCACGCAGGGTCTCGGGCTCGATCAGGCGGAAGCCGTGCCGCTCGCCCTGGGCGGTAAGCCAGTCCCAGGCGACCTCCTGGATCACGTCATGCCGGCGCTCACCCCGCTCGTCCCTGCTGAGGCCGTGGAGCCGGGCGGCGACCGGGTCGTGCCGCTGGCCGCGCTGCCGCGCACCGGGGGGGCGCGTCGACACCACCGGATTGACGCGCAGCGCGAAGGCAAGGCGGTCGCCCGCCGCCAGTTCGGGAGCGAATGGTTTGGAGCCGATCTCGAACAGGGTGTGGACATCGACCGGAGGCCGGGCCGACAGCAGGTAGAAGGTGACGCGGTCGCCCAAGGTCCGGCCCGGCGTTTCCTCGCGCCAGAGGAAATCCCGGTCTTGCTCGCGGCTGCCGGGAAATAGCGCCCACATCAGCCGGTGCGCCACCGCCAGACGGGCGTTGGCCTCGGCCGGCATCAGCACCGGCGCCAAAGCCTGCAACGGCACATCGCGGCGCAGACGGACCCGGCTGAACACGGACTTCGGCGGCGACGGCTCGGCGGCGGCAGTCATGGCGGTTCTCCCGGAGGTCGTTGTTACGAAAACTCACGACAAGGTGACCCATGCAGGTACTAAATTTGAACGAGGCCGCATCTCGTTCCGGTATTGTTCGCAGAACGCTGGAGAGGCTGATTTCGCTGGGGGAGGGGCCATCTCTGGTCAGGATGTCGGCCCGCCGCGTCGGGGTTCTGGAAAAGGACCTCGATGACTGGATCATGACCCGCCGGCGCCCCTCGCCCTGTATGGCCCCTAACGGTCGGGCAGCTTAATCATGGACAACAAGGAAACCCCCTCGCCGCTGCCGGGCGACGAGGGGGTAGTAGATCATAGCGAGCTGGATGCCGCTATATCTATCGCAAGTCCGTCAATTGATCACGATTTGATCAAGGCAAACATTTTCACTTCTCCAGATATCCAGGAACCGACGACTTCCCCCACTGGAACGCGATACGTCACATCTGAAAAGGTGAGGGCCGCTCTGAAGGCCAACTGGATGACTGTTGTAACACTGAGCGTGAAAACAGGAATACCCGTTAACACCATAAAGGGGTGGTTTAACAGAAATAAGCGTGACGGCATGCGCCCCGAAAGGCTTCGAGCCATTGCCCAGGTTCTTGGGCCATGCCTATCCGGTTAAGACATACACCCACTACATGTGGGATGTATCCAGTCG
>JBAXPR010000197.1:0-3715 GCA_037132135.1 Rhodospirillaceae bacterium
TGAAGCCTTTCCCGCCTGAAGGCGGGGGTTTGGACCTGAAAAGGGGACTATCAAGTTTGGACCCGACGCAATCTAACTATATGACTTTGCCAGTTTAACCAGAGGCGGTGACTCTTTCGTGACGTTTTCCTGATGTTCTTTTTTTGCCGGACGACGCCCCCTATCTAGTCACTGCCCGGATGATGTCGTAGTCAGGGTCGCTCATCTTGACGAATCGCTCGGAACGGATGTTGTCAAGATAGTGCCGGCCCTCTTCGGTACGGTCGGCGGTCAGGAAGGTTTCGGCCACGGCCAGCTTGATCGATTCGCAAAGGCTGCCTCTGACGACGAAGGGATCCCGGGGCAGCAGCAGCGAGGTCCAAAGGACGTTGAAGTCGTCGAGTTTCACCTTGCCGGCAGCGACCACCTCCATGAAGCGGTATGTCGCGACAAAGGCGGCATCCACCTTGCCCGAGGCACCGCCAAGGTTGAAAGGTCGTGCTTACCGGCCAGAATCACCCGCGAAAAATAGTCTTCCAGCGGCGGCAACCGGTTCTCCCTGGAAAACACCGCGCGGGGAATCAGGAAGACCCCAGGATTTTCGCAGGGCTGAGCCTCGGCGCGCCGACCCGGGACGATTGCGACCAAAGCGATCAAGGCGGCAAACAGAACATATCCCTATCTGGTGACGACAGAACCCATGGAGGATTGGCCCTTAAGATGACTAGAGGTGCATAGCCTTGTCACCGCTCACTTAAAAATAAATATTAAATATTTATGACATTGGTCCGGTTCACGGAACTGTCACGGTGGAGTCATCAGACTACTGTAACGATGCCTCGTGAGGCCTGAGGCCTGTAATTTTGCTTGCGGCCAGAGTGCGAGGCCGTTTGTCGTGCTGGTTCGAGAGCAGATTTTCTTTTGAGGCTCAAACGGGGGCTCAATGCCAACCATGCTGATTCTCGTGGTGATCGCCGCGCTGACGACCTTCGGATTTATCCTCGGGCGCCGTCGCGCCGTTGAGGTTGCCGAGGGTCGTCTGGCCCGACTCCACTCGGTGCCATCCTACCACGGGGCGTTCGTTGCGCTCTGGGCCGGCTTGCCCGCTCTTCTTCTGCTCACAGTGTGGATTTTGGCGGAAGGCCCGGCGGTCATGACGCTGGTTCTGGCGCGGCTGCCGGAGGCGCTCGTCGCCGTCGATGAGCAGACGCTGTCCTTGCTGCGTACCGATATCCTCAATCTCGCCCACGGCGTCACCAACGGCCGGACTCCGGACCCGCTGATCAGCGGTGCTGCCAATGCTTATAATCAGTTGCACGGCTTGGCCGAGAGCTGTCTGGTGGTGCTGGCCGCAGTAGCGGGGGCGGTCGGGCTGAAACACGCTCGCGGTCGCATCTCCAGGGACCTCCGCGCCCGCAATCTGGTGGAGCGGGCGCTGAGCATCGGGCTGGTGCTCTGCTCACTGGTGGCGATCCTGACCACGGTCGGTATCGTGCTGTCGCTGCTCTTTGAGGCGATCCAGTTTTTCTCGATGATCCCGATCACCGATTTCCTGTTCGGCCTGCACTGGAACCCGCAGGCGGCGTTTTCTGGCGATGCCGCCGGCTCGTTCGGCGCTGTTCCCCTCTTTACCGGCACGCTGCTGATCACGGTAATCGCAATGGTGGTGGCGGTCCCGGTGGGGCTGCTGGCCGCCGTCTACATGTCCGAATACGCCGGACCGACCACGCGCAGCGTCGCCAAGCCGGTGCTGGAAATCCTCGCCGGCATCCCGACTGTGGTCTACGGCTTCTTCGCGGCACTGACGATGGCGCCGGTGATTCGCGATATCGGCATGGCAGCCGGTCTCGATGTCTCCTCTCAGTCGGCGCTGGCCGCCGGGCTGGTGATGGGGATTATGATCATCCCGTTCGTCAGCTCGCTCTCCGACGACGTGATCAACGCCGTGCCCCAGGCGCTGCGCGACGGCTCCTATGGCCTCGGCGCCACCAAGTCCGAAACCATCCGCGAGATCGTGCTGCCCGCTGCCCTGCCCGGCATCGTCGGCGCCGTGATGCTGGCGATCAGCCGCGCCATCGGCGAGACCATGATCGTAGCCATGGCCGCCGGCCTCTCGGCCAATCTCACCGCCAATCCCTTTGCCGCCGTGACCACGGTCACAGTGCAGATCGCCTCGACCATTCGGGGCGATCAGGAGTTCAACAGCCCCAAGACCCTCTCGGTGTTCGGCCTCGGTCTGGTGCTGTTCGTGGTGACGCTGGTCCTTAACGTCGTTGCCCTTCGCGTGGTCCAGAAATATCGGGAAAAATACGATTAGAATCAGGCCAATAGTAAAACACTCCATTTTCAGTTCCTCGATCCAGGATACAGACCATGAAGATCGAAGTAACAACACGTACCGCTGTTGGAGATAATAATCAGAAGTGTCAGCGTATGCCTGTTAAAATCGTGGCGAGGGGTGTCAATGTTTACTATGGTCACAAACAGGCGCTGAAGGCGATTAACCTAGATGTTGAGAATAACCGCGTGATGGCGCTTATCGGTCCTTCGGGCTGCGGCAAGTCGACGTTTCTGCGTTGTCTCAACCGCATGAACGACACCATCGAGATTTGCCGGGTCGATGGCCGGATCGAGCTGGACGGCGAGGATATCTACGCCAAAACCATCGACACCGTGCAGTTGCGCGCCAGGGTCGGCATGGTCTTCCAGAAGCCCAACCCCTTTCCGAAGTCGATCTACGACAACATCGCCTACGGCCCGCGCATTCACGGTCTGGCTCAGCACGGCCCTGAGATGGACGAGATCGTGCAGTCGTCCCTGGAGCGCGCCGGCCTCTGGAACGAGGTCAAGGACCGGTTAAACGAACCCGGAACGGGCCTCTCGGGCGGCCAGCAGCAGCGGCTCTGCATCGCGCGGGCGATTGCGGTCAGCCCCGAGGTGATTCTGATGGACGAGCCTTGCTCGGCCCTCGACCCGATCGCCACGGCTCATATCGAGGAGTTGATCGACGAACTCCGCGAAAACTTCACCATCGTGATCGTCACCCACAACATGCAGCAGGCGGCACGGGTCTCGCAAAAGACCGCGTTCTTCCACCTCGGCGAGATGGTGGAGTGCAACGACACCGAGGAAATCTTCACCAATCCGGTGGACGAGCGCACCCAGGGCTACATTACCGGCCGCTACGGCTGAGGGGTCCGACACCCGCGCGCCAGCCCGTCCTTTCGCACCCGACTCCGCAGGCTCCCATGTCCGAGAAAGTCTATCATGTCCTCTTCCTCTGCACCGGCAATTCTGCGCGCAGCATCATGGCCGAATGTGCTCTCGGCCGCTACGGCAACGGCCGTTTCCAGGCCTTCAGTGCAGGCAGCCGTCCCAAGGGCGAGATTCACCCGTTGACCCTGCAGCTGTTGCAGCGCCTGAACTACCGTACCGATGATCTGCGCTCCAAGAGCTGGGACGAGTTCAAGGGGCCGGAGGCTCCACCGCTGGATTTCGTGTTCACGGTTTGCGACAGCGCCGGCGCCGAACCCTGCCCGGTGTTTCCCGGTCAGCCGATGACCGCCCATTGGGGCGTCGAGGACCCGGTGGCGTTTGACGGACCGCAGGAGAAAGCGCTGAAGGCGTTCCGCCGGGCCTATGTCGAGTTGGAGAGTCGGATCAAGATTTTCGCGAGCCTGCGCCTTGATGGTCTCGACCGTCTGGCCCTGCAGGGCCGCCTCAAGTCGATCGGCCA
>JBAXPR010000198.1:0-3422 GCA_037132135.1 Rhodospirillaceae bacterium
AACAGAACTAACTAAAGCAGTAACAATAATACAAAAAACAGTCGCGCAGATGGCGCAAGGCGATGTTTTACAACAAGCTCCCTATCCGCAAGGCCAACCATGAGTTTCCGACAGCTCGTGAATGGATTTCCCGACGGTTGGAAACCAAGGAGCTTTGAGTTCCCAGCCGATTGTGCGACCGAGGACGCGCGGATCTCGGTCGAAAACCGGCTGGGTATTCTGGCCGGCCCTCCGCTCGGCGTCGATATGCCGGAATTGCGCCAGATGCTGGCCGCCGCCGCCGAATCCGGAAACTGGGCCGACATCAGCGAGCGCAACTGGCGCTATGCTTCGGAATGTCTGTCGTTCGGAGAACCGCCGTTGATTGCCAACGACCGCTTCATCAACGCCTATCTCGCCCAGGCCGAAGCCTCCCGCTCAACCGCCATCGTCACCGGCCTCATTCGCTATTATCTCTGGCATTTCGAGCCGGCACGGCCGGGCTTCCGCAGGATCGCCGGCTTCCTGGCGAGCCTGACGGCCGAACACCATCTGCGCTGGGCCAAGTTGCACCACCACTTCCGGCTTTTCGACCCCGACCTCGCGCCGGGCCGCCTCGCCGAGGCGGTGATGACCTCCGACATGGTTCCCCGCGATCATCTCTCCCGAATCGGATTCTCCGGATCGCTCGTCTCGTCCGAGTTGCTAGGGCACGCCTTCGTCCGCGCCTGCGACGGCATCGTCATGGCGGCCATGAGCGATGGGGCTGCCCCCCTACCCGCCGGCTACGCCCAGAGATTGACCGCATGGTCCCACAAGGGCGGCGAGTTTCTCTATGGCGGGATTCCACGGGCGCGCCCCGCCTTGGCAGAAGCCATGCTGCTTCCCTGGACCACCCGCACGCCGACGCCCGAACAGCGCGACTTCATTAAGCGGACCCTGCTCGGATTGCTCAAGGAGCCCCGGACCAATCCGGTGGCCTGGGTCGATGTTTCGGGCGCGGCGCAAGCCGTGATGTGCCACTGGCTTGCGAAGATGTCGCTGGAGCAGTTTCTTGAAGTGGTCGATGAAACGGTCCAGATTCACCATACCCGGATGTGGTCCAGTCGACGAAAGTTCTGGGGCGCCTATTATGAAAAGGGCTTTATCCAGGAAGCCTGGGTGGTTTTCGGCCGACGCGGAGCCGCCATTGCCCGCCACACCGCCGGTTCCCGCGAGCGCACGGATGTCATCAGCTTCGGCACTTTTCTGGGAGACCCCGCCAGCGACCAGCGGCAAGCCGTGCTGATCATGAAGATCGGAACGCTGGTGGTCGCCGACTGGAGTCACAATGGATGCTGCCATGTCTGGCTGGCCGACAATGAAATGGCGCCCCGATTGTTCCAACGGGAATATCTCCGCAGCAACCTGATCGTCGACTCGGATTTCGAAAAGCCGCACATCCGGGACTGGCAATCCGAGGTGCATGACTTCATCAGAGTCCACACCGGCCTTTGGATGCCCAGCGACGACTATTTATGAGCCACCCGCTTCTCCAGAACGGCAACGACCTGCCGATCAAGCTCCGCCATGCCCATGCGTGCGGCTCCGGCGATCAACCATGAGCGAAAATCGGCGGCGTATCGGCACCGTACCCGGCAGCCCGCCGGTTCGGGGGCCAGTTTCCACTCGAGGCGGAACGAACGCCACGGACCGTCGCAGGACGTGAGGCTGATACCGCCGGGCCGATCCAGAACCGCGCGGCTAGTGAAGCCGAAACGCGTGGGCCCGACACCGAACACGGTTTCCACCCGTAACGCCTGCTCCCCCTCGCGCTCCAGAATGCGCGCCTCGAGACAGCCGGGAACGAAGTGGGGATAGGCATCGAAGCCCGAGATCACCTCGAACATGCTCCGCGGGTCGACGGCCGGAAACACCGCCTCCCAACCGCCTTTCAGGCCGCCGCCACCGATCATCCGCCCCACTCTCCCGCCATGCCGACCCAGTCTACCGAAGCCGACCGCCTCGGACAACCGGCCCCGCGCGCCGGGGCACCGACACCGTGCGCATCTTGCCAACAAATGGTATGCGATCGGTCGCTCCCATGATATTCTCGCGTTCGGATGGATTTTTGATGTCTTTCCTGGCGTATTTTTGTGCCCGACGTTGTTGGAACGGCTGCGGCGCGGCGCCGGTCCGGAGACCATGATGGCGATCAGGTTTATCTGCACGATTGTTATTTTATTGGCCGAGTTCTACGCTTGGTTGATGACGGCGACGGGCTTACAGTTGACCCAGTACAGGCCGGCCTTCGGTGGCTGGATCGGTAATGCCCAGCCCTTCGTTCTGGCTGCCCTGGTGCATGCCGCGATCTCGTTGTTCTATCTGCGTCTGGCGTCGCCGATCACCATGTCCCGGCGCGAGAAGATCGCACTTGGAACCTCCGTGCCGCTGATCCTGATATTCGTGCTGTGGTCTATTTTCATGTCGTCCTACTCGATCATGTTCGAGCGACGATCGGAAACCTCTTTCGTGGAAGCCGGCAACCGGATTCAGTCCATTGCCGAAAAACTTCACGCCATCGACGGAGAAATGACCGCCAACTATGTCGGCTCGGTGAATAATCTGCGCGACCGCATGGAACTGGAAATCCACAAGCCCGAACCAGGCGTGCTGGCCGGTTGCGGCAATCGCTGCCGCACCCTGCGGCGCGGGTGGACCGCTTTGCAGGATTTTCAGTATCTCAACACGCCGGTCCTGCGCGACCGCACCGCGACCACGGACCTTGCCAAAGAACTGAGTCTGCTCGAGAATGACTTCGTCGCGGTCTCCGACCGCTTGGAAGGCTTTCGATCCGCCAGCCGTGTTTTCGTCGACCTCAACCGCCTGCTCAGCGGCAGCGTCCGCGACCCCAGTCTTCAGGAAGACTTGGGCAACGGCGAGATTAGCGTGCAAGCGGCCCAGTACGCGTCCCGCCTGACGGACATGAAGCGGCAACTCGACGATCTGCGAGCCAATGATCGCAAGCTGACGGACTCCAAGTATCGGGGGTTGGCTGAACTGGTCAAGGACCTGAACTCCGCCTTCGAGAATGGCCGGGTGGCTCAGGTTCTGGACCTCCTGACCATTCTCCTGATCGCAATGGCTCCTGATATTCTGTGCTTGGCCATGGCTGCCCTCGCCCGCAGCTTCTCCAAGAATTCGGAGCCGGTGCCGATGCTGCCCTGGGGCCATATGTTCTGGCGTCGCCTGCTGCGCAACCGGCGCTATCTGCCGAGCGGCATGGAAATCGACAACCTCAAGAATCTGGTGACCGAGCAACTGCGCTATCGGGTGAGCGGCGGAGGCCCCGAACAACCGGCCGCCCCCACCCCATCGACGCCGCCAAGCCACAATCCGGGCGGGGGGCCAGGAGCAACGGCCGAGACCAACCCGCTTTTGCAGGGACTGAGGCCGCATCGCCG
>JBAXPR010000199.1:0-3404 GCA_037132135.1 Rhodospirillaceae bacterium
GACGACGTCTCAGATAACTTTCGAGTTATTTCGCCGAAGGATTTTCGGATTCTGGGGTGAACAGGGTATAGTAAAAATAATTCCCTTGCTCTCGGCCTGCACGCCAAACAACGATCCAACGGCATCGATGATATCGGCGATAACGAAATTGTCCTCTTGAACCCTTACATGGCCTGACTCGATCCGTGACAAATCAAGAATGCTCTGTATGACTTGCAGAAGGTTTCGACTGGCCTCCCGGATAATTTTCATTTGCTCAAGGCGTGCCTCATTTTTTTCACTCAACAACAACAGCTCAGTAAAGCCGATAATCGCATTCAAAGGCGTGCGCAATTCGTGGCTCATGGTGGCAAGAAAGCTGCTTTTGGCCCGACTGGCCTGCTCCGCTGCGTGTTTCGCCGCTGTCAGTTCGATCGCCTCCTGTTTCAGGGTGATATTATGCCGGCGCAACTCTTCCCGTTCCAGAATCGGGCCGATATCGGTCACAACCAGGGAAAAAGCCGAACCGCTCTCGGCGGGAAGCGGCGTGATCACGGCGTGAACCAGGGTTTCGCCGGCCTCGATGCACGGCAGGCGCCACTCGCCGGAATTCTTCTCCCCGCTCAGCCATCGAACGAGGGTAATATGATAATCGTTTGGAATATATGAAAATATCGATGAGCCGATCAGCTTTTCCAGCGGAACCCCAAACAGACTGGCAAACCGGCGATTGGCGTACAGCACCGTGCCATCGGCTGAAAGCGTGCCCGCCCCCTGGTCGATACTCTCGATGATCAAGCGATAGGTTTCCGAAGCATCATCGGAGGCGACAATGCGCTGGCCGCCGGCGCCCGTCTCGAGCACGACATCGACCTTGCCCGACCGAATCGCCGCGATCACCTCTTTGGCTTCCAGCAAGCGGTCTCGAAGGGAGTCCCGTTCGGCGCGAAGATCTCTGATGGTTTGAGTTTGATCGGTCAGCATGACCATCGTTCCGATTGTCAGTCTTGCGCGTCAAGCATGAACATCACCACCACCCGATTCGTGTCCGACATGTCACCAACGACCCGGCGCATCGGCGGCGGCAGCTTTCTGATCAGTGTCGGTGCTGCGATGATATTTTCTTCTTCCGCCAGTTCCGGCTGCTGATAGATGTCAACAACTTCAAGTTCATAGCCATCGCTAAAATATTGTTCGCAAATATTCTTAATATTGGAAATAGCCAAGCTGGAACGAGCCGACGTTCCGGCAACATACAGCCGGAGAGCCCTTTTTTCTTTTTTGCCCTTGTCCATCTTAACTCTCCGAACTATCAGCAAACCGATTTTGTGCTTGTGCCGCGCGACACTGCCCTCTGGATCTCTCCTGTTCTTTGAGGTCTGCCACCGCCTGCTTCAGTTGATCTCTTTCAGACGAATAGGCCGCCTGCAAGGCCACAGTCTGCGCCTGGAACGCTCGCTCCTTGTCGGCGAGCGCCTTTTCAAAGCGGTGGATGTCCTGGCTGCGCCGCCGCTGCGCCAAAGCCTCCTCGGCCTCCTTGGCCAGACGCGCGGTGCCCATCAGCACACCATCCTCACCGACAAAGACGTCGCACAACACGATCCCCTCGTCGGTCAGCTTGAATTCGCGAATCTGATTCGAGTGCGCCATGCCGCGCGACTTGAGAATCATCAGCCCTCGGTTGCGCTCCCCCGAGGTTTCGATGTCGCGCAGGATCAGCCAGGAATCAATAAGTGAGGAAACCTCGGTGTCGGTGCCTTCCATCGGATTGCCGCCCGAGGTCAGGCTGGTAAAGAGCGCGGTAATGCCGCGATGCTTGAGGAAGTCGATCAACCGCACCAGCATCGCCTTGACGTCGAGGGCATTGTTGCCCGAAATGAAGGCGTTGAGCGGGTCGACGACGACGACCGACGGCTTGATGGCTTCGACCGCCTTGTGCATGAACAGCAAATGCGCCTCAAGGCCGGTGGCGGTTGGGCGATTGGCCTCAAAGGTCAGCAACCCGGTGGCCGACGGCGCATCAAGATCCACGCCCACCGACTTCAAATTCCGTCGAATCTGCCCCGGCGCTTCCTCAAAGGCGAAATAGAGGCACCGCTCCTGACGCGCACAGGCGGCGCGGACGAAGTGCGAGGCCAGGGTGGTTTTGCCGGTCCCGGCGGTGCCCGATAGGAGAATACTGCTGCCCCGAAAGAAACCATCGCCACCCAGCATGGTATCAAGCCGGGGAATGCCCGATGAAATTCGCTCCAGCGAAACTTCATGATCGAGCGCGATCGACGTCACCGGCAAGACGGAGATACCATCCGCCCCGAACATGAACGGGTATTCATTCGATCCGTGTGCGGTGCCGCGATATTTCACGACCCGGAGCCGTCGGGTCGTGACCTGATCAATGATCCGGTTATCAAGAGAAATCACACAATCAGAAATATACTCTTCGAGACCATGGCGGGTCAACTGATCATGTCCACGCTCGCCGGTCACTACCGCCGTTACGCCGCGGTCTTTAATCCAGCGGAACAGGCGCTGGATTTCGGCTCGGAGAATACTTTCGGCAAACGAGTTGCCAAAGATAGCCTCGAGAGTGTCGAGGGACATTCTTCTGGCACCAACCTTATTGATCGCGTGCTCCAACCGCACGAACAGGGGTTCCAGATCGAAATGACCGGTCATCTGCTCCTGGGGATTGATCGGCGTATGAATGATGGCCAGTTTTTTCTCTGCAATCAAAGTCCGGAGGTCGAAGCCAAGCGAGGCGACATTCTGGGCCAATTCATCGGGGGTCTCATCGAAAGACATCACGACACCCGGCTCACCAAACTCGACGGCACCGCGGACGATGAATTCCAGACCAAACAAGGTCTTGCCGCACCCCGCCCCGCCGCAGACCAAAGTCAGCCGCCCGCGCGGCAAACCACCGCCGGTTACCTCATCGAGACCACTGATCCCGGTCGGGCACTTCGCGAGCTTGGGCAGACAGAGATTGGCGCTCACCGTCGGTTCTCCTTGATGGCAGTTGGACGACCCTCGCCCCCGGTTCAGCTGGTGGATGCCAGCCCCTGTGACGTTTCGGCAGACGCTGATCTCAGCCCAGGCAAGTTTGGTGGGACACCTTAACATATTAGGATGCGGTTTACCAATTCGAGAACGAGGCAAATCAGAATATCGCTCCGCCAGCGGGCCTCCTTGCCAAGGCCATGATCTGACTTGGCTTTGGCGAGCGGGTTCTCGACTCTGACCATTCCATTCCACGGCTTATGGTTAACGCTCCGGGGCTCTCGGCCGCCCGGGCCAATGCCTGCGCATCGCGGACCCCGCCGGCACCGCCGCCGACCGCACCTGATGTAATGATCAAGAATATTATTATACTATACCCTGTTCACCTCAGAATCCGAAAATCCTTCGGCGAAATAACTCGAAAG
>JBAXPR010000200.1:0-3386 GCA_037132135.1 Rhodospirillaceae bacterium
ATCACATCCCGACTCGGCGCGAAAGCTCTTTCTCGCCATAATGAGAACTGCTGAAGCCGTTGCCGGTGGTTAAACCGCTAAACCGTACGGGTGACCGGTGCCGGCGCCGGGATTTCGGTTCTCGCGCTCGCACCCGTCCGGTCTGGGGCGGGCGCACTGCCACCGGAAGAGTGTGCGGCGCGGGTATCCGCAACCGGGGGAGGCGTTGGCTGCGGCCCCACCCCAGCCGCCGCCGGAGTCCGGGGCGGTGGGGCAGGGCCGCGAGTCGCGTTCTACCAGAAGCGCCACCAGGGGCGAACCAGCGCCGGGGCGGCGGCAGCGGCAGGAGCGGCGGCGGCGGCCGGGGCGGCAACCGCCGCGGCGGGAGCGGCGGCCGGAGCGGCGGCAACGGCGCCAGCCTCAAGGCCCAGCAGGCGCATCAGCGGTCCCGAAAGGGCGCCGCCGGTGTAGATGTCGGCGGCGACGACGGCGGCAACGACTCCGGCGCTCAGCAGCACCGGGGTGACGATGCTCGAGCTTTCGGCGGCCGGCGGCGGCGCCGCGGTTTCGGTCTGGGCGATTGCGCTCAGCGGCATCAGGGCGATCAGGGCAGCGAAGAGATGAATGCGCATGGGCTGTAACTCCGATAGGGACGAACAGGGTGGAAAGAAGCTTACAAGACAGATTTGCCCGCAGCCAGAGCCCGGGCGAGGAGACGGGAAAAATCACCAAGGGTCGCCGCGGTCCCGCCAGCAACGGCGGACGGAACGGCGGTTCGGACGATGATTGGCCGGATCGGCGCCGCACGCGCCAGCAGCCGGGCGCCCCCGGCACTGGCGCTGGCCAGGGTGCCGCCGGTGAGCAGAGGCGCGGTCAGGGCGCCGCCGCTGGCGATGTCGGCGGCAATGAAGCCGCCAATGATACCCGAGGTCACGACCAGCACCCGCAGGGCGTCGGTAAAATTAGGCGGCGCCGCGCGCACGGCGTCCTCGACGATGTCGGGCGGTCCGGGAGTGTCTGGGGCGGGGCGGGATTGGGCGTGCGCCGACAGGGGAAGCAAGGCGAGCGCTGCCGCAATCATGGCTCTCCGCATCGACTGACTCCTGCCCCGTGGTCTCGGGTGTCGGAACCCGCTGTCCCGAAGCCGGACGGTAGCGGAAAGCCGCCATCCGGTGCAAGGCTGTGAAGCCTAAAATCCACGACAAATCCGGCCGGCCGCCGCCGGCCGGAGTCGTGGTGCCGCGACCCGCGCCGGAGCTTTATTCCGACTCGGCCTGGGCGGCCTCTTCGGCCGCCTCGGCGGCGTCCTCCTCGGCTGCCATCTCGGCGGTGGTGACCATGCCGCCGCGCTGGGCCTGAAGTGCCGCCTCGTCAGCGGAGCGTGCGACATTGACCGTGACGCCGATGCTGACCTCGGGGTGCAGGATCAACCGCACCTTGGCCAGCCCGAGGCTCTTGATCGGCTGGTCGATGGCCACCTGCCGGCGCTCGACGGTATAACCGGCGGCGACCAGCGACTCGGCAATGTCGCGGGCGCTGACCGAACCGTAGAGAATGCCGGTCTCGCCAGCCTGGCGGATGATCACCACCGCAACGCCGTCCATCTTCTTGGCGACGTATTCGGCCTCGGCGCGCTTCTCCAGATTGAGCGCCTGGAGCGCGGCCTTGCGGCTTTCAAACGAGGCGAGATTCGCCTTGGTGGCCCGGAGGGCCTTCTTCTGCGGCAGCAGGAAGTTGCGGGCATAGCCCGGACGCACCTTCACCACCTGACCCATTTGGCCGAGCTTCTCGACCCGTTCCAACAGTACAACTTCCATCATGCTTCTCCCCGATCGGGTGTCGCGGCGGCAAAGCGTCCGCGCAGCCCGGCCCATTGCTCGATGATCCCAAGCCCGATCACGGCGACCACCGGCCAGGCCAGAAAGGACAACACCAAATAAAACCCCACCAGGATCGCGACCTTGGCGGCCCGCCGGGCGGCAAAGGCGTGAACCACCGCCAGCCCGGAAAAGAAGAAGGGCAGCGCCTGGACAATCGCGAGGTTGACCAGCAGAAAGCCAAACTCCCCCTCCAGCACCATCGCCCCGAGCAGGGTCACCGCCAACGCCAGCGGAGCCCAGCCCGGCAGCTCCAGTTCCGTCATCCGCAGCACGGGCCGCTTCAGCCGGTCGAAGCGCGCCAGCAGAGCCTGGGCCAGCAGGCCGTTGACCACCACCATCATCAGCCACGACACCGAAACCATCCCCGGGAACACCTCGGTGATGGCCTCAATGATCCCGCTCCCCGCCGCGTCGGCGGTGGTGGTGGTGCCAAGCATCAGGGGCAGGTTGCCCACCAGAAGCTCGTGAACCACCGCCTTCAGTCCGCCCGCCGGTGCGAAGACCAGCGCCAGCGCCGCCGCCGCCAGGACCGCGGCCACGCCGAGCCCGGTCAGGCTCAGCAGCAGCAGTCCCGGCGGATACCACTGGATGCCGCCGTCAGGCCCCTGCCGCGAGAGCAGAACCCGCCGGCCGACGATCACCACCGGCAGCACCGAGAACACCAGAAAGGTCAGCGGCAGAATGAAGCCGCCTCCGATCCCGAAGACCAGCAGCGTCGCGAGCGTGCCCGCTGCCAGAGCCATGGCCGGTCCGAACGCCAGACCGGCCAGGAACAGTGGCAGCGGCGCCAGATAGACCATGATCATGCCCCCGGCAGACCCGGTCAGCGCCGACAGGTACATGGCGGCTGCCAGTGTACCACCGGCGGCGGCGGCGAGCGGTGCGGGGGGCATGGCGCGGGTCCGTGGTTGCCGATCCTGTGTGCGGTCCCTTACTTCACCATATAAGGCAGCAGGGCGAGAAACCGCGCCCGCTTGATCGCCCGAGCCAGCTCGCGCTGCTTCTTGGCCGAGACCGCGGTGATGCGACTCGGCACGATCTTGCCCCGCTCGGAGATGAAGCGCGACAGCAGCTTCACATCCTTATAGTCGATCGCCGGAGCATTGGCGCCCGAGAACGGGCAGGTCTTGCGCCGACGGAAGAACGGCCGGCGGGTGCCCCCGGCGCGCGGCCCGGCTGAGCCCTGGGTGTTCATGCCACTTCTCCTTCGGGTTCAGAACGGCGGGGCGGGCGGGGACGGTCGCCGCGATCACCACGGTCACTGCGGTCGCCCCGGCCGCCGCGATCACCGCGGTCGCCGCGATCACCCCGGTCCCCGCGCTCGCCGCGCTCACCGCGTTCGCCGCGGGCCTGCATCATCACCGACTGGCCGGGCTCGAGCGCCTCGACGCGGGTGGTCATGTAGCGCAACACATCTTCGTTGATGCTCATGTTGCGCTCCATCTCGGCGACCGCCGCCGGCGGGGCATCAAGCTGGAACAGGACGTAATGGCCCTTGCGGTTCTTCTTGATCTTGTAGGTCAGGGT
>JBAXPR010000201.1:0-3317 GCA_037132135.1 Rhodospirillaceae bacterium
TGTTCCCTGTCATCTGAGGAGCTCCCCCTTTCGTGCCCGCCTCTTGTAGGCGAGGATCGAGACCAATAGCGAAAGTATGCCAAAAACGAACGAGCCGAGTCCGATAAAGAGCGGGTAATTCAGCGTATACTTTCCCTCTTTATAGTTATAGCTGTAACAAACGCTCAGGGCTAAATCGAAGATTTCGCCCGGCTTTATCTGGTTCTGCTTCGCATCGATCAGGGCAAGTTCGACATCCAACGGCCGGGAATTGGCCGAGTAGAGATAGCGGACCACCCGCCCCTCCGCCGACAGAAACGCGAAGACTCCCGGATGCAGAAAGACCCGATCCCGCGGCGACCAGAAGAACTTGAACCCGATCGAGTCGGCCAGCCGCCTGGCGTCATCGCCGTTGACCGGCAGCGAAAACCGCCACGCCGCCAGGATCGGGGCCGGAACCTCGAACTTGCTGCGAAACGCCGCGAGACTTTCGGCGCTGTCCTTGGGGTCGAAGCTGACGGTGAGGATGCGGTAATCCCGCCCGGCCACCTGGCCCCTGACCTCCTTGAGCAGTTCGCCCAGATCCTTGTTGACCACTGAACAGGTGCCGTCGCAGTTGTAATAGGACAGCACCAGCACCAGCGGTTGCCCGGTCATGTCGCCGAAGGTGAAGACCTGACCCTTGTCGTCGCGGAACGAGAGGGCGGGGTCCGGCTTCGCGCCGAGATACCGCCCTTCGTCGATCCGGAAGAGGGAAGGGTCAACCTCCGATTCGCTGAACGGCGACCACTGGGCCTGAACCGGACCGGCCGCTGTGCCGATACAACCGGCGACAACCGCCAGCGCCAGACGGACCCAGAGTCGCAGCACCATCACCAGACACCCGATCCGACAGGGTTACCAGAAGTAGACCTGAGACACGACGAAGACGCTGGCGATCGTCAGGAAGTACCAGAAGATCGATCCGCAGAGGACGAATGTCTTATTGGTTTTTCCCGAGAGCGCAAAGATGTACATGTAGAGGAACATCCCGACCCCGAGCAGCACGTGGACCGCATGGAAGCCGGTGATCGCGTAGTAGGCCGAACTGAACACGCTGGAGCCGGGAATGAAACCGGCGCCGATCAGATGGGTATACTCGAAGGCGGTCAGCCCGAGAAACGCGACCCCGAGCACAATCGTCAGCAGGAGGCCCGAGCGGAAGGAAACGAGATCGCCCGCTGCATGCTTCTTGCCAGCGGTGAACAGCGCCACGCTGGAAACCACCATCAGCGCCAGCATGATCAGCGGCGTCGTGGTCTCCATCGCCGGCGTGCCGGCCGGCGGCCAGGACGGGGCAAAGAGGCGGGTCGCCCAGTAGCCGACGAACAGCGCCATGAACATGAACATCTCGGAGACGATGAACAGCGGGAAGCCGATCGCCGCCGCGCCCTCGACCAGATTCCGGGTGGTCAGGGCTTCCGAAACCCAGATGCCGACGCCGTAGAGCAGCGCCGCAATGCCAAGACCGGCGAAAATCAAGGCGAGAACCGTGTTCTCGTAGATGAAATAGCTGGAAAAGCCCAGTGGCACCAGCAACAGTAGCCCAACCGAGATCACCAGCGGCGCCGCAGAGGTTTCCCAGTGGTGCGCATGCCCGCCATCATGGGCATGGGAATCGGCAGCATGAACGCTCATCGCCCCCCCTCAGTCTCCAAACGGTCAACACCCGGCCTGCTTCCGCAAAGCCACCCGATGCTTGTACACACGGGTTTGACGTCTGTCAATTTTAGATCGGGATGTCGACGAGCTTGACAGGGGAGTAGCGATCGGCGGCGCTTAATGATTCATACAAAAATAACCATAACGGACAAAAACAAACCCGTCGAACGCAGGCATTAAACATGACCAGTTTTGGTGATGACTTGGGCCAGCCACCCGACAATGATCAAGGTTTATTCTTGGCGGTTTTCCTGAGCAATTTTGGTAATCGACAGGGCTGTCCCACTCAATAGTTTGGCTTCACCCCAACAAGTCCTGGCCCCCAGCCACAACCCCGGATATTCACCTCGGCCGTGTGGGGGTATACCGGCCGCCGACCCGCCCCCCGCGGCCCGCGGCGCACCGACCCTGACGGCAACGGCGCGACTCGGGCAAAAAAAGACCCCCGCCGGTTGCCCGGCAGGGGTCTTTGGCCGATCCCGCAAGACGGATCAGACGGTAACCGTGGCGGCAACATCGCGGAACGCGGGGATCTGGTCGAAGTTCATGTAGCGATAGATGTCGGCGGCCTTCTGGTTGACGACATTGACCTGTTCCAGATACTCGGCAACAGTCGGAATCCGGCCGGTCAAGGCACACACCGCGGCCAGCTCGGCCGAGCCGAGATAGACCTGGGTGTCGATGCCGAGACGGTTGGGGAAGTTGCGGGTCGAGGTCGACATCGCGGTCGAGCCCTTGCGGATCTGCGCCTGATTGCCCATGCACAGCGAGCAGCCGGGCATTTCCATCCGGGCACCGGCGCCGCCGAGCACGCCGTAATAGCCCTCCTCGGTGAGAATCATCGCATCCATCTTGGTCGGTGGCGCGATCCAGAGCCGGGTCGGCAGATCGGACTTTCCGGCCAGTACCTTGCCGGCGGCGCGGAAGTGGCCGATGTTGGTCATGCACGAGCCGATGAAGACTTCGTCGATCTTGGCTCCGGCCACCGTGGACAGCAGCTTGACGTCGTCGGGATCGTTCGGGCAGGCGACGATCGGCTCCTTGACGTCGGCGAGATCGATCTCGATCACGGCGGCGTAGTCGGCGTCGGCGTCAGGCTGGAGCAACTGCGGCTTGGCGATCCAGGCTTCCATTGCCTTGATCCGGCGGCCGAGCGTGCGGGCATCCTGATAGCCGGTGGCGATCATCCACTTCATCAGGGTGATGTTGGAGCGCATGTACTCGATGATCGGCGCCTTGTCGAGACGCACCGAGCAGGCGGCGGCCGAACGCTCGGCGGCGGCATCCGACAGCTCGAACGCCTGTTCGACCTTGAGGTCGGGCAGGCCCTCGATTTCCAGAATCCGGCCGGAAAAGACGTTTTTCTTGCCCTTCTTCTCGACGGTCAGCAGGCCCTGCTTGATCGCGTAATAGGGAATGGCGTTGACCAGATCCCGCAGCGTCACGCCGGGCTGCAGCGTGCCCTTGAAGCGGACCAGCACCGATTCCGGCATGTCGAGCGGCATGACGCCGGTGGCGGCGGCAAAGGCGACCAGACCGGAGCCGGCCGGGAACGAAATGCCGATCGGGAAGCGGGTGTGCGAGTCGCCGCCGGTGCCGACGGTGTCGGGCATCAGCAGGCGGTTGAGCCAGGAGTG
>JBAXPR010000202.1:0-3299 GCA_037132135.1 Rhodospirillaceae bacterium
GAGCGCTTCGGGCGCCGACCATTCCCGCAAAACAAAAGGCAAAGGAGGATGCTCCAGGTCAAACCCTTCAGGACAACCTTAAGATATAGAGCATTCTCACGCCATCATCAACACCTTGGACTATCTTTTATTGCAGGGCCTGCCCGGGGCCGGCCGGTCAGGGGGCCGAGCCGGTGTCCGCGGCGGCGGTCTCTGCGGGTTCGGGGGCGATCACGCCGAGGGGTGTGCCGGTGACCTGGGCGTAGAGCAGGACGTCGTTGATGAACTCGGCTTCCTTGTCGGCGGCGTCCTGGCTGCGGCGGAAGGCGACGATGCGTTCGACCGCCTTGACGTTGAAGCCGTCACCCTTGATTTCGCCGCGGAGGTCCTTGATCGAATCCTTGAGCGCGTCGACCTCGTCGAGCAGCCGCTCCAGCCGTTCGACGTAGGCCTTCAGCTTGTCGGTGGTCTGGCCGTGGGTGTCCATGGGGGGCTCGTTCTTGGTTGGGGCAGGGGCCGGCTGGATAGCGCGTGCGCCGGGCGCGGGCAAGCCCGCATTTTTTCCGGCCGGGCGATGCCGGCCCGGCCTCGACCGCAAGACATGACTTCCGGCCCCGGAATCGGTCATAGTGGCGGGGTTGCCGCCGCCACTTCCGAAATCCGCTGTTCGCGAGGCCCCGTCATGCTGCCCATTCCTTTGCGCACCCTGGCCGCCGCCCTGGCGCTGATGCTGTTGGCCGCGCCGGTGCTGGCCGCCGGTCCGGACCTGACGCTGAAGCGGGTTCTGCTCTCCACCGGCGGCGTCGGCTATTTCGAGTACGAGGCCAGGGTGACCGGTGATGCCGAGCTGACGCTGCCGGTTCGCCGCGACCGCGTCGATGACGTGATGAAGAGTCTGGTGGTCTATGATGATCGGGGCGGCATCGGCACGATCAGTCTGCCCGGCCGGGAGCCGTTGCGCGATCTCTTCCGCGCGCTGCCGTTCGGTCCCGAGGCGCTGGACTCGCCCGGGGCGCTGCTGACCGCGCTGCGCGGCGCCGAGGTCCGGATCGCCGGCTCCCGCGCGCTGGCCGGGCGGCTGGTCGCGGTAACCCGCGAGGAGGTCCGGCTGCCCGGCGGCGACGGCACCGTCAGCCGTCACCGTCTGACCCTGGCCACCGCCGACGGCCTGCGTCAGGCGATCCTGGAGGATGTCGAGGCGTTGCGGCTGGCCGACGACCGGCTTCAGGCCCGGCTTGAGGCCGTGCTGGCGGCGCTGGCCGGGCAGGGCGAACCCGATCGCCGCATCCTGACCCTGCACACCACCGGCGAGGGCGAACGCTGGGTGCGCGTCGCCTATGTCGTCGAGGCGCCGCTCTGGAAGACCAGCTACCGCCTGACCCTGGATAGCGACGGCGCCAGGGGCGGCCTTCAGGGCTGGGCGGTGCTGGAAAATCTTTCGGGCGAGGACTGGTCCGGCATCGACCTGACCGTGGTTTCGGGCAACCCCGTGACCTTCCGCCAAGCGCTTTATGAGGCGTATTACGTCAATCGCCCCGAAGTTCCGGTCGAGGTGCTGGGCCGGGTGTTGCCCAAGGTCGATGACGGCACGATCGCCGCGCTGTCCGCGTCGCAGCGCCCGCTGGCTGCGGCGGCCGAGCCGATGGTGCGGAGCGGCCGGCCCTTCGTCGCCCGCGATCTCGCCCTGGCCGAGTCCGCACCGCCGCCGCCCGCGCCCGCACCCTTGCCGCCCTCCCGCCTCGCCGGGTTGGCCGCCGCCGAGAGCGGCGAGGCCACAACCCAGGTTACCTTTCATTATCCCGGCCCGGTCAGCCTCGCCAACGGCCAGTCGCTGCTGTTGCCGATCATCAACCGGGCGGTGCCGGCGCAGCGGCTGGCGCTCTATCAGCCGGAGACCCAGCCGCGCCATCCGCTGGCGGCGGTGCGTCTCGCCAATGATGGCGCGACCGGCCTGCCCCCCGGCATCCTGACCCTTTACGAGCGCGGCGCCGATGGCGGCGCCGGCTATGTCGGCGATGCCCGGCTGGCGGCGCTGCCGGCCGGCCAGGCGCGCCTGCTCAGCTTTGCCGTCGACCAGAAACTGACCGTCGACCGCGCCGAGAGCCAGAGTCAGTTGGTTTCGAAGGCGCGGGTCGCCGAGGGTCTGCTCCAGTTGGTGACCACCGAGCGCGCCACCACCAGCTACACCATCGCCGGTGCCGCCCGCGAAGCCCGTCGGGTGGTGATCGAGCATCCGCGCCGTCCCGGCTGGGAGTTGGTGCCGGCCCCGGCCGGCGGCCCGGCGGTCGAACTGGGCGCCGACGTCTACCGGCTGACCGTGGAGGTCGGCGCCGGCCAGACCGTCAGCCTTGCGGTGACCACCGAGCGTCCGCGCCAGGAGCGTTTCGAGCTGGCCCGGCTGTCACCCCAGCAGCTGGAGGTTTATGCCGCCGCCGCCGAGCTGCCGGCCGAGTTGCGCCAGGCGCTGGTCAGGCTCGGCGGTCTCCAGGCCAGGGTGGCCGACCACGAGCAGGCGGTGGCCCGGATCGAGGCGGCGCGCGAGGAGGTGGAGAAGGGCCAGCAGCGTCTTCGCGATAATCTTCAGGCGGTCGGCCAGGGCAGCGACATCGGCCGTCGCTACATGGCCAAGCTGAGCGCCGAGGAAGACCGCCTGGAACATCAGGCCAAAGACCTCGCCCAGGCCCGCACCGCCCTCGACATCGCCCGCCAGACCCTGACCGACAGCGTCAAGGCCCTGAAATTCTGAGGCCGGAACCGCGGCCCGCACCACAGCCGGATGACAAAAATGCGCTCTCATGTTATCGGCTGTTGGTTTGTGGCATAAGCCGCCGCCGCCAGAAAGGCGGTCATGGGTTGCGAGGCTTTCGAGGCGTTGCTGGGGGCGATCAGGTGACGCTTACCTTTGAACTCAGCAGCGTGCTTCTTGCGGACTTGAGTCGCGATGTACCCTTGTGGTTGTGCCACTTATAGGAGCGAGCCTCTCTCATCGCCAGCTGTCCGAAAAATGGGCCCCCCTCAGCCCCTGCTGCGCCGACAGCTTGATGCTTTCGAGCTGCTGATCTCGGCCGGGCGCAGTCACCGTGCCGCCCCTTTCGAGGCCGAACACATGACCGCACCCGACGATTGGTATTTGCTCAGGTCCCGAGGCGAGGTTATGGACCAACGCCCGCAGGTCGGGGCCAAACGGCGACCCCGGCTCCAGTCCGACCGGCGGCGGAACCTTGAATTTCATCGAGCAGCACGGACAGGTGCCGCGACAGAGGGGGACCCGCGTGACGTCCGGCTTGATCTCCGGGATTTCAACCCGATCATACCGGTGC
>JBAXPR010000203.1:0-3276 GCA_037132135.1 Rhodospirillaceae bacterium
CAACTATTCTGCCGAAATTTCCTCACATCAAGGTGCTGGGCACGCCCCGCTTACCATTGAAAAAACCGAGCGATCGGTGATTGTGGTCACATGCGCTGATGACTTGCCATGGCACCCTTCTGCACAAGCTCGGGAGTCGCGCTATGAATGTCTCAGACACCCTATTCTCCAGTTCTCAGCATCGCAAATTTTTTGCGAAAGACCGCGTCATTACCCGAGAGGGGGAGAACGGCGACCGTGTTTGGCTGGTTGAAAGCGGCAACCTCTCTATCGACGTCCATAATGCCGTAGTGGCAACAGTAGGTGAAGGCGCACTGGTCGGTGAAATGGCCCTGATCGACGGCGGCCCCCGGAGCGCGACGGTGCGTGCGTTAACCGATGTTTCGTGCCTGGAGGTTAGCTGTAGGAAATTTTACCGCATGTTAGACGCCTGCGAACCGTTGGCAGCTAATCTACTTGAAAGCCTGTCCGACACAATCCGTCGCGCTCAAGGGCTGCAGCAGGTCAGGCTCCGCGACAGTGGCACCTATGTTAGCTCTCGCGAACGGTCGACGGGGGGGCTCCCTCTCAAATCCTTTTCAAGCGGTGAGCGAATTTACGAGGAAGGCGACGTAGCCGATTGCGCCTATCTGGTCCATTCGGGACTCGTTACCATTCGTAGAGAATTCTACGAAGTCGTGCGCCACGGCCCAGGGCGAATTATCGGCGAACTTGCGCTTCTGGACAATTCACCTCGCGCGGCAACAGCCATGGCGGCAGAGCAAACCGTCTGCGAGATTATATCCCGCCGCCAGTTTAATAGTGCGCTGACATCAATGCCTCGGTTGTTGCGGGATCTCGCACTTACCTACACCCGGCGCATAGCAAGTCTTCAGGCTAATTCTGGCTGAGTCACCATTCGCGCGCTAAAGAAGCACGCCCGCCGGCTTTCGGTGTTTTGCTAGCGCGGCACTGTCCGACTGATCCGCGTTCGGCCTCAGGCGAGATTCTGAGCCCGCCCCCCTGCCGACAGGGCCCTCATGCATCGATTGCGGGAATTCCTTCGAGGCAGAAATGAGCCCGCAGCGCATCTACCACCGGGGTTGGCGCCGTCGGCAACCGACTCCGCGCTGCAGTGAGCAACCGCTCCGCCAAACTTAGCGCCCGAAGCGGCTCCAGGTCGAGTTGAACCATCTGCCCCGCTGAACCGTACGCTGAAACCAAAATCGGCTGGCCCGGCTGGTCTGTCACTATAATCCGGTTCATAAGAACGCTCCAATCTGAGTTTCATAAACTACGCCATACCCTTCAGCTAGCCGAACAAGAGACGCGGCTCTAGCCTTCTCGTGATACGTACTTTCCTCGATTTCAAACTCAAACAAATCACCGACCCGAACGTCGCCTATGCCTGAGACGAGAAGCTGTTTAGCATGGACAAAGATATCATACTTAGATTCATCTGTGCTGATAAAGCCATAACCGCCGCTTGGTACCCATTTCACCAAAATCCCGTCCACCTCGGCCTCCGTCAGCTCAAACGATTATTATCAACAACGACCCTCGGCGCTGATGCTGGCGCAAATACGCCGTTCTTTGCCGCTTTGTTCGCCGCGTCCTGTGCGGCCTGTTTCTTTCCAGGCTCAACAGCATCTGCGCGGGGATGGACGTAGGGTAGAGCGGCGATGGCAGCACGGTCCCGGCGCATCGGATCAGCGTCAGGATCGCGCATAATTCCAAGCATGTAGGCCAAAGGCGTTTGGCGCCGCTTGGGTGCCGGTTTCGGCTTGCCTTCTTCAGCAGCGACGGGCGTAACCGCCGCCTTGCCTGACGGCGGGCGCCCAGCACCAGCCCGAAATCCACCCGATCCAATTCCGCCCATTTCCGCCTCCAAATCAAAATCCAGGAAAAAGTTTGCGCGTAAATACCCCATCCGGTTGCGACCCCTAAGGCCATTCGACTTTTTACCCACCCCTCCCACCTGGCCGGCTGCCTCGGCCATCCACCGCCAGAGCGCGGCGTCGGCGAAACCGTGGACGGCATGAAGGTCGACACCAACCACCAGCACCTCACCGGGCAGCTCGCGGACGCCAAGCCGATGGGCTACCTCGGCGGCGCTGCCGACAGACGACACCAACCAGCTTGCCCCTGGCACCAGCTTGCGGACTGAAACGCCGAAGGCGCTGACAGCGCGGGCAAGATGCCGGCACGGGCCACCGATGGTTGAGACGATGAACAGGCTCACCACGCAGCCTCTTCGGCCCGCTGCGCCTCTCGGCTCTCCAGGGCTGTGCCGCCACAGATCCGGCGCTCATTGTTCCTGGCCCGCTGGAAACGATCAGCGGCATCTGCCACGCTGTTCGTGGCGGGCGGTGACTTGTCCCGTTCGGCCTTGGCATGCGCCGACGCATGATCGACCTGGGCCAGCATTCGGGCGCGGCGGGCAGTAGTCGCGCAATCGGACTTCGGTGACATGGGCAATCCTCCTATTTACGCCAGGAAGCCGGAACGGCCTCGGCATTGAGAAAACCAAATTCGATTGCTTCCTTGAGCCACCGTCTCACACGAGACTGGGCGTCGGTGGCGTCCACCGGACGGAACGGCATGCCTCGTAGGGTTGACCAGGCGACGTTGGCGCCATTCAGCTTGTCGGCGAGTTCTTGATATTCGGCATGGGCTTTTGCGGCAGCGATTAGGGCCATGCCCAGAGCTTCGACGCGGTGCTTGTGCTCCGACTTGATCGCTTCGCAGATCGACCGGCTGGCTTCCAGACGAGCGGCGGCGAGCTGGTGCTCGGTGTTTCGAAGATGCTTTTCGATTTCCTCGGTTTCGGCCAAGCCGAGAACGTACTGTTCGGCAAGCTCTGCACCAACGCCTGCACGTGTTGCCTGAGAAAGCGACAACCCAGACGATGCAACCGCGTTGACCAAATCCGCCGGCATGAAGGACGGTGCTACCTGTCCAATTGGGGCGCCGACAACGCGAGCAGCCATCCCATCTTGGAACTGTGCCCGACGCTCCGGATCATTCAAAATAGAAGCATGACGATCCCGGATTTCATTGACGCGCTTGTTCAGTTGTTCCCGAACTGCCAGGATGTTAGCGTATTTATCCGAGTAATCTGAAAGATTCAGCGAGGGAAGCGCGCTGCTGCAATCCTCGACCGGCTCCGGTGCCGGCGTTCGCTTGAGCAAGCCCATTATTTCTTCTCCGTCGCGGTGGCGAGTCTCACGCCAGCAAGAGCACGGTATTTGCTCAGGTCCCGAGGCGCGGTTATGCGGCTAACGGCAACGGCGTCCC
>JBAXPR010000204.1:0-3246 GCA_037132135.1 Rhodospirillaceae bacterium
GACCTATGAATCACACCAAAAGGCCGATGGGAATCCTGAATGTCGATTGGACCTAAGCCACCAGTGTCCCGAAGGTCGCCCCGCCAGGGGTAAATCTGCCCACTGTTCACATCGGCGCGCCGGGCCACTTCGGCCACCACCGCTCCCGGCGAAAAAGCTGCCGAAACGATCGCACGCTTCTGATCGGCGCTCGTCCACCGCCGACGTTCCACAAGTGGCGCAGGACACTACGCAGTGTCACCTCGACTTCGCGAAGCGTGGCCTTTTTGACGAGATCGGCGTCGGCGCCGTTCTCCGGACCCTTGACACGGCCGTCGGCCTCCGTAAAGGCGGTGAGCATCACCACACCGCAACTCAGCTTACGGCTACGGATTTCAGCCAGGATGTCGAAGCCGCTGCCGTCGGGAAGGCCGATATCCAGAATCACCGCATCGAAGCGCGTCGCGAGGAGGTGGGCACGGGCTTCGGTGACGGTCGCGGCTCCGGAAACGGCGTAGCCCTTGACCGACAGGAAGTCGGCCAGATCGATCCGCAGCGACGCTTCGTCTTCCACCACAAGGATGTGTTCCATCGCCGTTCCTTATCGCACTTCCACCGGGAGATGAAGGGTATACAGGTCGATCGACGCCATTCCCAAATGGGGGCGGAGCGCATCCTTCTCCCGCCCCGTCCTGCCCCGAAAACGCCCTTACCCCCCGTTTGGGGATGCCCGTCCGGGCCGCCCGCTTCTACCATCCGCTCTGGCCCAGGACTTTCGGGAGCGGAGCGATGACCAAATCGGGCGAGGACATGCAGGCGTTGGCGCTGGCGATCGCGCGCCACAAGGCATACCTGTGCGGCCGGCAGAATGGCCGCCTGCTCCAGCTGAAATTCGCCGACATGGCTGGAATGGATCTGTCCGGCCTAGATATGGCGGGAGCGATGCTCACAGGAGCTGATTTCAACGGCAGCATCTTGCGCGGCACCCGCTTCGACCATTGCGACCTGTTTGGAGCCAGCTTCGCCGATGCTGATCTCTCCGGGGCTTCGCTGGTGCGCACCGATATCCGGGGGGCAAATTTCGCCAAGGCGAAGCTACGTCGGGCCAACTTCCACGAAGCCGACCTCCGGCCGGGCCAACTGGTGGTGTGGCAGGGAAGTAAACGGATGTCGAAGGATCAGGGCATCCATCTCACTCCGGCCTGCTTCACCAATGCAGACGCAAGCGGTGCCGATTTCAGCGCGGCCCGGATACAAAACGCCAGTTTTGCCAGCGCGACTCTATTTGGCGCCAATCTTACCGGGGTTGATGCGGATGGTGCCGACTTCTCGATGGCGCGCATGAAAGGTGTGCTACTGAACAACGCCCGGGTTGACGGGGCGCGGTTCAGGGGAAGCGATCTACGCGGCGGCGAGTTGCGCAATGTCGTCATGGAGTCTGCCGACTGGACCGGCGCCATGATGGAGGGGGCGGTCTTCAGCCGGGCGATCGAGAAGCCGTCTTACGATATGCGGGCTCAGTTGGAAGCTCACCGCGCATGGATTGTTTCGTCGGGAACGAACGGAGAGCGGTTGGTTTTGCGCGGCCACGCTTTGGACGGAATGTGCTTTGATGCCTGCGATCTGAGCGGCGCCGAACTGTCCAACTGCGGCCTCGACAGCACCACGTTTCGCTACAGTACCCTTCAGCTGGTCAATTTCTCCCGCTCATCGCTATGCCACGCCAACTTCGAGGGCGCAGACCTGTCCGGTGCAGATTTGCGGGGCGTTATCCTTGAGGCCGCCAGCTTTCGCAATGCACTCCTGGGACCGATGAAACTTGTCGGCATAAACGACCGGTCGGCAGGCCGATCATGGGCAACCAACCTGGGCGGCTCCAACCTGTCACACGCCGACTTGAGAGGCGCCGACCTGCGCACCGCCATCTTGACCGGCGCAACACTTGCCGATTGCAACCTGGCAGGCGCCGATTTGCGTGGCTCCGACCTGGGCAGTATCGACATCGCGCGCAGCAACTTCCGTCATTCGCGCGCTGCGTGATGATCCGTCCATTCTGTGGGCCACCCGGTAGGGCTCGTAATGGGCTTCAAAAGCCAGAGTAGGTGCCGACCTTGCGCGCACATCTCACCGCCCTACGCTCAATAGCCACGACCGGCCCGCTACTCTGTTTGGAAGGCTCAGTAATCGGTGGCCGGCTTTGTTCGGACAGGGGGGGGCGATTTCTCTGCCGGTTGCCATGGTGTGCCATTGCCTGGGCGTCCCGGAGGGAGGGCGTAGCCCGACTGGAAGGACGCCCAGGCAGATGATGGTGCTGGGCGGCCACGTCAACGGCGGTGCGGTCTACGGCAAAATGGCCCGGGCGGCGGTAGAGCTTCTAGCGGAGCGGCCCCACGGGTGGCCAGGGCGCGTTGCCGGAACATACGAGAAAACCGTTTCGGGGCTTCCCCATGTCGCCGCCTACGAGTTGGACGACGCGGTTCCATACGATCCCGACCCGTGGTGCTCCGGATCATCCACACGGTGCGGAATTGGCCGTTTGGCAGGTGGCCGGAACAGGGGAACATCCGCCAGATAAGCGGCGTTTATGGAAAGGGATTTCAAGCCTCTGGCCCAGCGTCGCTTTGCCGAATAATCTGATTCAGACGAGAAAACAACTCATCCATATGACCGCCGAGTTGTCCGACCTCGGAGCTGACGGCGGCAACCAACGTTGTCGTCGTTTTCGTTTGCTGCGAGACCTCAATGGCGGCGGCGGCCACCTCGCCGGCGCCGGTGGCGGCACTCCGGGCACCTTGATCGATGTGGATGGTGGCGGCGCCCTGGAGATCCATCGCGTCTGCGACGGCTCCGGTCATGGTGTTGACCTGACTGATGGTGGTGTTGATGCTGCCGATCGCCGCTACTGCCTCCCGGGTTGCGGCCCGGATGGTATCGACCTGCCGGGCAATCTCCTCGGTCGCTTGAGCCGATTGCTTCGCCAGGGTCTTGACCTCACCGGCGACCACTGCGAAGCCTTTACCGGCCGGTCCCGCCCGCGCCGCCTCGATGGTCGCGTTGAGGGCCAGAAGGTTGGTCTGATTGGCGATGCCGTTGATCATCTTGACCACACTGCCGATTTTGTCAGCAGCGACAAACAGACTGTGAACGATGGCTTCGGTCCGTTGGGATTGCGCCACCGCCTCGCCCACAACACCGCGAACCTCGTGCACAGTTTGTTCCATGCCTATCCGGTTGACACATACACCCACTAGGGATAGAGTTTGTTCA
>JBAXPR010000205.1:0-3246 GCA_037132135.1 Rhodospirillaceae bacterium
GTCGTTTATCCGGCCCACGGCGTCGGTCGTGTCGAAGGCGTCGAGACCCATCACATTGCCGGCCAGGAGGTGACGCTGTACGCCATCACCTTCGAAAAGGAGCGGATGACGCTCAAGGTGCCGGTGGCGAAGGCTAAGAATTCGGGTTTGCGCCGGCTCAGCTCCAAGGATCGGATCAAGGTCGCACTTGAGACCCTCCAGGGCCGCTCCCGGGTTCGCCGGACCATGTGGAGCCGCCGGGCTCAGGAATACGAAGCCAAGATCAACTCCGGTGATCCGGTTTCGATCGCCGAGGTCGTGCGTGATCTTTATCGCGGTGGCGACCAGTGTGACCAGTCCTACAGCGAGCGCCAGATTTATCAGGCGGCGCTGGAGCGGTTGGCCCGCGAGTTGGCTGCGGTCGAGAAAATCGACGAACTCAAGGCCACCGAGCGCCTCGAGCAGGTTCTGACCAAGGCGGCGTAACTGTTTTTTTCGGCAATGCCGGAGGCTGTGCCTCCGGCATTGTATTTTAACCTTTCACCAGGGCTGCGCGCCGCATAAACTCCGCCCCGCAATTCGTGGGTGTTCCGAGCCGGGAAACGGGCCACGCAACACGGGGTTGGCGGCACATGGTTGATAATCAACGTTTTGTTGATCTGGGTCGACCCCGGCGCATCTGGGCGGTGGCGGCTGTCCACGCCGAGATCCGGCGGTTGGTCAAGCTCCACGATGATCTCGGCTCGCGCTTCCAGCCCGGCGACCGTCTGGTCTATCTCGGCAACATGATCGGCCGTAGCCCCCATGCCCTTGAAACCATTGAAGAGCTGCTGATGTTTCGGCGGGCGCTGCTGGCGGTGCCCGGGCTGTTTGAAACCGACATCGTCTACCTGCGCGGTGGCCAGGAGGAGATGTGGCAGAAGCTGCTACAACTGCAACTGGCGCCCAATCCCCGCGAGATCATGGCCTGGATGCTGAGCCAGGGTCTGGGGGCGACCCTCGAATCCTATGGCAGCAGCGCCGATCAGGCCCGTGCGGTCGCCCGCGACAGCGCGCGCAGCATCGCCCGGTTTACGGGCGGCCTTCGCGAGACGATGCGTAAGGCGCCGGGTCATGAACCGCTGTTCAGCGCCCTGCGCCGGGCTGCCTTCACCGGGTCGCCGGATCTGCCGCCCAAAGAAGGCGGGCAGGGCGGGGTGCTGCTGGTCAGCGCCGGCTTTGATATTGAGCGCAGCTTTGAGGCCCAGGGCGACGCTTTCTGGTGGGGCAGCGCCCCGTTCGCCCGCATCGATCGCCATTATGGCGGCTTTGCCCGCATCGTCCGCGGCCATGACCCTGCGGGTGGCGGCTTCGTCATGACCAAATATACCCTCACCGTCGACGCCGGTTGTGGTGGCGGCGGGCCGCTGGTTTGCGCCTGCCTGTCTTCGGCGGGCGAACTTCTGGAATCCCTGGAGGCATAAGGTGAGGGCTTTGGTGCTGGTGTTGGTGCTGGGTCTCGCTCTGGGGGCGAGCGGTTCCGCCCGCGCCGGGCATGACGAACTCAGGATCGGGATTTCCCAATATCCTTCGACCCTCCATCCCGCCATCGATGCGATGGCGGCCAAGACCTATGTTCTTGCCATGACCCGGCGGCCGATGACCGCGTATGACGCCGACTGGCAGCGTGTCTGTCTCCTGTGCACCGCCTTGCCGGACCGTGGCGCCGGAACCGCCGCCGACGAGCCCGGGGGTGGGATGGCGGTGACATACACGATCCGGCCGGAGGCGGTCTGGGGTGATGGTGTACCGGTGACGACCCGAGACGTCCTCTTTACCTTCGAGGCCGGGCGCCATCCCTTGAGCGGCTTTGACAGTCATGACCTCTTTACCCGTGACATCAAAGATATAACGGCGATCGACGACCGGAGATTCACCGTCCATCTGGCCCGGCGGACCTGCGATTATCAGGGGCTGGACGGGCTGGAGCTGTTGCCCGCGCATCTCGAACGGCCGGTGTTCGAGGCCGATCCCGCGGCATACACGAACCGTACGCTTTACCGGACCGACCCGACCAACCCCGGCCTCTATTTTGGCCCCTACCGGATCACCGCCGTCGACACCGGCAGCCGGATTGAACTGGAGGCCAATCCGCGCTGGTGGGGGGCGCCGCCGCCGTTCAAGCGGGTGGTGGTGCGGGCGGTCGAGAACAGCGCGGCGCTGGAGGCCGGTCTGCTCGCCGGCGACCTCGACCTGGTGCCGGGGGAGATCGGCCTGCCGCTGGATCAGGTGCTGGCGCTCGACAAGCGCCAGGACGGCCGCTTTGAGATACTGACCCGGGCCGGTCTATTCTTCGAGCATGTCGACGTCAGGCTCGACACGCCGGCGCTGGCGGATGTCCGGGTGCGGCGCGCCTTGCTCCAGGCCATCGACCGCGAGACGATCAGCCGCCAGCTGTTCGCCGGACGCCAGCCGGTGGCCGACGACATCGTCAGTCCGCTCGACCGCATGTTTGATCCCGCGGTGCCGAGGTACCGGTACGACCCAGGGGCGGCCAACCGCTTGCTCGACGAGGCGGGCTGGACCGGGCGCCGGGGCGGCATCCGCACCAACGCCGCCGGTGAGACGCTTCAGCTCAGCCTTGCCAGCACCGCCGGCAACCGCTCGCGCGAACTGGTCGAGCAGGTGCTCCAGGCCCAGTGGCGGCAGGTTGGGGTTGAGGTCCGGATCGAAAACCAGCCGGCGCGTGTTCTGTTCGGCCAGACCCTGCGCGAACGCGGCTTTACCGGCCTTGCCCTTTTTGCCTGGATCAGCGCCCCGGGCAGCATTCCCCGCGGCATTCTGCATTCCTCGATGATTCCGAGCGCGGCCAACGGCTTTTCCGGCCAGAATTATTCCGGTCTCAGCGATCCCGACCTCGACCGCACCCTCGATGATCTCGAAGTGGTCTGCGAACCGGCGGCCAACCGCGCGCTCTGGGCCAAGCTGCAACGGCGCTATGCCGAACAGCTGCCCTCGCTGCCGCTTTATTACCGGGCCGAGGCGACGGTCAAACCGAAATGGCTGACCGGCATCGTTCCCACCGGCCATATGGAGCCGACCACGCTCTGGATCGAAAACTGGCGGGTCGCGCCTTAGGCTGTGCTCAGCCGACGGCGCGCAGGGCTTCGGCGCCGCCGAGGTCGACCGAGACCAGTTGGGAGATACCCTGCTCGGCCATGGTGACGCCAAACAGGCGGTCGGTGCGGGCCATGGTCAGGCGGTGGTGGGTGATGATCAGGAAGCGGG
>JBAXPR010000206.1:0-3244 GCA_037132135.1 Rhodospirillaceae bacterium
ATCCCGGCAGCAAACGCAAGCCTTTTCGGCTACCCAATGAGTCGGGGTATACATCGATTGGAAAAGGTGTTCCTTCGATCGTTCGCGGCGATTCCAAGTTGCTGGAACAGGTGCTGATTAACCTGATAGGCAATGCAATAAAATTTACCATGTCGGGCTCAATCGAGTTGAGAGTCGAAGCATCAGATATAATTACCGGCTACAACTTGATAGTCCTCTTTTCAGGTCCAAACCCCCGCCTTCAGGCGGGAAAGGCTTCAGCCCTCGCTCTTGACACCGCCCTGTCTCAGCGCTACAGGCGGGGCTCGCCTATCGCCTGTAGCGCTGAGACAGGGGCAGCTGGGCGTCAATCTTCTCTCCTCATACCAACAGATAAAAAGGCTATTGCTCTTTAGAGTAACTTCCCGGCTTCCAGCCTAGACACAAACCTACCAGCTTCAGCTGGTAGTGGTTTAGTCCACTGGCATTTTATGTCAAGGATACGGGTGTTGGCATTCGTCCGGAAAACATCGATAGAATATTCGAAATGTTTGAGCAGGAGGACGAATCATTTACGAGACGATTTGGCGGCTCTGGCCTTGGATTGTCGATCTCGAAACGGCTGGTTACGCTGCTCGGGGGAGAGATTTGGGTCGAGTCGAGTCTTGGAGTCGGATCCTGCTTTTCGTTTACGGTTAGTCTGAAAGCGGCCGAGGCGGCGCCGGCCGTTGCGGCGCTGTGCCGGCCGGCCGCCATTCGCAGGTTCCATAAGAAACCTCACATCTTGATTGTCGAAGACGATCTGTTCAGTGGCAAACTTCTTGCTAAGGCGCTGGAGAATAATGGCTATAGCGTGGCCTCCGTCAATGATGGCGGTAAAGCTATTGCAGTGCTGGGGGATGAGCAATTTGACGTCATATTGATGGATATCCGTTTGCCTCTGGTCAATGGCCTTGAGGTCGCTAGAACAATACGCTCGGGATCGCTGAAGGGCGTTGATCATGATATCCCGATCATTGCGATTACCGCTCACGCCATGAGTGGCGACCGTGATCATTTTTTGAGCCAGGGCATGACGGATTATCTGAGCAAGCCAATCAACATTTCAAATTTGTTGAATACGGTTGCCAAATATTGTCGTGTTGGAGCGCTGACGGACGATGACAGTGGTATTGATTTGATCTCAGCCCGATAGGGCCGGCGGCGCCGAAGGCCGATCGTTTATAATCATTCTAGTGCTTGCTTGACAATCCCGAAATGGCGACCTAGGGTTCGGAAAAATGGGACCACTATCGTGCATACTGACTCACCTCATGTTGACAGAGTGCTATTGGTCGAGGACAGTCGGAGTGACGCCTATGTCATTCGCCGTTTGCTCTCGATGTCTGCCGAGGCGCAGTATGAAATTAGTTTGGTCGAATGTCTTTCCGAAGCCCTGACACGCCTTGACAGATCTCGGTTCGACCTGATTTTGCTTGATCTGACGCTGCCTGACTCCGAAGGCTTGTCAACCCTGACCAAGATCGTTGCCGCCGTTCCCCTGATTCCTATTGTCGTGCTGACTGGCTATGACGATGATGGCATCGGCATCGGCTGTATTGGCGCCGGGGCTCAGGATTACCTGTGCAAGACCGAGATGACGCCGGACAATCTTCACACGATTGTCAGCTTTACCTTAAGGCGATCCCGCGAGATTCAGGCCCGGCTGCTGCGGCAGGTGACCCAGAGCGATTTCGCGCTGACTTCGGCCCATGTCGCCTTGCCGGTGACACGGGGTTTGGCCGGTGCGCCGTTGATTCGGGAGCGTGAGCCCGTTGTCTTTGCGAGTCTGCATGCCGAATACCAGACCTTGCTTCAGCTCTATATGGACCACCTTAACAAGAAAACAGCTCGGCCGAAGGTAAATATGGAGGTTCTGGCAACACAGTTTGGAGATTTTGGAGCGACCCCAAGGGATATAGTCGATGTTCATAGTGCGTCACTTGATGTGATTAGGAAAAGCCTTGATAAATCTTTTGCATATACATTTGCCGCCGATAGCCGCCTGTTTGCTCTCGAAATGATGGGCCTGCTGGTCGATTATTATCGAACAGGGTTCAGGCGGTTGTTCGCCGGGGGGGGCCCGAGATGAAATGTTGTTTAAGGCTTTATATCACCGGGGGTTCGCTGGTATCGCAGCATGCCGTCGTTAATTTGCACCGTTTCTGCGAAGACGAGCAGTGCGATTATGAAATTATCGATGTGCTGAAGAATCCCGAGCTTGCTGAACAGGAAAAAATACTGGCAACTCCGACGCTGGTCAGGCGGTTTCCGGCGCCGGTCCGCAAGGTGATCGGCGACCTCAGCCAGAGGGACAGAGTGGTCTTGGGGCTGGGGCTGGAGACGCTGAAAATCCGTCGAATCAACGGCTTGGCGCCATTTGGAGATGCTGAAGAGAAGGAATCCGGCATATGACGACGACGTACGATGCCACCGATGTGGTGCTGAAGATGCCCGTTGGGATCGTGGGATTCGACCAGATCGCCAACGGCGGCATTCCAAAGGGGCGGACCACGCTGCTCGCTGGTACCGCCGGCAGCGGCAAGACCGTCTTTGCCCTGCAATTCCTGGTCAGTGGCATCAAGCAGTTCGATGAAAACGGCGTGATCGTCACTTTCGAGGAGTCTCCCGGGGAGCTGGCCCGCAACGTCGAGAGTTTGGGCTGGGAAATTCAGCGCTATGTCGCCGAGGGGCGGGTCGCGCTGGTTGATGCCTCTCCCGAGCCGGGAGAATCGGTCTGCGAGGCCGGGCCGTATGATCTTTCCGCCCTGCTTGCCCGCATCGAGCATGCGGTGAGGAAAGTAGGGGCAACTCGGGTGATCCTCGACTCGGTGGGCGCGATCTTCCCCCAATTTGCCGACAGCAACGTCGTGCGCCGCGAGCTGCATCGGGTGGTCGCCGGGATGCGCCAACTGGGCGTGACCTCGCTGATCACCATCGAGCGGGTCCATGAATATGGCGAGATCGCGCGCTTCGGTGTCGAGGAGTTCGTCGCCGACAACGTGATCATCCTGCGCAATCCGCTGGAGCAGGAAAAGCGTCGCCGGACCATCGAAATCCTCAAGTTTCGCGGCACCACGCATCACAAGGGCGAATACCCGTTCACTATAGACCCCTCGACCGGGGTAACGATCATTCCGCTCTCGGCGATTGAGTTGAAGCAGAAATCATCCAACCATGCCTATCCGGTTGACACATACACCCACTAGGGATAGAGTTTGTTCAA
>JBAXPR010000207.1:0-3236 GCA_037132135.1 Rhodospirillaceae bacterium
GGTCACGGCGCGCTGCTCAGCCTGACCGCCGCCCGGGCTTTTGCTCCTCTTACGGCCAATCGCCTTAACACCTTATAAACTATAAAAAAACCTTGCCCCGAGTCAATCGGCACATATACTCAGTCGTCATATTGCGGCCGGAGCGGGGGGATCGGCAATGAGCGGCGCGGCGACAAAGCCAGAGATGGCGTGCGATAAACTGGAGCGGTTGCAGTCCTATTGGGAGTGCCGCCGCTCGGGGCGCCGCCTGCCCGGCCGCCGCGACATCGATCCGACCGATCTGCCGCGCCATCTTTCGACCATGATGCTGATCGACGGCCTGGGCAGCGGCGAGCGCTATCGCTTCCGGCTGGTCGGCACCCTTCTAAGCCAGGTGATGCGACGCGACCCGACCGGCCGCCATCTGGATGAGGTCCTCGAACCGGCCGAACTCGACGGCCTCGACGATCTTTTCGGTCATGCCGCCCGGCATCGTGTCCCGGTGCGGCGACGCGGCCTGCTGGTCTGGACCGCCGGTTGGCAGGTCGGGGTGGAGTGGCTGATCCTGCCGCTGGCCACCGACGGCAGCATCGTCGATATCATTCTGGCCTGGGTCGAGATCCCGGCGCTGCCGGTGCGCCTGCCACCCGGCCGGCCGCAACTGATGGTCTCCTGGCCGCCACCCGCGGCCCCGCGGCGCCCGGCCGATGCCGGCGGCCCGCTGGCGCCGAGACGGTGGCTGTCTTTGGCCGAGGCCCTGAACGCCGCCCCGGCGGCCCCCTGAAGACAGCGCACCGCAGGCTGGTCAATGAAGAAACTGGCCGGGCGGCGGGGTCAGGAAGCCGTCATCCTGATCCTCGGTATCGAAAATCTGATCTTCGTACTCGCTGGTCACCCGGGCATTCAGACGCTCGATGCCGGTCACCACCGCCTTCAACAGGCCGCGCAATTCGGCGGCGTCGTCTTCAAGCCCGCGCAAGCGCTGGTCGAGGGTAGAAAACCGGTTGATCACCAGTTCGGTGAGCTGGTCGATCTGGGTCGTGAGGGGAGAGGGTTTGCTGGTCATGGAAGCCGCCCTTGGCCGTACCGTTCAGGTGATTTAACCCTACTCCTGTCCAACCGGTTTTAAACGTGGATTCTCAATCAGTTGCAGAGCGTTCTTAAGAAGTGACGCGATAATGCAACACTTTGGCGGCCGCGACGGCGGGCTCAGCGCGGACTTCGGCGCTATTTATGTTGTTTTTCAATGTGTTATTATAATACGTTCGAGCAACGTCTGATCTAATCAGTGACAGACGCCATTCCACAGCCAGCGGGCGACGATGTCGGCGGCGGCGGCGGTGTCGACCTCGGGATGGTGCCAGCGGTAGACCGTGAGCGCGGCCTCGAAGGCGAATCGCTCGGGCTCGCCGCGCTCACAGAGTTCACGGTAGGCGCGCTGGACGGCGGGGCGGCAGGGCGACGGGGCAGGCATGGCCGGGGCGGTTCAGCGCTCTCCCTCGGACGGCCCCGAGGCAGGGCCCCGGATACCGTACAGCTCGAGCCGGTGGCCGATCAGCTCGTAGCCCAGTTCGCGCGCGATCCTTTCCTTGAGGATCTCCAGCTCCGGGCTCTGAAACTCGACCACCGCGCCGGTGTGGAGATCGATCAGATGATGATGGTGCGAATCGCGATTTTCTTCGAAACGGGCGCGGCCGTCGCCAAAATCCAGCTTCTCGATCACGTTGGCCTCTTCAAAGAGGCGCATGGTCCGATAGACCGTGGCAATGCTGATGTGCGGATCGATCTCGACCGCGCGGCGATAGACCTGCTCGACATCGGGATGGTCGGTGGCCTCCGAGAGCACGCGCGAGATCACCCGCCGCTGCTCGGTCATCTTCAGCCCCTTCTCCTGGCACAATTGCTCGAGCCGGGTCGGGTTGCCGTCCGCCGGGGTCGCCGGGGCGCTGATATCAGGGACCAACACGGGGCTATGCCTCCCACTTGCCGCAGCCCCACTCTGCCGTCACGCGCGCCGCTTGGCCAGTGGCAAGGTGGCGCGGTATGGTGACCTGCGATCGAAGGGGAGGGGCGGAATGATCATGCGGACGGGCTGGACAGCCCCGGCAGCCCTGGCGGTGCTGCTGGGCGTGATGGCGCCGGCCGCGGCGGGCGGGCTTGCCGAAGCTGCGCTGACCACGCCGCTGGCCCTCGCCATCGACAATGCCCGCGGCACCGACCCCGACCGCCTGCTCGCCAGCCTCGGCGGCGTGGTGCCGGCCGGCCTCAGAACCACCAACCGCTTCACCTGGGATGTCGGCCGCGGCGAACTTTTCAATCCGGTCGGCGACCTGATCGCCACCATCGGCAGCGGCGCCGCCGCCACGCAGCAGGCGCGGGCGCAGGCGGTGATCGACGGCTGGCGGCTGCTGCGGCTGCTGGAACGGCTGCCCCGGGCCGGCCTCGGCCTGACCCTGGAGCCCGACCCGCCGTTTCACCACCCCGGCGACCGGGTCACCCTGACCGCCGCCGGCTCCGGGCTGCCCTATCTCGTGGTGCTGGCTCTCGCGGCCGACGGCGGCGTCAGCGTCCTTTATCCGCTCGAAACCCCGCGCCTGCACGACCGCCCGGCGACCGACCCGGCAGCGACGGTGCGCCTGACCCTGCTGGTGACCCCTCCCTATGGCGCCGATCACTTCATCGCCATCGCCGCCGCGGCGCCGCTGGCCGGCCTGATCGCCGACCTTGGCGCCCTCGAGCGCAAGCCGGGCGCCGCCGCCGCCCTGCCCGGCCTGCTCGACCGCCACCTCGCCGGCCGGCCCTGGCAACTGGCGGTGCGCGGGGTGTTCAGCAGCCGCTGAGCCCGCCCGGCACGGGTCCGCCGCTCTATGAGTCTTCGAGGTTTTCCAACTGGCCCTTGATCCGCGAGGCCAGCGCCGCCTCGAGGAAGCGGTCGATGTCGCCGTCGAGCACGGCCCCCGACTGCGAGGTCTCGACCCCGGTGCGGTTGTCCTTGACCATCTGATAGGGCTGGAGGACGTAACTGCGGATCTGGTGGCCCCAGCCGATCTCGGTCTTGGTCGCCTCGAGTGCCGCCGAGGCTTCCTCGCGCTTCTTGAGTTCGGCCTCATAGAGCCGGGCGCGCAGCATGTCCCAGGCCTTTGAGCGGTTCTTGTGCTGTGAGCGCTCCTGCTGGCACTGCACCACGATGTTGGTCGGCAAATGGGTGATGCGCACCGCGCTGTCGGTCTTGTTGATGTGCTGACCGCCGGCGCCCG
>JBAXPR010000208.1:0-3233 GCA_037132135.1 Rhodospirillaceae bacterium
CTGGATACATCCCACATGTAGTGGGTGTATGTCTTAACCGGATAGGCATGCAAGGTCCGTCAGGGTTTGCCGCATCGTCTGGGTCAGCGCTGCCGAGAGCTTGCGGAAGACCTCGGCCTGATCGGGCAGTTTCTTGTTGGCGAACTGGTGATAGGTCGAGATATATTCAACCAGTTTGTCAAAAGTCTTGCCGACGTCGTCAACCCGCTGCTGCACCTTGTCGAGCCGGGTCCTGAGGTCCGGATCCTCGACCTTGGCCACGGCGCTGGCGACGCCGCGCCGCAGGGTTTCCACCGCCGCTTTGGCCTTGGCCGCGGAGTCGGGCTCGCCGCTGACGTCGAGTCGCTCGGTGTGATAGCGCAGCATCCAGGTCGCCTCCAGCGCCCGGCCGAGCAGGGCGGCGATCTCGAATTTTTCTGCCGCGAAGGCCGCGTCGACGGTGCGGGTGAGATTGATCGACACCGACTCGGTGTTGGGCTGGAAGCCGGTATCCATGATCCAGTCCCGGGCCTCGCGGAGTTCGACCGCCTTCTTGGCCATGGCGAAATAGGTGTCGACGGTCTTTTGCAGTTCGCTGGCGTCCTCGCGCCGTTTCGGGTCGCGCAGGCTGCGGCCGAGATCGTCGAAGTCGGTCTTGATCAGGCCGACCAGTTCCTCGGCCCGTCTGAACTCGGGCATGCTGCCGGTGGTCAGATAGGCATACATGTTGCGCCGCAGGCCGACCAGATTGCGCTCGATCCGCTGAACCAGCAGGGCGTTTGAGGAAAAGTTGGCGTAGGTGTCCTGGGTGGCCGCGATGAAATCGAGGCTCCGGTAGGAGATGACAGCCAGAATCCCCAGCATCAGCAGAATGATGGCGAAGCCGCCATAGATTCTGGTGCCGATCAGAAAGCGGTTCATCCAAGCGGTCATGTCAGAAGTCCTCAAACGGGGTGGCGGCGGTTTCAGACAAAGCCGATGACAAGGGGATGTGAAGGGTGAAACGGGCGCCCCGACCGGGAGCGCTGGTCGCGGAAATCGCGCCCCGCCAGTTCTGCAGGATGCCGTAAACCACCGACAAGCCAAGCCCGGTACCCTGGCCGACCGGTTTGGTGGTGAAGAAGGGCTCAAAGAGGCGGGCGAGCACGCTTTCGTCCATGCCCGGCCCGGTGTCGCTGACCGTAACCACGCAATAGCCGCCGGCGCCGATGTCAAGCAGAGAGGCCTGATAGGGCGTGATGCGGGTGGTGGTGGCCTCGACGGTGATTTCACCCCGGCCCCGCATTGCCTGGGCGGCATTGCTGAGCAGGTTGGTCATGATCTGGGTCATCTCGACGGCGTTGATCCGGCCCTCGCCCAGATAGTGGTCGAGACCGCGCACCGTCACGACCACCGTCGCCGGCAGGAGGTCGCGCACGAACTCCACCGCTTCGGAAATGGTTTCGGCGAACGGCAGGTCGCTGAGGATATTGGTGTCGGTGCGTGAAAAACGCAAAACGTTGCGTACGATATCGCGGGCCTGCTCGGCGCTGTGGATCACCTTGCCCAGGCGCTTGGTTGCCAGCGCATGGCCGGAGGCGATCTCGGTCTGGACCAATTCGGTGTAGGACAGGATCGGTTGCAGCAGATTGTTGATCTCGTGGGCGACGCCGCCGGCCAACTGGCCCAGCGCCTGCAGGCGGTGGCGGCGCTGGAACTCCTGCTGCTGCGCCCGCTTGTCGGTGATGTCGTTCTGAACCCCGATATAGGCGACGATGCGGCCCCCCCGCACCAGCGGCGCGATCATCAGGGCGTTCCAGAACGGCGTGCCGTCCTTGCGGTAATTCAGGATTTCAACATCGACCGGATGACCGCCGCGCAAGGCGTCCTCGATGCGCTGGACGGTGATGGGGTCGGTGTCGGGTCCCTGCAAGAAGTCCCAGTTCTGCTCGATCGCCTCATGGAGGGCGTAGCCGGTGATCCGGGTGAAGGAGGGGGTGACATAGATCAGCGGCAAACCGGGGCGCAAGGCGTCGGCGATCGAGATGCTGACCGGGCACGACTCGATGGTCGCCACCAGCAATTCGCTTTGGGCGATGCTGTCGCGCCACGCCCGCTCACGCTGAAAGCTTTCGGTGACGTCGGTGCCGATGCCGCGAAAGCCGAGAAAGCTGCCGTTGGCGGCAAAGCGCGGCTTGCCGCTCAACCGGACCACGATCAAGCGCGCGGGAGCTGCGGTCAGGCTGCAGACCCGGCCGGCAAAACCGTAGCGGGATGTCAGGGCTTCAAGAATCACGACCAGATCCCCGGCAAGACCGGTGGGTGACGGTTCCAGCAGTTCCACGAGCAGGCGGCCGAGCACATCGTCCCGTCGCGCCCCGGTCAGCGCCTCATAGCGGCCCGACAGGCGGATCAGATGTCCGTCTGTGTCGGTCTCCCATAACCATTCCTGTGAAAAACCCGAGACGTCGATCAGATCGGCTTCCGTAAGGTGCGCCCCGGTCTCGTCTCCGTTATCCATGTCATGGTCGTTCGCAGGTGCAATATAAAATGGGGGTGTCACTGACTTACCGCCAGTCTTCACTATTGGTCTGACAGGATAATGACACGCGCCCCTACAGTTGCCAAGGGTAGACTTTCCTGTCAGAAGGTTCGGATGCCATCGAAAATCCGCCGTTTCTTAACCCTTGATTTGAAGGGCTATAAATTCAATGAGCGGCCGTACGATGCGGCGATTCGCGCCGCCTGGGTGGTGAGGTAGCCGAGCGCGCGCGCCGTTTCGTAAACAGCGCGTTCCGCGGCGTCGGCGGCGATATCGTCGTGGAGGCCGGGTCCGCTGCACAGCGACGGGGGCGACCGGTAACGGCGGATTTCATGATGAATGGTCATGGCTGTTCTCCACTCGGCTGCGGACCTGGGTGCTCTTTCCTCCGCGGGGCGGACTGTGCCGGGTCAAATTTGCCGGGGTCCGTCCGGCGCGGGGGAAAGGCGGGCTTGGACTTTGAGACTCCGGCCGCCGCGAGGATGGAGGGTTCGCGACGGCCAGCCAGAGCCATGCATAAGGCGGGCCAGATTCCCGGATCGGGATAAAGTGTCGCAGGTGTCGTTGAACCGGCCCGCGAAGTGCGCTAGGGTTCCACGGTTGGCCGGGACAGATCATCGGTCAGTTCGAATTATTGGTACTCCGGGAGAACAAACCATGCGCAAACTGCTTACCATTGCATTGATAGTCCCCTTTTCAGGTCCAAACCCCCGCCTTCAGGCGGGAAAGGCTT
>JBAXPR010000209.1:0-3216 GCA_037132135.1 Rhodospirillaceae bacterium
TCCATGTCGTCCTCGGGGCCGATGCACACCGCGCGCACCTGCTCCTGATGGCCGACCACGTGTTCCAGCGCGGCGATGAATTCCTCGGCCAGGCGACCATGCGTGACCAATACCATTCCGATCATCAACGTTCCCTTTGCTTCAGGGCGGCCCTGTTCCAATCCGTCGATCCCGGCTCGACTTACCCTGGGCGCGGCGTGTCGCGCTCCAGGTCCCGGTGCTCGAGGCCGACCACGATGCCCCGCTCCCGCACCCAGCCCGCCAGCTTTTCAGCCACGAACACGGAGCGGTGGCGGCCACCGGTGCAGCCAACGGCAATGGTCAGGTAGCTCTTTCCCTCAAGGTTGTAACGGGGCAATAATGGTCCCAGGAGATTGGTCAGGCCGGTGAAGAACACCGGAAAATCGGCGTCTCCCTCGACCATTCCCGCAACACCGGCATCGAGCCCGGACAGCGGACGCAAAGCCGGTTCGTAGTGAGGATTGACCAGAAAGCGGACGTCGAACACCAGATCCGCCTCGCGCGGCAACCCCAGGCGATAGGAAAACGAGGTCACGAACACCTGCAACCGGTTGCCGCCGCCATAGGCGAAGTGTCCCGACAGTACCCGGCGCAGGTCATGGATCGACAAGAGGGTGGTGTCGAGGGTGACGTCGGCCCGCTCGACCAACGGCACCAGCAGGGTGCGTTCGCGGCGGATGCCGTCAGGAACCGGACGATCGGCGGCCAGCGGATGGCGGCGCCGGGTTTCGGTGAAGCGCCGCTGCAGCGCCTCGTTGTCGCACTCGAGAAACAGCAGGCGGACATCAAGGTCCGGCCGTGCCTTGAGGCTTTCCAGGTGGTCAAGGAAGGCGTCGGCGCTGAAGTCGCGGGTGCGGCTGTCGATCACCACCGCCAGCGGCCGCCGGCTGCCGTCATCCTGGTGGATCAGGGCGTCGACCAGCGACAGCCGGAGATTATCCACCGCCTCATACCCCAGATCTTCGAGGGCCTTCAAGGACACCGACATCCCGGCCCCCGACATGCCGGTCACGAGCAGAATGCGCCGTCGACGGTTCGCCGCAAGAGCCGGGCCCGGAGGCTGGAAGGGGGAGGGGAAGGGGGCGGTGTCGGTCATGTCAGAACCGGAATCTGTCCGAACGGGTCACCGCGGGCGGCGGCGGCGGCGGCCAGCCGGATCTTGGCCGGCGCCGAGGCTTCGAACGGCGCCAGCGCCAGACGGGGCAGGCGGGTTTCGGCCAGGGCGGTCCACTCGGCCTCAGGCAGGCGCTCCACCGTTTCGGGGGTGACCAGATCCACGACCAGATGCACCTCGCCGGCCGGAGCGAACGGCACGCGCATCAGGCCAACGCCCCGTACCTCGAGCAGTCCCGCCAGGGTTGCCGGCGCGCTGGCCATCACTTTGCCGTGGTCCACCCGCACCTCCACCCGGTCATCGGCAATCAGTACGGCTCCCCGATCGATCAGGCGCAGCGCCAAATCGGATTTGCCCGCCCCCGATTTTCCGCGCAGCAGCACGCCGGCCCCCGAGATAAGGACACTGGTCCCGTGTATCGTGTTCATAGCCGTGGGACAATGTGGTGCGCGGCTTTCGGCGTCAAGAGTTTGCAAATCCTGACCCTCCTTTCGAGCCGAGCCGGCGGCCCGGGGGCCACAGTCGTGCCGGGAGGGGGGCGAAGACAGCCTGGTTGCGTCGAAATCGATCAGTTTTTCCGATGTTTTCTTGCGCATTTCATTGCACTGCGAAAAGGGCGGCGGTCCGAGTCGGGTGCGGTGCGGCAATGGCGGCCGCCGGCGCATGGCGCCTCTGTCTTAAGACCATGGCCCGATCGCGCCCATCTTCGTATAGCGGAGGGGAAACAGGCGCGAGGTCGGGCGAGAGCGATGAACACACCAGCCGTTCAGCGGGAGACAAGCGCGGCCGGCGGCGGTCCGGCCTGGCGGCAGGGCGTTCGCGAGGGGCTCGGCATGCCGGGGCTGGTGCTGTTTTGCAGTTTTCTCGGCTTCGGCTCGCTGGTTCATGGCAGCGGCATCGGCCTGCTGGCCGGATTGCTGTCGACCGTCACCACTTGGGCGCTGCCGGGCCAGATTGCCATGGTCGAACTCTACGGGATCGGCTCGTCGCTGCTGGTCAACGTCATGGCGGTCTGGCTGACCAACACCCGCCTGATGCCGATGGTGATCACGCTGCTGCCCCAGTTGCGCCACGAGCGGGGCATCGGCTGGCGCCATTACCTGCTTGCCCATGTCATCGCCATCACCACCTGGGCGGTGGCGCTCCGGCGCTGTCCGCAGCTGCCGGCCGCCGATCGCCTGCCCTGGTTTGCCGGGTTTGGCATCACACTATGGGGGCTCAGCATTATCGGCACCGCGGTCGGCTTCTGGCTCGCGGGCGGCTTGCCCAAGCCGGTGACGCTGGGTCTGGTCTTCCTCAATCCCTGCTATTTCACTCTGCTGTTCGTTGCCGACCTCGGGCCGCGGTCGCGGACGCTGGCCCTGGTGCTGGGCGGCGCGCTCGGGCCGGCGCTCCACCTGATCGATCCCGACTGGGGATTGCTGGCGACCGGGATCGCCGGCGGCTCCGTCGCCTTTCTTGCCGATCGTCTGCTGCCCGGCCGGGGGAACCCGTGATGGCGGATGCCCCGATCTGGCTTACCCTGCTGGCGGCGGCCCTGGCGACCTATTTCTGGCGCGCTCTCGGGGTGCTGGTCGCCGGGCGGATCGATCCCAACGGCCCGGTGTTCGAGTGGGTCGGCTGCGTCGCCTATGCCCTGCTCGCCGGCCTGACCGCACGGATGATTCTGCTGCCGATCGGGCCGCTCCAGGCTACCGATCTGGGCAGCCGGCTGCTCGCCGTGGCCATGGCGGTGGCGGCGCTGCGGCTGTCGCGCGGCAATCTGGCCCTCGGCGTGGCGACCGGAGTCACAACCCTGGCCGTCCTGACCAACGCCGGGCTGAGAGTGTGGGGATAGCGCTCAGGTCTCGGTCGGAATTTTGAGGTGGGCGAGGATCGCATCGACGCCCCGCTTGACCCCGGTCATGTCCGCCTTGAGAGCGAGCTGATTCTCCATCAGTACCGCCTGGCCCTGTTTGAGGCTGGCGACGTCGGTCCTGAGTTCGGCGACGTCGGCCGTCAGTACCGCCTGGCCCTGTTTGAGGCTGGCGACGTCGGCCGTCAGTACCGCCTGGCCCTGTTTGAGGCTGGCGACGTCGGCC
>JBAXPR010000210.1:0-3198 GCA_037132135.1 Rhodospirillaceae bacterium
CCTCGGTACTTGGCGTCGGTCAGGTTGCGTTCATTTCCCCTTAATTCCACGAGCCTGGCGCGCAGGCGGTCGAGATGGTTCCGGAACTGCCCGGACAAGCGGCTGGAAACATCTTCGGCAACGGGAGTTCGGTCGGTAACCGGGCCACGCTCGGCCAGGATCGTGTTCAGCCGCGAAAACTTCGAGAGAACCACCTCGAAGTCGGCCAACCGGGTGGCAACAGTCTGCTGCTCCCCCTCTAGTATTCCAAGCCCGCGTCCCAAATCTCTGCCGATCATGGAAGGGCCGAGCAGCGGTTCTCGCAGATGCTGAAAATTTTGCAGTTCACTTTGGACGGACCGGATCTCCCGGCACCGCCGGCCGCACCCTTTGGGAACACCGGGTTCGGGGCTTGATATTTCGCTCGCGAGTCGCTGGTCCAGATTAACCAGCGTCGAGCCGTAATTGAGTGAAATCTGGCGGTCAAGATCGCGAAACTCATCCGCAATCGACTGAAGATCGTTTCCAGATTCGACCCTGGCGGTTTCAGAACGTCGCTCGTACATGATAGAATATGACGACATGAATATCGTCCAACAGACAAAAATAAAAACAAATGGCGCTGCTATAATCATGCTCGTTACTTCTCGCCTCCCCATCAATTTAGGGGACGCCAGCCTCAAATAGTAATAAGCGATGGCAATCTGGACAAGCCCTGCCAAAACATAGGGCTGGGCTGCGCCGACCAAGCCCGAAAAGGCTGGGCGGTACTGTGTCAGTTGAATGCCAGTCGCTGTCATCAACCAAGCATAAAAGGACGATAACAGAATGATGCCCGAGCACATCGCCCTTTTCATTACGATACCTTTCGCCTGGCACGGAACAGCGCCTCACTTAAGAGACGAGCCGTTATCGTCCGCCTTCATAGTTTTTCTTTATATCTGGAGGTTTGAAAGATGTCATCCGGTACGGCGCCCTTGGGCCGGAATGGCACTTCCGGATGGCCGCCGCCAAGCGCTCGCGCGTCGACGGACAGCCCTCCCAAAGTTGACGGCAGATCGGTTCCGATGGTGCAGCCCTCAGGGAACGCCGAGCATCGGCCCCACTTTACGCACTTGCTCGTCGAACTTGCGTAAAAACACCTGGATCGCCCCCCGTTCCGAGAGTTTCAGTTCGGAATTGAGAACGGCGCGGGTCGGCGGCTCCATCGCCGCGGCGATCTTGGCAAAAACGCCGGGCTCCAATGCCGGGAACTCGATCTCGGCCCCGCCCATTTCAAGGAAGCGTTTGCGGGTCGCTCCGCCTTTTTTCTCACCTTTAGCGGTTTCGTATCCATGCCAGAATGGAAAGTCGGTCAACTCGCGGCCAAAATTCTTGTTCAGGACCGCCACATGATCAGCCCGCTGGCCGAACAACTGCGACAACGACGCCACGGAAAACACGGACTCGATCACATGGGTGACAAGGTGAACGACGGTCAGCCTCACCCTTTCACTGTCGAAAGAATCCAGAAGTTGGCGCACTCCCTCGCCGTCGTCCACCACCCGCTGCAGGTCGATGACGGCGCCGCCCGGCAGGTCCTGCAACATCAGAGGATGGCCGAGACTGACGGCGTCAAGAAACTGGGGGCGCTCCCGGTCGTTGCGAATATCGTAGTATGCACAGCCTTTTAAGGGGTCCTGTTCAGCCACCGGCATGCCGTCCGCCCCTTTGGTACCGAGGACCCGGCGCAACCCGCCGACGATGCCGTCGCTGTCGAAAGCGGCAACGGAGATGCCTTGGCTGCGCATCCAACTTACCAGGGTCGCGGCAAAAAACGTCTTTCCAACCCCGCCCTTGTGCGAAACCACCACCACCATGCGCCGTGGATGCTTGTCCGTATCGCTCATATGTGCAATTCCCTCAACGGTTTCCTGGTAGTGCCGGTGGCGCTATCGTCCCCGTGCCGCCGATGCCGGCCGTTTCTTCGGGGCCGAGTTGGAACGGCTATCCGGCGCGACCACCGACTGCGCCTGCCGGACCAAGCCAGATCCAACGCTCTTGAGCGCTCCAAACGCGATCCCCACCTCGCGCTCGACGGCACCCAGCAAACGCTGAACGACCGGCTTCGGGCGAGCCGGCGGTTTGGTCGTGGGAGTCCTCGCAGCCGTTTGCGCCCTGGCCGGCGCCGGCTTGGCCGCAGGACTTGACGTCGACGGCTTTTTAGCCGGCTTGCCCGCGGCTGGCACCACGCCCTTGACCGCGCGTCCAGCCGCACTTATCACCGCCGAAAACAGCGATGACACCGGCATCGAGCGCACCGGCGATGGATGGGCCTGGGTCTTGGGCTTGGCTTTCGGAGAAGCATTCGAGGCGACGGGAGCGCCCAGCGGGGCCGGGCGCGTCGCCATCGGCACCATTTCGGCTGCAAGCGCCTCCATGGTCGCGGCGTCGGCGACAGCCCGTGAGGTGGGCTTCGGTGCAACCGGCTCGGAAAAAACCGTCCTGACCGGGGGCGCCGGTTCCACCACCGCGGGAGCAACGGCGGCGAACGCCACCGGCTCGGGGGCCGGCGAAACGATAATTGCGGGGGCTTCAACCAAGCTTTCCGTTGGGGCGGGCTCGATCGATACCGACACCGAAACCAGCGCAGACGCAAACTCGGGCGCCGGCTCGGAGGGAGCCGGCAAAGGAACCTCCAATTGAGGGCCGGGCGCCGGTTCGGATACGGCAATGGTCGCGACCGGCGCTGCGGAAATATCCGATCCGGCCTCGGCGGAGCCGGCCGTCGACAGACCGCCTTCGGTCTCGACCCAAGCATAAAAGGACGCCGCGCCCCCGGACGAGCGAGTCGCCTCCGTATGCTCGGAGGCGGCGGCCGTAAACGATGCCGACGCGGCGGACGACCGGGCCGTTTCGGCTGCGGGCACGCCTCCTTCCATCTGTGTCCAGGCGTCGAAAGCTTCGAACAGGCTGTGGTGGACGACCGCGAGCGGATCGGCGTCCTCCGCCGCGGCCGGGGAGGGTTCGACAGCCGCAACAGAGGCAGCCTTCGACGTCACCGGAGGCACTGCGGGGTCGGCCGGAGTTGTCGGCGCGTCTTTTCCCTGTCCCCAGGGCGCGGCCTGACACAATGTTTCCCAACTCGCGGCGTTGCGGCTGCGGGCCACCGGAATCGCGCCGGCCTGCGCGGACGTCTCTTCCCCACCGTCTTGGCTACCCATCTCGATCACCCCATAT
>JBAXPR010000211.1:0-3162 GCA_037132135.1 Rhodospirillaceae bacterium
ACGCATTAAGCTGCGGCACTTGTATCCACATTTTGACTGACTCGGGGCACTAGGCCGGGTATGGCATCCGTGGGGTCACCGGAGAGGACGACGTGACGGCAGATCGGGAGACGGCAGCGGAGGAGGAACGACGGGTCCGGCATTTTCGCCAGATTCTGCTGTGGCCGGTGCATCTGATGCCGGTGACCGGCAGTTTCCAGGGCGCCCGGCGCTGGGAAGAACTCTGCCGCGACGGCGATCTCTGGTCTCCGGTCACCGACGAGTTTCCCGCTGACGCCTCGCAGTTCCAGATTCGCCACTATAATGAATTCGTGACCTTCCTGCCGGCGGTTCAGCGCTTTCTTTATGGCGAGGCGCGGCGGGATCGTTCCGGCGACTCACCGATCCGGGTCTTTCGCCGCTCCGACGTCAAGATGGTCCGGCTGACCCTCAAGGACCGTCCCGAACCGGTGGCGCTGTCGATCGCTCATGTCGACCTCTATTTCTTTTACGACATCGATGTCACGCTGTTCACGGTCGAGGTTTATGCGGACGATCTTGAACTCGGACTGGTTCAGGAGTTGTTGTTCCGTTTCGGCCGCGCCTTTCCCACCGGCTGGGATCACGAGGAGCGCGGCGATCATTGTCTGGTCCGCACCGAATGGCTGGATGACCAGGGCAGGGTGCTGGCGACGTCGGATTTTGATCAGCGCGGCAAGTTCCTCGCCACGGTCTGCCAGGAACGAACGGCGGCGATTTCGGCTGACTGGGAGTTTCTGCTCGGGCCGATGGTCCCCGATGCCTCGGCCAGGCCGGGCGGACTGCGCTTTCGCCAACTGGAATACAGCCGGATGCCGCTGATGGCCTATCTGGCTTTCGATCAGCCGCGCGCCCTGTCGCGGGGCGATTTCGCCCGGCTGGTATTCGCGGCGCGCTCCGGACCCACGGATCAGCTGCCGGTCTCGGAGTCTTTTCTGGCCGATTTCGAGGCCGAGTATTGTTATGATCGGTACTGGGGGCTCGACAGTTCCCAGGCGGCCAACACCCGCTTCCTTTGTTCCGGGCAAGCCTTCGTCGTGGTCGGTGAGGCCGGGCAACGGCTGTTCACCGATCCCGAACAGGGCGTGCTGGCGCAGTTTCGCCACCAGTATTTCCTGCTCGGCCTGATCGCCCACTTCCAGAAGGCGGCACTGTTGATGTTTGCCGACCGGCTGTCGATGGCCATGAACGGTCTCGACATCCGTGATGCCGAACGGGTCAAGACCTTCAAGCGCCACATCCGGACTCTCTTCGCGACCTTTTTGCGCTTTACCCACCGCTATTGGTTCCGCGAGGTTTCGATTCATATCCCGGCCCGGCCGATTTTCGCTCTGTTTCGCCGTCACCATGGCACTGATGCCCTGTATGACGACATCCGGGTCGCGGTGCAGGACATGGCGCAATATCTCGAGGCCGACGGGTTGCGCCGGCAGGCCAACACCGTGGTCCGGCTGACCGTGGTCACCACCTTCGGCCTGATCGGCAGCATCGTCACCGGGTTGCTCGGCATGAACCTGATCGCGGTCGCCGATGCCACGCTGTCGGTAAAACTGATTTATTTCATGGCCGCCTTCGTGCCGACCACCGCCGTGATCCTCTATACCGTGATGATTTCAAAGCGGCTATCCGACATGCTAGAATCATTGTCCGATGAACGTCTTTCCGTAGTGGCAAAGCTTAAGATGTTCGTGCGGTCATGGTTCAGCAACCGCTGGGATCGCTGATCGGGTGTTGCGGATTGGTTCCGGAGGCCCGTAAGAGACGTGCCAATCTTTGACCGGGTGCGGCGGCGAAAGTCGAATTCAGCTTGAATCAATCGTCGTGACTGTGGCAGTCGTAACGCCGGTACTGCGGGGCCGGAGGGCGTTATGAGACGAATTCTGGTGGCGACATTAGTTGTCGCTCTAATCGCCACCATCGTCGGTCATTATGCCGCTCTTGTGCTGGCCCCAAAACCGACCTTTACCGGCACCGTGAAGATTGCTTTTGCCTCGTCCCTGACCGGTCCGGGTCAGTCGGGGGCGCTCGAAATGTTGAAGGCGGCCGAGGCTTACACCGAGGACGCCAACCGGGCCGGCGGCATCAACGGCCAGCGCGTCGAACTGGTGACTTTCGACGATGGCAACGATCCGGAGCGCGGCCGGGCCGTGGCGGAAAAGATCGCTGCCGATCCCTCGATCGTTGCCGTGATCGGCCACAACTACAGTTCGGTCTCCTTGGCCGCGGCGCCGGTTTATGCCCGGACCGGGCTGCCGGCGATTACCCCGGCCTCGACCCACCCCGATGTTACCCGCAACAATTCCTGGTATTTCCGCTCGATCTTTTCGGACATCAGCCAGGGCGAGTTTCTGGCCCGCTATGCCTTCGAGGCTCTCAACGCCAAACCGGTGGCGGTGATCGCCACCACCAACCCTTACGCCAAGCAGATTGCGGCCTCGTTTGTCGGCGCGGCCGCGCCGGTCGGGCTGGAGTTGCGCGGGCAATACTGGGTCGATCCCAAGGATGCCGGCTTCGAAGCCGCGGTCGATCAGGCGATCGCCGGGCTCCGTTCCCTGCCCAAGAACACCATCATTCTGATGGCCGCCCACATCGATCCGGCAGTGATCATGGTGCGCCGGATGCGCGACGCCGGCCTGACCAATCGGATCCTCGGCCCCGACGCCCTGGGCTCGACCCGCTTCGCCCACGCCTTCGCCGAGTTTCCCAAGGAGCAGGTCCGGCCGGGGTTTTACACCGACGGCCTCTTTGTCTCGGTGCCGTTTCTGACCGACACCGGCAACCGGGAGGCCCGCCGGTTGATCGAGCGTCTCGAAGCCAAGGAAGGGGCGCTGAAAACCTGGGGGGCGCCTTTCGCCTACGATGCCGCCAAGCTGGTCGTCACCGCGGCCCGCCGCGCAGGGCTCAAGCCGGAGGGGCCGAGCGGGGCCGAGGCGCGCCGGTTGATCCGCGATCAACTGGATGCCATGCACTCCCAGGCCAACGCACTGATCGGCACCACCGGCACCTTACAGTTCGGGGCCGACAACACCCCGAGCAAGCCGCTGGTGATCGGCCAGTTCAGCGGCCGCCTGATCTCGTCGCTGGTGCAGTTGACCCATGCCTATCCGGTTGACACATACACCCACTAGGGATAGAGTTTGTTCA
>JBAXPR010000212.1:0-3144 GCA_037132135.1 Rhodospirillaceae bacterium
TGGATACATCCCACATGTAGTGGGTGTATGTCTTAACCGGATAGGCATGATTTGATTGAGGCGATGTGCCGGGCACGGTCCCGCACCGCGCCGTCAACACCTGCGGATATGGTACTCTGACGGCCGGAAAAATAAAACTGTAAATTGTATACTAGCCTAAGCCTCCCGGACGATGGCTGTTCCGCCCGGGCCATTTTCTTGAGAGAGCGCGCGGTGGGGCGGTGGCAGAACTTCAGAACGCGGATACAGCATCGCCACTACCATGGGGAGCTGTAATCATTCTGAAAACGGCGACGAAAGAAAAAAGCGGCCTCGTCCATCACGCCGGGGGCGTGCCGCCCTGCAACGTCCTGCGGAAAACGCCTCGTTGCGGGCGCGCTGGCAAGCCCGCCCCCTTGCATCGGCCGGCGAATCTGCTGTCTACGGGGGGGGGGGCGCTCTTTTGCAGGTTTGGACGAAGGCACCATGTCGATCGGTTTGGAAGGGCCGCCGGGGCGGCGGAGCGGCATTGCCGGGGCCGTCGCCCTTGCCGTGGTTGCCATCCTCTCGGGAGCCCCGGCCTTTGCCGGCAGTGTTTCAGACCAGGACCTCGCGCTCTTGCGTTCGGCATTCCGGTCGGTTCGGGAGGAGAAGTTCGACGCCGCCGTGGCACTCGCGGCCAAAGCCGAGGAGCGCATCGGGGCCAAGGTCGTGCGCTGGCTGGATTTGGCCCGGCCGAAAAGCGGACATCTCCACACCGAAATAGCGGCCTTCATCGAGGCGAACCCGACCTGGCCCAACCGGAAGGGCCTCTGGCGCCAGGCCGAGACGACCCTGCCGCCCGAGATGCCGGCGGTCGGGGTGGTGGCGTGGTTCGAGCAGCATCCACCCGTGAGCGCCCTCGGCCTGGGGCGCTACGCCGATGCCCTCGCCGCCAGCGGGGAGGCGGACCGGGCGGCGGACCTCGTTCGACGGTTCTGGGTGGATCTCGAGTTTGCCGATGACGATGACGAGAACGACTTCCGGCGGCGCTTCGCCGCCATCCTCGGGCCGGCCGACCACGCCGCCCGTCTGGAGCGCGTTCTTTGGGATCACAAGAGTTCCGCCGCCCGGCGGCTGCTGCCTTTGGTCGATGCCGGTCATCGGGCGGTCGCCGAAGCCCGCCTCGCCCTCGCCGGGGACGAACCCGGCATCGCGGCGGTGCTGAACCGTGTTCCCGACCAGTTGCAGAATGATCCCGGTCTTGCCTATGAGCGTCTGCGCTGGCGCCGGGAAAAGCGGAATTATCGCGGCGTCCTCGAGATTCTCGCTCATCCACCGGTCGCGCTGGGGCGCCCGGCCCTGTGGTGGACCGAGCGGAACTTCATGGCCCGCCATCTTCTCGAGGGGCATGATCCCGCTGCCGCCTACTCCCTGGCCGCCGCCCACGGCCAGACCGAGGGTCAGGCCTATGCGGAGGCCGAATTCCTGGCCGGTTGGCTGGCGCTCCGTCACCTGAGGCGGCCGGCCGACGCGCTTGGCCACTTCCGGCGCCTCTATGGCGCGGTCACGGCGCCGATGAGCCGGGCGCGCGGGGCCTACTGGTGCGGGCGTGCCGCCGACGCGCTTGGCGACCATGCTCAGGCCCGGGAGTGGTACGGCAAGGCCGCCCTGTTCCCGACCATGTTTTATGGCCAGTTGGCTGCGGCGGCGCTCGCGCCGACCCGCCCGCCGGCGATACCCGCCGAGCCGACGGTATCGCGGGAGGACGCCGTTCATTTCGCCCGGCGCGGCATGGTGCAGGCGGTGCGTCTGCTGCACGAGGTCGATAGCGCGGACAAGGCCGATCTGATCGGCGTCTTTCTCAGGGCGCTGGCGCGGGACGTCGCCGGCCCGGCGGAATGGGCGCAGTTGGCGCAACTGGCGCTGGAGGTCCGGCGGCCCGACGAGGCGATCGCGATCTCCAAACAGGCGCTTGTGGCGGGCGTCGTCCTGCCGGTTTCCGGCTATCCGGCCGTCCGGGTCCGCGGGGGCGGCGGGGTCGAGACCGGGCTTGTCCTCGCGATCATCCGGCAGGAGAGCACCTTCAACCATCGCGTCGTCAGTTCCGCCGGTGCCCGCGGGCTGATGCAGATGATGCCCAACACCGCCGCCCGGCTGGCGCGCAAACTCCGATTGAAAGGCCGCCCGACCGAAGCGCGCCTGAGTGAGGATGACGATTACAACCTGCTCCTCGGCACGGCCGAAATCCAGGAACTGATCCGGAGCTACCGTGAGTCCTATCTGCTGGCGATCGCGGCCTACAATGCCGGGTCCGGCCATGTTGACGCCTGGTTGCGAAAAATCGGGGATCCGCGGACCGCGCGCGTCGATCCGATCGACTGGATCGAATCCATCCCGTTCGCCGAGACGCGGAACTATGTCCAGCGGGTCCTGGAGGCGCTGCAGGTGTATCGGGCCCGCTCGTCGTCCGTGCCCCGGACGCTCGCCATCGACCTCGGGCAGCGATGACGGGGTGTCGCCAACCCGGGCAAACCCAGCCGTCCCGCTCCGTTCCCGGCTTGACTTCGGCCACCGCGCCGGATAATCCTGGAGGTCAAGACGCAGGACCGGCCGTCCCGATCCGGTCCTGGGCACGAGTTGCAGAGTGTCGTGCGGGTGTAGCTCAATGGCAGAGCAGAAGCTTCCCAAGCTTACGACGAGGGTTCGATTCCCTTCACCCGCTCCAAAATTTCCAAGCCCTTAACGGGCAGCCCCCGAGACGATCCGGATTTTTGGCACAATCTGGCACGCTGGCCCAATCAGAGGGGCTTGGCGGGAGGGGTGCGCATGCCGTGAAGGATACGCGGCCGAAGGGCCAACGGCGGGTGGGCCGGGTCATCGGAGAGGGAATCCGGTATCGGGGACCGCATCAGTTCTGCGTTCAGCGCCCTCTTCGAACCGATCCTTACCCTGGCCACCGGGAGTCGGGCGCTCCCGCTCAGCGCCGCCGGGGACGTGGCAAGGGCGGTCCTCGACATCCGTCAGCTTTTCCGGGAGCGGCGGCGGAAATCAATGCGCTGAACCGTGGACGCTCATGCCGCTTACGAATCACCAGTCGCCCCTCTTGGGTCCCCCCGCAGCGAGTTGGGCTCATGCCTATCCGGTTAAGACATACACCCACTACATGTGGGATGTATCCAGTCG
>JBAXPR010000213.1:0-3068 GCA_037132135.1 Rhodospirillaceae bacterium
GGCACGCCTTGACCTCCCCCTGAAGGGAGAGGTTTCGCGTGCAGATTCGATGAATGGAAAGGCGAGCTGGCCATCGAGGGCCGGCTTTACCCGGCGGCGCACGACGCGCGGCTGCAACAGTGACCATACCGCGGCATTGCGGGCCAGGGGGTCATATCCTTGTAGGTGACTTCGATCAGCGCGTCCGGCCGCGCGGCTCGGTCGAGCGGGCAGAAAGACCGTTCCATTCACAACTATACATGGCGTCGAAGGCGGCAAAGCCTTCGACGCGCGCAGGGTCTGATGAATGATTTCGCCATCGAGAATGGTCCCGTCAAACATATGCTCGCCCAGGAACGTCTTGACCTCGCCGAAATTGCGGTAGATCGTGCCGGACCGGCTGAACAGCGTGATCCGGCCCCGCTCCTTGACCGCGACACAGCGCACACCGTTGACCTTGGGCTCGACCATCGTCACTCTGCTGCCGCTCCTGCCGCCGCGCACCGAGCCGGTGCGGGTCAATGTCAGCCTCGACGCGGGTCTGCTCGGCGCCATCGATGCCGCCGCCAAGGCGCATGGCATGACCCGCTCCGGCTTCCTGGCCGACGCGGCCCGGCGAGCCCTGGCGGGGTGAAAAAACCGGGGCGATCCCGTGCGCCCCGGGGTGGTTGGCTTGGTGGGACTGGATCGCCAGGGGCCAGTGATTGACCGCAACCAGATCGAGCAAGCACCCCGTCTCCTGCAATGCCAGGCGGGTGCACTCCGGCGATGGGCAAGACCTGTAATGACCTGATTTCGGAGTTCGCCGACCGGGGATCCGATGCCCACCGCTCCCGCCATGCGGCCCGACGCGCGCTTGGCCGAACCGGCCGTTCAGGCCGCGTGCCGCTCCAGACCGTGCTTGAGGGCGCTCATCTGGTCGTGGTCGGCCTTGACCGACTGATAGGCTTTTGCCACCACGGCGTGGACCGATCCGACCAGACCCTCCTCCTGAAGCGCCCGCTCGAACTTGGCCTTGATGTAATCCTCTCCGGCCTCGATCTCGGCGATGACACTTTCGTCATCGCCGGTCACCAGATTCTTGAGGTTGAGAAAAATCCGGTGGGTGGCGGCCAGAATGGTGCCGTCGTCCGCGGGCTTTCCGCCGAGTGCGCGGACCTCGGCCTGAAGCCCGGTCGCCAGTTGCTTGCGCCGGGTCGACCGGGTTTCGAACATGGTTTTGAACACGGGATTGCGGGCATCCTTGGCCGCCTCGTGATAACCGTCGGCGCTGTCGACGGTCGCCTCGATCAGTCCATTGATGATTTTGATCTGCTGTTCGTTGATTGTTATCATGTCACTTATCCTCGTTCATCTTGGAGGGGCTTCCGGGGTGGCTGATGAGTCAGCCGCGGCGGCGGTCCCGTGGGGGCCACCGCGACCTCATCATTCGCGTCCGTTCTCGGTCGCGTTACGCCGCGTTACTTGGAGTATTTGAATTCGGGCATCGCAGTCAGGCTCTCCTTGGTCGCGGTGGGCAGGATCATCTTTTTGTCCGACAGCTTCAGACTGCTGTAAGGGACGGCGACCAAATGGGATCCCATGCCCAGGAATCCGCCTACCGACAGGATGGCGTATGCCGCCTTGCCGTCCGAAGCGAGGATGATGTCATCGACCTTGCCAATGGTGTCGTTGGCGTCGTTGATAACGCTTCTGCCCACCAGTTCCGACGACCGGTTGCCCGCCTCCAAGCCGCTCAAGTTGCCGGCTTGGCCTAGTCGGGGCTGATCGTAGTTGGATTGCGATTTTGCCGGAGTCTCGGGCGTCCCGATCTGCGGCGCGCTCTGGGCGGCGACCGTTCCGGCCTGCAACGCCATGCTGATCAACGCCGCACTAGCGAGAACACTTGTCGTCTTCATGCTACACTCCCTGTCGTTCGTTGAGATAAGGCCCGATCGTGTCGTTCGACCCGGGCGTGGCCGGACTAGTTCTCATGCCACGACGACCGATGCCAGGATGACAAGATAGGCGGCAATCTGAAAACGGCAGCAAATATTAAGGGATAATGACCTTCAAGAAAGGCCCGTAGTCTGCTATCGTTTTATAATCTATTATGTATCGGCTGCGTTCTCAAAGTCCGTGCATTGTGCTGGTATCGTGGTTGGTCAAAAGAAATATTCCGGGAGATCGACGATAGACGGCGTGGCCATTCTCGGGTTTATCCAACTGGGGGTTTATCCAACTGGGCCGCTATATTGGCCGTCCCGCCAAGGATCAACTCGTGGATCATCTCCAGCTTGGCGATGGCGGCCGGTGACAGGATGAAGGGATAGAGGTCGGGCTGACCCATGCTCCGGTTCATGCTGTTGACCGCGAACGTCACCTGTACCGTTCTGCCATCGGGGAACAAGATCACTCTTGTACAACCGATCCAGGCCACCAAACAGGCGATCGATCCCAACCTGAAGCTGATCGAAAGCTTGCAGGCTGAGCTTGATCTGGTCGGGCTGTCGAACCGGGAGCGCAGCATCGAACAGGCGGTGCGGCGGCTCTCGGCCGATGCCACCGACGAGCAGAAGGACAAGGTGCGCGAACTGGCCACCGCCCTTTACGACGAGAAGGCGGCGGTCGAGGCCTCGACCCGGGCACAGCAGGTATTGGGCAATCTGCGCCAGCAGCTGGCCAACCTGAATGCCGGCTCGGGAGATTTGGCGGCGGCGCAGGCAGCGCTGCTCGCCCGCCAGATCCAGGACGGCCGCGAGGCTCGGCAGGTGATCGACAGCGTTCGGGACGGCGCCGAGCGCTACGAGCAGGAACTGAACAAACTCAACCACCTGCTCGAAGTCGGCGCCATCGACCACCAGACCTACGAGCGCGCCGCCGAACAGGCCTACGAGCGCATGCTGGCCGCGCTGGTCGGAGGCGGCTTACGACGGCGCCGCCCAGGCCGAGCGGGTGTTCGGCGACGCCATGAAGGGTATGGAGGATATTTTCGTCGTCTTCATCACCCGGGGCGAACTCAACTTCGACAATCTGACCCAGAGGATCATCGAAGACCTCGGAGGGTCTTCGGTAGAGATACATGGGCATCTATGCAGCCCATACGAGTC
>JBAXPR010000214.1:0-3043 GCA_037132135.1 Rhodospirillaceae bacterium
TGCGGTCCATCTTGTTGACGAAGCACATCCGCGGCACTTTGTACTTGTCGGCCTGCCGCCATACCGTCTCGGACTGCGGCTCGACGCCGGCCACCGAGTCGAACACCGTCACGGCGCCGTCGAGCACCCGCAGCGAGCGCTCGACCTCGATCGTGAAGTCGACGTGGCCGGGGGTGTCGATGATGTTGATGCGATGATCCTGCCAGAAGCAGGTGGTCGCCGCCGACGTGATGGTGATGCCGCGCTCCTGCTCCTGCTCCATCCAGTCCATCACGGCGGTGCCTTCATGCACCTCGCCGATCTTGTAGGATTTGCCGGTATAATAAAGGATGCGCTCGGTCGTCGTGGTCTTACCGGCATCAATGTGAGCCATGATGCCGATATTGCGATACCGATCGAGGGGCGTAGTTCGCGGCATGTGAATTCTCGAACTTTTCTATTCTGAGGCGCCGGTGGTGGTTACCAGCGGTAGTGTGAGAAGGCCTTGTTGGCCTCCGCCATCCGGTGCGTGTCTTCCCGCTTCTTGACCGCGGAGCCACGCTGGTTGGCGGCATCGAGCAATTCACCGGACAGACGCTCGGTCATGGTGTTTTCCGAGCGCGCCCGGGCACTGTTGATCAGCCAGCGGATGGCCAGCGCCTGCGCCCGCTCGGAGCGAACCTCGACCGGCACCTGGTAAGTGGCGCCGCCGACCCGGCGGGAGCGCACTTCGAGGTGCGGCTTGACGTTGCCGAGGGCGTCGTGGAACAGCTTCACCGGATCGGCCTTGGCCTTGCCTTCGACACGTTCGAGGGCGCCATAGACGATCTGCTCGGCCACCGACTTTTTGCCATCCAGCATCAGGCAGTTCATGAATTTGGTCAGCACGCGATCGCCATATTTGGCGTCGGGCAGGACTTCACGCTTGTCGGCGCGACGACGACGGGACATCTCGGTCTCTCCTTACTTCGGCCGCTTGGCGCCATACTTGGACCGGCGCTGACGACGGTCCTTGACCCCCTGCGTGTCGAGAGAGCCACGAATGATGTGGTAGCGAACACCGGGCAAATCCTTGACGCGGCCGCCGCGGATCATCACCACCGAATGTTCCTGAAGGTTGTGCCCTTCACCGGGAATGTAGCTGGTGACTTCGAATCCGTTGGTCAGGCGCACACGGGCAACCTTACGCAAAGCCGAGTTCGGCTTTTTCGGCGTCGTGGTATAGACCCGGGTACAGACGCCGCGCTTTTGCGGACACGCCTCCAGCGCCGGAACCTTGTTGCGCGCGGCCAACGGCTCACGCGGCTTACGGATCAACTGATTGATCGTGGGCATCGACTACTCATCACCCTTTTTTCAGCCCTCGCGGGCTCAGCTACCGGACCGGACCAGCGGCTGCACGGGTTTGCCTCACTCAGATGCCGTCACCGGGAGAGCGTCGCCTGACCAGATACAAAGCCCGCCATCGAAGCGGTCTGCCGCCTCGTGCGGGCTGATCTTCTAAACGCCGGACCAAGCTCGTTTCCGAGCGTCCTGAGCCGGCTATGGTTAGCGACATTCAACCGGGACTGCGTCTAGGCCAACCGTGCCTACCACCAGCCCCCTAATCGAAGGTTGGCGGACTTTAGTGACGGCGCTCGCGGCAGTCAAGCCTCTTCTGCCGTCTTTTTGCGGCGCGGTCGGCGGGCGAGCGCCAGAGCCGCGGTGGCCCGGACCGCGGCGCGCGCGCGCGATCATCGCGGTTTGCCCGGGCGGGGCGCCGGCCCGCCGCCGAACGGGCCGGCGCAGCGATGATTTCAGATCGAACGACCGCCGCAACCCCTTGACGGACAGCCGACTTTGTGACTTCTCTTTCGGGGAACGGGGGAGGATCCGCCGGCGATCAGGATGCCGCGATGGCCCAGGGGCAATCGCCGACCCGCCGACCGGATCGGCTCCTGTCCTTCGGGCAGGCGGCTGCGAGTCCGTTTGTGCCCGCCGCCCCCTCCAGACGGAGCCGGAACCAAAATCATGCCCCTTCCCCGCCTTGTTCGCTGGTCCAGCGCCCTCGTTCTGACCGCTTTCCTCTCCGGCCTGCCCGCCGTTTCGGCCCGCGCCGGGGAGGCCACGCTGTGGGACACCGTCAAGAGCCGGACCCAGCAGGTTTTTTCGCTCGGCAGCGGCGCCGTGCGCTCGCTTTATGCCTGGGTGCTCGGCTTCGGCGGCGAGTCGCGGCTGGCCGAGGATCTGGTTGCCTTCTCGAACAAGGATCTGCGCGACCTCGAACTGCTGGTGGAGTCGGCAGGCTACAAACTCGATGACATCACCATTCATATGAGCGGTCAGACCCGGACCCCGGCCGACGTTTCGCTCAATTTCCTCTGGCAGCGCACCATCGATGCCCGCCACAAGGCCGAGCTGCGCGAAATCATCGCCCGTGACAACGCCCTGGTCGACGACGATACCCGCGTGATCGTCGGCTCCCTGCTCGATGCCGCCGCGCGCGCCCAGAAGGTACCGGCCGACCGCTTCCAGGGCCATCGCATCCAGATCCGCCTGGGCCAGCCGCCCCAGGTCGCCTTTGACTTCCAGACCCCGACCACCGGTACCGACCGCACGGCGCTGCCGCAGCGCCGGGGCTTGGCCGCCATGCTGCCGACCATGGTTTCCTCGGCCGCCGCCGCCAGCCCGGCCGCCGACCGCCTGACCCCGAGCGCGCTGGTGGTCACAGAGGAGGCCGACCGCAGCCGCCTCGCCGCCGCGGGGCCGGAACCGGTGCCGGTGGCGCCCCTCGCGGCACCCGAACCGGCCAAGGCCGAGGCGCCGGGGCCGGCCAGCCCAACCGCCGCCGTCGTCCCCGCCCCCGAGCCGGCCCCCGCCGCAGAAGCCTTGAAGGCGGCCGAGCCGGTGTCCGAAGCCAAGCCGCCGGCCGACATCGTCGGCGTCAGTGACGCCGCCAAACCCCAGCCGCCAGCCCCGGCAGCCGCCACCGAAGTGGCCAAGCCGGTCGAACCGGCCGCCGCCGCCCTGCCCGAGCCGGCCAAAGCCGAGCCGGCCCCGCCGCCCGCGCCCGCCGCAGAAGCCA
>JBAXPR010000215.1:0-2994 GCA_037132135.1 Rhodospirillaceae bacterium
CTTTCGAGTTATTTCGCCGAAGGATTTTCGGATTCTGAGGTGAACAGGGTATAATTATGTTTAAACGTTAACTCAGCAATGCTTTGATGGCCCCTGCGATCTGCAAATCGGTACACAGTATACAGGTCAAGAGGCGGGGCATGTTGAGCAACGTTAAGATATTACATAAGATTTTGCTGGTGGTCGCGGTGATGGCGGCGATCATGGGGGGCATTGGCTGGTATGGCTACAGTGCCGTCGACGCCCTCGAAACGGCGATGCATGAGGTACGCGAAACCGACGGCGAAGCCCGGCTGGGCGCACGCATCCGCCAGGATACCCAGGCGCTCAGCCGCGCCGAATACCGGATCGCCGCCAGTCCGACCGCCGAGGTCATCACGGCCGCCGAGTCGGTGATTGCCGGCAGTCGCAAGCGCCTCGAGGACACCCTCACCCAGATGCGCGCCACCGCCGATCCGGCGCAACAGAAGCTGCTGGCGGCGATCGACGCCGCCTATCAGGCCTATATCCCGCGGTTCAACCGGACGGTGGAGATCGCGCGGACCAGTGGCGGCGGCCTCGCCCTGCCCGAGGCCCAGCGGCGGATCGCCGCCGCCGCCGACGACGGCTCCCAGGCCGCCGAGGCGTTATCGACCGTTACCAAGACCTACAACACCTTCGCCGACGATCACGCGGCCAAGCAGGCCAAAGACGTCTCGGAGCTGACCGACCGCATCAACGCCCTGATGATCCTGGTGCCGGCGGCCGGCATGCTGCTCGGGCTGCTGATCGGCATCGGGGTCGGCCATTTCGGCATCAGCCGGCCGGTGATGGCGGTCGTCGACTGTCTCGAACGCCTGATCGGCAGGGACATCTCGGTGCCGATCTTCGGAGTCGGACGCAAGGACGAGATCGGACAGCTGGCCGCCGCGGCCCAGGCCTTCAAGGACAGCCTGATCCATGCCGACGACCTCGAACGCGCCGCCAAGGCCGCCGAGGAGCACGCGGCGCTGGAAAAGCGGGCCGCGATGAACCGGTTGGCCGAGACCTTCGAAGGCAGCGTCAAGAGCGTGGTCGAGAGCGTATTCGCAGCGGCGACCCAACTTCAGGCCAACGCCCAAAGCATGTCGGGCACCGCCGAACAGGCCAACACCCAGGCCCAGGCGGTCGCCACCGCCGCCGACCACGCCTCGCTCAATGTTCAGACCGTGGCTTCGGCGGCCGAGCAGCTGGCGGCCTCGATCGGCGAGATCGGCCGGCAGGTCAGCGATTCCTCGCGCATCGCCGGTGCCGCGGTCGAGGAGGCTGAGCGCACCAACACCACGGTGATCGGTCTGGTCACCGCGGCCCAGAAAATCGGCGAGGTGGTGGAACTGATCAACACCATCGCCAGCCAGACCAACCTTCTTGCGCTCAACGCCACCATCGAGGCGGCGCGGGCCGGCGAGGCCGGCAAGGGCTTTGCCGTGGTGGCCAGCGAGGTCAAGACTCTGGCCAATCAGACCGCCAAGGCCACCGACGAGATTTCCAGTCAGATCGCAGGCATGCAGCACGCCGCCGGCGGCGCCGCCGACGCCATCAAGGGGATCGGCGGCACCATCGTTCAGATCAGTCAGGTGGTGTCCTCGATCGCCTCGGCAGTCGAGGAGCAGTCGGCCGCGACCCAGGAGATCGCGCGCAATATCCAGGAGGTCGCCGCCGGCACCTCGGAGGTCTCGTCCCACATCGCCGGCGTCACCGAGGCCGCCACCCACACCGGCAGCGTCGCCCGCGATGTCCTCGGCGCCGCGCGCACGCTCGGTCAGCAGGCGGGTCTGCTCGATCAGGAGGTCAACCGCTTCATCGCCACGGTCCGCGCCGCCTGACCGGCTTTTTCGCTTCGGTGGCCGGACTCCGGGGCAGTCCGGCCGCTCTTGTCGCCCGGGCGGCCTTGCGCTACCGTTTTTTCGCGAGGCTTTCCATTGAGGAGTTCGGGATATGGGCAGAATCAAGACTGGCCGTCTGGTGGTCGCGCTTGCGGCGGTGTCCTGGCTCGGCGGCTGTGCCGCCGCTGATGTCGCGATCAACCACAGCTCGCTTCAGGTTCAGACCCACATGAGCGAGTCGATCTTCCTCGAACCGGTTCCCGAGCGGGCGCGAACGATTTATATCGGCGCCCGCAACACCTCCGATCATCCCGAGATCGATCTGCGGGGACCGCTGGCCCAGGCGGTCGCGGCCCGCGGCTACCGTGTCGTCAGCGATCCCGGTGCCGCCCACTACATGCTGCGCGTCAACATCCTGCAGGCCGGACCGATCGATCCCAAGAACAAGATGGGCGTGCTGGCGGCCAAGTACGGCGAGCCGCTGCTGGCGGGCGCCGGGGCCGCCGGCCTGACCCGGCTGTTCGGCGGCGACACGGCGACCACCACCGGTGTCGGGCTCGGGATCGCCCTCGGCACCTATCTGGCCAACTCGATGATCAAGGACGTCACCTATTCGGTGATCACCGACATCCAGCTCTCGGAACGGCCGCTGGGCGGCGGCAAGGTCCGCCAGACCAGCTCGACCTCGAGTTCCAGCAGCCACAGCGCGTCGGAGCGGCTGGACAGCTCAGGTCCGGAGCTGTCCTCCTCCAGCCAGAGCAGCCGCAGCAAGACCCAGTATGTCGAGGAGAGCCCCGACTTCAAGCAGTACCAGATTCGCTGCACCACTTACGCCGACCAGATGAATCTCAAGTTCGAGGAAGCCGTGCCAATGCTGGTCAGCAAGCTGACCTCGTCTCTCAGCAACCTGTTCGATTAACCGGCTGCCGGCCGGGACGCGGCGGCAGCGGCACCGCCGGTCCCGCCGCTCTTCGTCTCCGGCCGCCGCCCTGAACCCTTACGGGTCCGGTGCGGTGCAATACGCCGGTTGGCTTTGGCCATAGGGTGGTCTATCTTGCGGCGCGGCTGGCGGTCACTCGCCGTCGGCCTCCCGTTTTTTGTCCCGCTTCGAGGTCCTTCATGTTCGGCGCCATCGCCCGCAAGCTCTTCG
>JBAXPR010000216.1:0-2911 GCA_037132135.1 Rhodospirillaceae bacterium
ACCTCGGGTATCGCTTCGCAAACTTCGCGAAATCATACTAATCTTCGCGATTCATACTACGATAACTCATCTCGCGAATCGTAGCATAATGCGTAGCATAAGATAAATATGAGAGTAAGTCCTTGATAATATTGTTTAATAAGCCCTTCAATGTGCTCTCCCAGTTCACCGATGCCGAGCACGGCCGGGCGACGTTGGCGCCCTACATCCCGGTGCCCGGGGTGGTGGCGGCCGGGCGGCTGGACCGCGACAGCGAGGGTCTGCTGGTGCTGACCGATGACGGCGCCCTTCAGGCCCGGATCGCCGATCCGCGCCACAAGCGGCCCAAGGTCTACTGGGCGCAGGTGGAGGGGGTGCCGACCGCCGAGGCTCTGGAGCGGCTGCGCCGGGGCGTGGTGCTCAACGATGGTCCGACCCGGCCGGCGCAGGCCCGTGTGATCGCGGAGCCGGCCGCGCTCTGGCCGCGCGAGCCGCCGATCCGTTTCCGTGCCGCGATCCCCACCGCATGGCTGGAACTGACCCTCTGCGAGGGCCGTAACCGTCAGGTCCGGCGCATGACCGCGGCGGTGGGGATGCCGACGCTGCGGCTGATCCGTTATGCCGTGGGCGCGTGGCGGCTGGACGGGCTGGCGCCCGGGGCGTGGCGGGAGGTTGCCGGCCAACCAGCCTGACCGCCGGTCAGGGACCGCCTTGCCCCGGGGCGGTGTCGTCCTCGCGACGGATTGAACCGAAAAACGCCCCCGGCCCGGTGTTTCGCCGGACCGGGGGCGGAGATCGTCAGCAGCAGCGGGTGATGGTATTGGCGCAGAACGAGGGGGGCGTGTCCTCGGCGGAGGTGGGCTCTGGGCAGGCCAGCGCCTTACGGCAGGCGATGACGGCGTAGATCAGCATCACCACGACCACGCTCATGAAAAAGAGCGCGAGCACCGCGTCCAGCCGGTTGTTGCCGACGATCTGGGCGACCTGATCGAGGGTCTTGGCCGGGGCGAGCACCTGCCCCTTGTCGAGGGCGGCCTGGAATCTGTCGGCCTGTGCCAGGAAGCCGATTTTCGGACTGGGATCGAAGACCTTCAGGTAGCCGGCACTCATGGTGCAGATCAGCAGCCAGGTTGCCGGAATCATCGGCACCCAGGCCACCTTCTCCCGCTTGAGCTTGAACAGCACCACGGTGGCCAGGATCAACGCGCAGCCGGCCAGCATCTGGTTGGAGATGCCGAAGAGCTGCCACAGGCTGTTGATGCCGCCGAACGGATCCACGACGCCCTGATAGAGGATGAAGCCCCAGGCGCCGACCGCGACGCCGGTGGCGACGACGTTGGCGGCCCAGGAGGAGGTGCGGGCCAGCGGTTTGAACACGACGCCGAACATGTCCTGAACCATGAAGCGGCAGACGCGGGTGCCGGTGTCGACCGCGGTCAGGATGAAGAGGGCCTCGAACAGAATCGCGAAATGATACCAAAAGCCCATCCAGGCCTTGCCGCCAAAGACCGAAAGCAACTCGGCCATGCCGACCGCCAGGGTGGGGGCGCCACCGGTTCGTGACAGCAGGGTCTTCTCGCCGACATCCAGGGTCAGCTGGCTGATCATCTCCGGGGTGATCATGAAACCCCAGGTCGAGATCACCTTGACCGCGCTGTCGACGGTGCCGCCGAGCACTGCGGGCGGCGCGTTCATGGCGAAATAGACCCCGGGCTCGAGGATCGAGGCGGCACAAAGAGCCATGATCGCAACGAAGGACTCCATCAGCATGCCGCCATAGCCGATGAAGCGGGCATCCAACTCGTTGGGGATCATCTTGGGCGTGGTCCCCGAGGAAATCAGAGCATGAAACCCGGAGCAGGCGCCGCAGGCGATGGTAATGAAGAGGAAGGGGAACAAGGTGCCGCTCCAGACCGGCCCCGAGCCGTCAATGAAACGGGTCATGGCCGCCATCTTCAAGGGCGGCATCGCCACCAGCACGCAGAAGGCCAGCAGCACGATCGCGCCAATCTTGAGGAAGGTCGAAAGATAGTCCCGCGGGCACAGCACCAGCCAGACCGGCAGGACCGAGGCGATGGCACCATAGGCGATCAGACACCAGGTGACCTGAACCGCGGTGAGGGTAAAGAGCGGCGCGAGGTCGGGGCTGGCGGCGACCCGGCCGCCGCCGATGATCGCCAGCACCAGCAACACGGCACCGATCGTCGAGGCCTCGCCAACCTGACCCGGCCGCAGAATCTTCATGTAAACGCCCATGAACACCGCGATCGGGATGGTCATGGCCACCGTGAACACCGACCACGGGCTGTCGGCCATCGCCTTGACCACGATCAGGCTCAGCACGGCGAGAATGATGGTCATGATGCCGAAGATGCCGACCATCGCCACCGATCCGGGGATCGGCCCCAACTCCATGCGTACCATCTCGCCGAGCGAGCGGCCGCCGCGGCGCATCGAGAGGGTCAGGATCAGAAAGTCCTGGACGGCGCCCGCGATCACGACGCCGAACAAAATCCACAGCATGCCGGGCAGATAGCCCATCTGGGCCGCCAGCACCGGCCCGACCAGCGGTCCCGCGCCGGCGATCGCCGCGAAGTGATGGCCGAAGAGGACGATGCGGTTGGTCGGGACAAAGTCCTTGTTGTCGTTGAAGCGGACCGCCGGGGTCGGACGCTCGCCGTCGAGGCCGAGCACGGTCCTGGCGATGAACAGGCTATAATAGCGGTAGGCGATGACATAGACGCACACCGAGGCGATCACCAGCCAGGTGGCATTGACGGTTTCACCATGAAAGACCGCGACGATCGCCAGGGCGACCGCGCCCAGCACCCCGATCAGCGGAAAGCCGACCCTCTGAAAGACCGAACTGACCTGCAAGGCAACACTCCCATTCATGACATTACCCCCTTGTTTTCATTGAACTTATTATATT
>JBAXPR010000217.1:0-2858 GCA_037132135.1 Rhodospirillaceae bacterium
CCGCCAGCTTGACCCCACCCCAGGCACCCTGGCTCGAAAACTTTCACGTGAAAGCCCCTGGCATGGTCGGTCATACCGCCCCCATAGCCTCTGGCACCACGATACCCCTGGCGCCATGACGCCGACCACCCTGTTGACGGTGGGAGCCTCCGATGATTGCATGATGGCCGGCAGTGGCTCCAGCATGATCGTAACCGTCAGGCCGCCCCCACCTTCTGGTCCGAGGGGGTTTCAGCGAGACTGACGGCCTGAGGATTGGTGGGGGTTCCGCGTGGCTGTTCGGTCGGCTGGGGGACATAGTTCCAGGGGGCCAACTCGGCGATCTTGTTGATGGTATGGCCGGCCGTGATGCGGATCAGGATGTCGCGGAGATAAGCGTAGGGTTCGACGCGGCACATCTTTGCGGTTTCGATCAGCGTGGCGACGATGGCCCAGTGCCGGGCACCACCGTCGCTGCCGGCGAAGAGAGCATTCTTTACGGTCAGCTTCTGGGGGCGGATGGCGCGCTCGACGGTGCTCTGGTCCATTTCGACGCGGCCGTCGGAGAGGAACAGGCGCAGGCTGGCCGAGCGGTTGAGCGTATAGCGGATGGCCTTGGCGAGGTCGCTTTTCCCGGAGATCAGGGGCAGTTGTTGTTTGAGCCAGCCTTCGAACTCATCCATCAGTGGCAGCGAGCGTTCCTGGCGGACGCGCAGCCTGAGGTCTGGCGGGCAGCCGCGGATTTCGTCCTCGATGCGGTAGAGCGCGGCGTAGCGCAGCAGGGCCTCCTCGGCGATCGGCGCCCCCGTGGCCTTGTGGACGTCGAAGAAGTTTCGGCGGGCGTGAGCGTTACAGCCGGCGATGCGGATGCCCCGGTCGGGATCGCGCCGGCGCGGGTCGAGCCCGCCGTCGTAGGCCCCGTAGCCATCGCAATGAAGGATGCCGGTGAACGGCGCGAGATGATCGGCGGCGTGATGGTGTCGTCGGTTTTCCTCATAGACGTAGGCGACGGCCGGCGGCCGGTCGCCGCACCAAGGTCGTTCATCCCGGGCATAGGTCCAGAAGTAGCCTGTCTTGGTCCGGCCCCGGCCGGGATCGAGCACCGGGATGGTGGTTTCGTCACCGAAGATGACCGGCGAGGCCAGTATCTCGGCCAGAATAAAGTCGTAGACCGGCTCGACGAGGAAGCAAACCTTTCCGACCCAGCCGCACAGGGTCTGGCGGTCGAGCCTGATCCCCTCGCGCTCGAAGCGTTTGGCCTGCCGATAGAGCGGAAGATTGTCGCCATATTTGTCGATGATGATGCTGGCCAGCAATCCTTCGGTCGGCAGGCCGCCCGGGATGGGGCGCTCCGGGGCCGGGGCCTGGACGACGGCGCCTTCGCAGCCCCGGCACCCATATTTGGGCCGGTGGGTGACCACCACCTTCAGCGTTGCCGGCACCCGGTCCAGTTGCTCGGAGAGCTCCTCGCCGATGACGTGCAGGGCGCCGTTGCAGCACGGGCAGGCTTTCTCTTCCGGTTCGATGAAGCGGTGCTCGCGGGGCAGATGCTCGGGCAAGGCGCCTCGGTTGTTCTGGCGCGGGGCCTTGGGTTTATCCGAGTTCGGCGCCGGCTTCTGTTTCTTTGCTTCGGTCCCGGCGGTCATCGCCGCCAGAGTCTGGTCGATGTCTTCGAGCGCCAACTGCAGCTGATCGGGCGACAGGCGTTCGGAGCGACGGCCGAACTGGTGGCGCTCCAACTTGACGATGATGGCGCGCAGGCGATCGCGTTCGGCCCAAGAGCGGGCGAGCTTGTCCTTGTAATCATCCCGCTCGATCTTCAAAGACGACAGCTCGGACGACGCGCCGATCAGCAGTGCGATCAGGCCATCTCGGCTGAGTTCTGAGAGTTCGTCCGGCATCGTCATGGGCATATGATATCAAAACTGAAAATTATTGCAAGACTAACTTGGTCACCCCGCCAAGGTCGGAGATTTTATTTTTGCCGGCACCATCCGCCACCAGTCCAGCCCTTCGAGGAGCATCGCCAATTGGGCCGGGGTCAGGATGATCGTTCCATCCTTGATCGCCGGCCAAGTGAACGTCCGGTCTTCAAGGCGCTTGTGATGCAGCCACAGACCGGTGCCGTCCCAGGCGACGATCTTGATCCGGTCGGCCTTCTTGGTCCGGAAGATGAAGATGTCGCCGGAGAAGGGATTGTCGCGCAGCGCCTGCTGGACAAGCATCGCCAGCGAATCCATGCCCTTGCGACCGTCTACCGGCACCGTCGCCACCACGATCCGCGCGCCACCCGAAGCCGAGATCATCGCACCCTCGCCAGGGCCGCCAACACGAGGTGCACCGTCGTCTCGTCCATGCCCGAGGGAACCCGGACCGTCACCGCGCCGATCACCACCTCGATCATCGGCGCCGCCGATCCGGCAAGGGGCTCGGTCGAGGGCGCCGCCAGCGGTGCCGCAACCTCCTGGACCCTCAGAGGGACGAACGGCCCGACCGTCGCCTCGCCCAGTTCGCCGCGGCGAAACTGCGCCCGCCACTGGAACAGCTGGTTGCGGTTCAATTGGTGACGCCGCGCCACCTCCGAAATCGACGTGGCCGTCGAAAAGCTCTCGGCGACGATCGCCAGCTTTTCATCGACCGACCAACCGCGACGACGACGCTCCCCGGTGATCACCTCAAAACGGCGAAAGCCAGCGCCGTTACTGGTAACATCATCCCTGATATGATGGCTGATACTTGGCATCCGCCGGCCTTTCGCTGTCCGTCGGATACAGTGTCACCTGCCGCTGCCATCAAGGAAAGGTGGGGGCGGGTTTACGCTTACGCATGATCTGGCACTGGTTCCCCTCCATGTGGCGGTTCACCTGAAGCACGCCAGG
>JBAXPR010000218.1:0-2819 GCA_037132135.1 Rhodospirillaceae bacterium
ACTGGCGGATTGCCTAGGGTTTCATGTAACGGAAAGTGCAAACTTCGGCTTAGCGGAAATGACCAGCCGCTTGCCGGGGACAAAAACAGCAAAATCCTGGTTTGCCCCCCCCTGTCCCCCATTTTCTCGTGAAGCCGCGCGAAGATGGGGACTGCGACCTACCGGTAATTCGACTCCTCACCCAAAATACGCGCCGCGGCATTCTACCTGCCCCACCGCCTTCGGCTTCGACCGGGGCGGGAACGGCAGCACGGTCGCCGCCGTGCCCATCAGCCTATCAAGCGCCGCCGGCTGTCTTGTCGTTGAGGGCCATGTACCGCCGCCGCAGGTCCGCCAGGGCGGCATCGCGGCCACCAGCCTTGAAGGTGCGCTTGATGGCGACGACATCGCCTTGGTCGATCATGAACATCGAAGCGTCCCCCTGCGCTCGTGCAAGCCGGAACGCAACACGGGGGGCGGCGTGATACCCACCCAACAAAAGCCCCGCCCAGCATCGCCGGGCAGGGCTCGTGCTGGCCGATGCGGTGGTCAGGTAAAGGGCTGCGTCAGGTAGCTGTTGACCTTCATCAGTCCGCCGACGACATCGCCGCTCACGGTGGACACAGCCGGGTTGGCGATGGTCCGGATCACGGCGGCGGCCGCGCGCTTCGACGTCGGCATACTGCCGAGCAGGTTTCGAGAGCTGGCCGGCGGCCTGGAACCGCAGGGCGGCTTGTTCGTCGGGAATGATGCTGGTGACCGTGACGCTTGGTCTCTCGCGCCTCTGTCGCGGCTCGGGTGCGCTCGTGACGTTCCCGCACCTTGACCACGGCGCGCACTGCGTCGGCGGCCAGGACGGAATCCATGCAGCGCCATCGGGCGGACCTTGAGCCAGCTCTTGATGTCTCGGCCGTAGCCGGCGAAGCTCGCCAGCAGCCGGTCGTCGTCGGGCAGGCTGGCCGCCGGGACTTGGTGCCATGCCCGGCACCACAGGGTGACCGCGGCCTTGAACTCGTCGCCGGAAGAGATCGCCCATAGCTCCGAACCGAGCGGGCGGTTGGTGCCGGGCATGAAGCCCGGCAACTCGGATACGTCGCAGTCGGCCGGTAGAGGGGGGGGCTGGTTCTGTCATGATGCGCCTCCCCAGAACCCCGCCGAGGTGGCCCCGGCCGGGCTGGTGGATGATCAGGCCGCGGCCAGGAAGTCGGCGACCCGCCGAATTGCCGCGATGTGAACGTCCTCCGTGGCGTTGAACCCGATGCCATTGAGGGAGTCGGTCACCGCCAGGAGCCGTCCCGCGGCCCAGTCCCGCTGGGACCGGGAGGAATGACCGCCCTCGACGATCGGATCATGCGGATGTTCCTCGTCCTGATCGCGCTCCTGTTGGCCTTGCCCGCCGTCGTTCCGCTATACCGCCGCACCTGCCAGGTCGCCGGCATCGAGAAATTGGTCATAGCGCAGGGCTGCATGAACTCAAACTATTCCAGAATTTCGCGGCGGAGATAAAGCCTCAGCACGACTACAGTTACGTAGGATGCGAGGATGATAACCGGGACGGCCAAGGCGGTCGAGATTGCACCCTGGCCGAGGACCCGGTCGAGGCCACCCTTGACACCACTGACAAAAAACGGATGAATGCAGTAAAGTGCGAGTGAGTAGGCGCTCATAAACTTCACCATCCGCCCTGACCGCAGTCGTGGATCGGTGGCGAGAACCAGAACTGCGATGGCGCCGAATACCAGCGAGCCCCGGGTGTAGGAGGGGAGGCCCTGCTTCTCCGCAAGAAAAATAACTTGTCCGATCGAATAATGCCATTCCCAGGCGGCGAGAACGACGGCCAATGCTAGTGAAGCCATTAAAACTTTTAGCCGGTGACCGCCGATAAACTCGCGATGACTGGCTACCACTACAGCAGCTACCGCGTAGGGGACAAAATTTGTTGGATTCCAGTAGGAGCAGATGCCCAGCACACCGGTAGCGGCTGCGATGTGAGGAGCCGCCTCTAGAAAAAGTACCGACAGGACCAGGAGAACCAGTTGAATGATTCGGCTCGCCTTAGCCACGGCATAGGTCGCCACGTAGCAGATGATCAGAGAGACGAAAAAATAGTAGATGGTGAAGCCCGCCCGCAGGATAAGCACCAGCATCGACCGGTCTGACGACTGAAGCATTTTGACTGCGCCGCCAAACCCGTTGAAAACCGTCAGGTATGCGAAGGTCCAAAAGGTCAGTAGCAGCAGGATTCTTGAAATTCTGCGCCAAAGCAGAGTCGCTCCGGCTCCACCGATTGCGAACAGATAATTTGACACCAGCAAGAAAGCAGGCACAGAAAGCAGAAAGACATGAAAATTAAAGAAGTCAATGATGTCAAAGTGATGGGTTTGGTAGGCATTAATATTAAAAATATCTGACACACCTATAACCCTAACATGCCAGCACACCACGCAAACCGACATGACGGCCCGCACGTGATCAAGTCCTTCAATATGCTCTTTCTTCATTTCCCGATGCCTCTATCTGGAAGTATAAGGCGAGTCCGGCACTCTACACTTGACGACCATTTCCAAACTCTATCAGACTGCAAGCAAAATTGGAAGAAGGCTAATGCCAACGCGGTCATAGGCCGTATTCAGGAAGCAATCCGCTAAGGCGGTCCACCGTCCCGGAATTGGTTTCAATCCACGCCCCCGTGGGGGGACGCGAATGCACTCCACCCTGGGGTCCGTCGCGCCAAAGAAATTCGAGGAGCTTTGGCATCGCAATCAATCACTGATTGCGGCATAATCCGTGAAATCTCAAAAACCGGTGGCCTTCATGCTGGCGCCTGCGCTGCTCTGGCA
>JBAXPR010000219.1:0-2809 GCA_037132135.1 Rhodospirillaceae bacterium
TGGTTGATCTGGCGCTCCAGGTGCTCGATCAGCCCGGCCAGTTCCGATCTCTTGTTCCGTAGCGCGCTGACGACATGGGGTTCACCCATCTGACTTCTCCTGGCACTGGTGGCCAGGGCAGAGTAGACTTCACCGTGTCAGGGATTCCAGGTCCGGCCTGTGGCGTTTGCTACATGATGCCGGAAATACCCCGGAGATACCGGCCGCTGGTAAAGTGGTAGAGTATCATTCCTGCTTTTCCTTCTTAAACCGCACTCCAGGCCCACCGCCGTTCTCGGCAATGAACTCGACGCCGGCTAATTCTAGAGCGCGCTTAAGCTTTTCAAGGGTGGAGGCGTAGCCACCGCTCTTGCTTGACTCAAACCTCGTGATGGTCATCGCTGATACGCCGGACGCTTCGGCAAGTTCACGAACTCCTATCAGGAGTGCAGTGCGGGCCATGCGGCATTGAGGAGGTGTTATCACAGCTATCAACCCTGTCAGAGAAACGACCGTCCCGGAATAACCTGTTGTCACTGCACACTACTCACGACCTCGTATTACCTGACAACAGGAGCCACCCACCATGAGCTCCCTTCACTCCGACGCCGCATTCGCCACCACCGAAGCCAACGCCGCTGCCGACCGTGCCAGCGCCGATGACGCCGCCGAAGCCGCCAAGCGCGCCGCTTCACTTCGAAACCCGGCTCCATCCAACTCTTCTCGCGTAACCGCCACCACTATCGCTGCCTTCCGCTAATCTCTGGAAGGCAGCGAATCGGAAAAGGCCGGCTTGCACAACCCCAACCTCTCAATGAGTCTATATCTGGGGCCGTTGTATCAGATCAGTGGCGTTAAGGCTCCAGACCATGTGACCAGGAGCCATCGTTTGGCGCGGGTGGCCGCGACGTGAATCAGTGATCGTTCGCGCGCCTCCACCTCCCTTGCGGCTGCGGCGTCGGGGCATGCCTCCAGGGCCTTCTTCGGAGGAATCTCAGACGCACTCATGCCGACCAGTGCGACAGCGGTGAACTCCAGTCCCTTCGCGCGGTGCATGGTCGCGATCCGAATGCCGGGGACACCGCGGTCATCGTTCTCGTTCGCAACTAGGATGATCGGCGTATGGCCGCATCTCTTCAACTCCCTCTCCGCCGCTGCGACCTGCCCGGCGGTGCGCGCAAGGACACAGACGTCCTCCGGCCGGCACCCCGAAGCCGCGAGAGTGTTCACCCATTCGGCAACGACGGCGATCTCCTCGCGGAACGTCTTCCGCCCCTCTAGACGGGGGGAAGGCCCGTGGAAACGGCTGACGGTTCCCGCCAGGGTGTCCGTCCCTCCGTCCATGTCGTCGACGGCGACGCCCTTCAGGACCGCGGTCGCCCAGTTCCTTATTTCGTTCGAGGTTCGATAGTTGATTTTCAGGCGTGCCGACCGTCCGCCGCGGACGTCGATTCCGCAGGACTGCATGGATGCTTTGCGCTGGTATATCCGCTGGTGCGCGTCACCCACGATGAAGAGGGAATTGTCGTCACCATCCTGGCGGGGCGGGACGATCGCCCGGATCAGCCTAAACGCCTCCGCTCCCATGTCCTGCGCCTCGTCGACGACAACCGCGCGGTAAGGTAGAAGTGCAGGTCTAGAGTTCAGGATGCGCCTGGCATCGCGGAAGGCGTCGTCCTGCTCGGCGATACCTTCCTCATCGAGGTGCGCCCGGTACGCCTCGAAGACCTTCCAGAGCCTCATGCGGGTCTTCCGGTCTATGGGCGTTCCCCGGCCTGCTCTGGAGACGCGGACGTAACCGCCCTCGTCGGTGATGCCGTTGGCCTGAATCACCTGCCGCCATTCGTCGACGATAAACTCGCGGCTCAGCGCCAGCCCACTTCCGTACGACTGGATGACATCGTCCCACAACCGTTCGGTTTCCTCGCCGCCGTAAACGATCTTGCGTGGGTATCCCTCCTTCCGCAGAAATTCCCCGACCCACCGGTCGAGGTTCTTTACCTCGATGCGCTTGCGTTCCTCGATCCCGCACAGACGGTCCAGGTTGGCGTCGATGTCGGCCGCGAGATTGGACGTGAAGGTCGTGAACAGCACCTTTCCGCCCGTGCTGGCGAAACCTGCAGCGAGCCTCATCGCACGGTGCATAGCCACCACGGTTTTGCCGGTGCCTGCGCCGCCCCGGACCATGGCCGGCCCAGTGTAGTTCCTGGTGACGAGCTTCCTCTGAGTGGGGTGGAGGAATATCCGCCATTCCTCCAGGGACGCGCCGAGCATCCGCTCCAGTTCTTCGTCGCTCTCGACCAGGCGGAAGAAACGACCGCTCTGTTCGGTCGACATGGCGTCGGCGAAGCTGTCCATCCTCGACGGAGGCGGTTCGAGCAGGGCCTTCACTTCGTCGAGCGTAAGTCCGGAGGCGAGACCAATGAGACCGTCGTGGACGGCAGGAGGCGTTTCGGAGCGCATGGCGTCGAGAGCCGCCTCGTCCTCCAACGCTCGCACCCTGGAAAGAAGTTCGGCGTGAAGGCCGATGGAGGCCATGTCGGCGTCGGAATAGGCGGCAAACAATTTTGCAGCGGGGCGTTCCGCTGCTGGCGGCGGAATCTCCCGCGGTTCTTCCTCATGCCGTTCGCCGAGAGCGATGAGTTCGACCGCGCCCGTGACGGGATTGTAGTCCATCCTGCGGCCGCATGCCCACCGATAGGCATCATCATGCCTGTCGACGTAGAGACCGACCATGACCCCCTCGCGGGAATAGATGATGGCCCTGTAGTCCTGATTGTCAACGCCGGAGTGATTGGGAGCCAGTGCGCCGGAGTAAAAGGGAGCCACC
>JBAXPR010000220.1:0-2777 GCA_037132135.1 Rhodospirillaceae bacterium
GGATCATCGCCATGCCCACAGAGCCGGGATATTTGAAAACATTGGACTATTCGGCCCGTTGGGGCATCGATATCGACCAGGCATGTCGACTCTCAAGACTCTGTGGACGGGGATTGAGATGGCGTGGCGGGCGCCGGCAAGCGCCGCCAAGGTGCCGGAGTGGAGCGGATCGCCTTCAACTCAGCAATAACGGCTTCATCGGCATGCACCAACTTGACCGGTCGGCCGGAGCCGGTTACTAGGCGGCTACGTAGCCGGCACTATTGGACCCAGGTGTAGAGGGTCGGCTCTGGCATGCCGAGGTGGTGGGCAAGTTCTCGGATTGTCCATTCATCGGGTGCGCGGTTAACGTCGGGCTGAGTACGGCGATATCTGACGCTCACCGCTCCGGTCTTCTGCAGAAGATGATGGACCATCTGGGCGTTGAAAGTATCGCGCCGTTTGGCGGGCTTCCACCCCTCGACGTTGAGGATATCGGCGATGGCGGTGAAATCACGGCCGGCCCGATGGAGTTCCGCCGCTCGCGCCGCCAAGGCGTGGTAAGTGCTGAGTTGGTCAAGGCGCGCCACTGGTCGGACGAGGCGGTGGCTGGTGCGGTTACCGCCGTACCAATGGCACTGGACCTGCACCTGCTCGCTGCCGTCGACCACCTCGATGATGACCCGCTCCAACAATAGTCGAACGATCGTTTGCCGATCCTCACGGCTTCCGGCATGCCAGACGGCCGGCACATCGCGGGCCAAATCCTGGATCGCTACCAAATCGGCTTGGCTCAGAGCCTTGGGCTGTTGGCGCTGGAAGTCGGCATGCTCACTCTCCAACCGCGAAAGGTCAGCCAGGGCCTCTTCCCACTGCCGTTCAAGGGTGCGCGCCACCAGCCGGTTCTCGGGATCGACGGCGTCATACTGCCGGCGTGCCCGTTCCGCCTCATAGCCGGCCCGCTCAAGCCGCTGTCGCCACTGGCGGTCGATGGCATCGCGTTCCGCCGTTAAGTCAGCGGCAACCAACAGGCTAGCCTCGATCGCCGCCGGAGCCAGCGCCTCGACCACCAAACGGCCGACCAAGGCATCAAGCGGTGCGCCCTTGATCGTCTGGCATATGGCTTCGCCATAATCGGCGGCCATTCGACCACAGATGTATCGCACGTCACGGCCGTTGTTGTTGTACTGTGCTGCCATGCGCAACCCGCATCTGCCGCAGACCAGCAGACCCGAGAGCAGAGCCTGGCCGGCCCGAACAGGCCCGGTCGATGCGGCTCTGTTCGACCGCAATTGCGCCTGGTTACGTTGATATTGCTCCCAGCTGATGTAGGCCGGAAGACGATCAGGGAGAAAAACCGCAGCATTCTCGATCTGGGGAGGCCGGCGGCCAGTACTCGGCCGCCCCGGCTTCTGCTGCCGTCGGTCCACCGAACGCATGCCGTAGACATAGGCGCCGGCGTAGATCGGATTGTGAAACAAGTTGTGCAGGGAAATCCGGTTGACCCGGTGCCACTCCAGTTCCCCCATCCTCAGCCCGCTACGGCAGCGCACCGGCATGCGGATGTCGTGATCGACCAGGTATCGCATCACCTTACCCACCGTCTTGAAGCGTTCAAAGAGATCGAAGACCAAACGGATTGTCGCCTGTGCCTGTTCGTCGGGGTCGAACGCCACCTCCCCTGATGCTCGTCGCACGTAGCCCATCGGGACCGCCTTGCCCAACTCGCCACGCCGCGCCTTGGCCCGCTTGCCTTCCAACATTCGGGCCTTAAGGATATGCAGCTCTGCCTCCGACATCGTGCCCTTCAACCCCAGCAGCAGTCGATCGTTGTAGTTTCCCGGATCATACACACCATCGGCATCAGCGATCAGTGTGTCGAACAGCGCGCAAATCTCCAGCAACTGGTGCCAGTCCCGGCACGAGCGAGCCAGGCGCGACATCTCGACCCCCAGCACTAGCCCAACATGGCCAAGCCCAACCTCGGCAACCAGACGCTGGAAACCAGGCCGCCCTTCAATAGATGCCCCCGAGCGGCCGAGATCGTCATCGATCACCGTGATGTTGCCACGCGCCCACCCGAAATGAAACGCCCGGTCCGCCAGCGCATATTGCAGCCGCGTTGACTCCTGGTGCCGCTCGATCTGCTGAACCGTTGACTGCCGCACGTAGACAATCGCCTCGCGCTCGCGATGGCGCCGCTGAATCTTGTCCGATACGAAGCTTGTTCGCGCCGAAAGATGGTCCACGTCCATCATCGCCCGCCTCCTCCTTCAGAGGAGCGCTGTGTATCCGCTGGAGGATCATCCGGCCGAACGCCAGAAGGAGGGCACGCTGCCGCTCGGGCGGCAGCATCTGCCAGTGGGCCGGAGCCAGGTGACCGGTCTCGCTCATTGCGTGATCTCAGCCAACGTGCCAGCGCGAGAAGCGCCTCACGGCCGATTCTGGGGCATCCGTCGCCAAATGTCAATTTATTAGCGGCGTCATGTATGGGATATCGAACCCATGTTCTCCGATTTCAAGTCGCGAGGCTTCGGTGTCGAGGACACTCAAATCCAACATCCCGATCGCCTCGCCCGGCTGCTCCTGGTCATGGCCCTGGCACTCTACACCGCCGTCTCGACCGGGCTGTGGGATGCAAAGGCCAACCCGACACCCGCCGAAAAAAAGACCTGAAGCATCAGCCAAAGAAACTCGCACGGTCCAAAACATCCCTGTTTACCAGAGGATTACGATACATTGCCGTAAGAGGGGCAAAAGTCCGGGCAGGCTTTCGTCGGGGCCTGATAATGGGTTGA
>JBAXPR010000221.1:0-2749 GCA_037132135.1 Rhodospirillaceae bacterium
CCACCCATTGAGTGACCCGCGAGCTGAACCCCAAGGGGTGGGTGGGTAATTACCCTGATCCCGCTCGATGATGTCGGCGTCTATATCAACGAACTGATCGAATACCAACTTCTGCAGAAGAATAAAGACCTGCCTGCCTCACCATCCATCAGTTTTTGCTGACCAAAGGGGTGGCTGTGGCAGGACGGCGAGGATGATACGGGCGATATAGCTCAAGCCCCTGGTAAAGAGGGATGTCTTGGAGCGTTTGGACTTCCGATATCTTGAGACGACCGTACATGGCTCCTCCCCTCTGGTGGAGCCAGTGAATCACGTCCGCCCGGTCAGCGAAACCCCACCCGAGTCACTGCGGGTGTCGGACGGTATTACCGCTGGCGCCAGGAGTATGGCGGGCTGAAAAGCGATCAGGTCCGGCGGCTGAAGGACCTTGAGGCTGAGAACACGCGGCTTCGCAAGGCGGTTGCCGATCTGACGCTGGACAAGCTGATTCTGGCGGAGGCGGCTCGGGGAAACTTCTGAGCCCCGCGCGTCGCCGGATGTGCATCGACCATGTTCGGTCGGTGATGGCGGTGTCCGAGCGCCAGGTTTGCCGGGTTCTCGGGCAACACCGCTCGACCCAGCACCACCTGCCACGCGGGCCGGACGACCAGGCCATCAGGCTGAAGCGCGACCTCCCGGTGTACCGACCATGTCCTCGGCAGCCCCGCCGTCGGTTACCGCAGGCCGACCGGCGGCTCCAGTTTCGTCAGATCGAACCCCTTGGACTCCAGGCGCTTGAGGAGGTCGCGGTAGGCCGCGGCATCGACGGTTGACGTCCGGGACAGGACCCAGAGGTATTTCCGCGACGGCTCGCTGACCGCGGCCAGCCGGTAGGTCTCGTCGAGGTCGACCACCCAGTAGTCGCCCCAAACCATCGGCAGGAACGACAGCCACCACGGCGCGAACCGCACCTGGAGCTTCGGCGAGTCCGGCCCGCCGGTCTGCACCGCCTGACCGATGGCCTCGGCCGCGGCGCCGTCGGCCATCTTGCAGCGGTTGACGACCCTGACGCTCCCGTCGGACTGGAGGCTGTAGTCGGCGCTGGTGTCCGAGACGCATTTCTTCTGGAACCGGTTCGGGTACTTGGTGATCTCGTGCCAGGTGCCCAGGTAGCGGGGCAGGTCCAGCTTGGCGATTGCCGCCAGCGGTTCGTCCGCCGCGGCTTCCGATCCGGCGAGCAGAAGACTCAGGCCGAGTATACCGGCGGCGAAAATTTTTCCTGACATGACGGGTTCCCCACGGTCCCTTATCGGTCGGATTGCCGGGATCGGCAATCGTCGCGGACATCCACTCCGCCCCCTCCGGACGCACTCCCGGTGAGCACTGGAACAATCAACTTGGCTTGGCGCCGGCCGCCGACAAGCAGACGGACCGTTCCGGGACGCGACGGCTCGTAGCCGAAGGGAAACTGGCCGAGCAGCGGGTGGCGGCGAAAGAACGGGGTACCGCGGATGTCGAGACGGACGGTGTCTCCGGCCCGGAACCGCGTCGCCGATGGCAGCAACTCGATGGCCAGCGTCACCGGTTGGCCCGGAATCAGCGGCTCCCGGGTTGTAAAAGGGTAGACAGGTTGCCCGGGTGAGGAGTGCTCGGCATCCAGGGCGCGCATCGACGCTTTCAGGCAGCCGCGCGCCACCATGTCCAGGCCGAACCCGAAGGCGCCCTCGAACCCGACGTGACGTCCGTCCCGGATCAGGCGCACGCCCGTGAACAGGTTGAGGTCGTCGAGATCGTCGGCGGCAAGGTCGATGGTAAGCGCCATCGGCCCGCAAATGTCCGTGTCCTCGGTGATGCGCCGCTCGAAGCGCAGGCCCGGTCCATCGGTCCGAAACGGCAGGGCCGTCTCGACACTGTCGGTGTCGTCGGCGAGGCGGCCATCGGCGGCGAGAAGCCACTCCGAGAACGCGGTCTCTGGCGGAGGCCACTCCGACGCGGGCCGGACCTCGACAACAGTGTTCCCGGACTCGCGGATTTCCAGCCGCACCGGCGGCTCGGCCAGGAAGCCGGTGTCGGCGTCCTTGAGGAAGGTGTCGAAGAAGCGGGCCTGCACCGCCAGCGCCTCGGGCGAATAGTAGGTCGCCCACTTGCCGCCACGGTGGGTGTAGAGCCACTTCAGCTTCGACCCCAGCCGCCGGAAGGCGGCGAAGCTACCCCGGCTGTGTAGCCCTTGATCGGAAAAGCTGGCGCAAATCAGGGCGGGAACCTGGATCGCCTCCAGCTCCGGGGTTCGGCTCCGCCAGAACGCGTCGAGAAGGGGATGCTCAAGCTGCTCGGCCCTAACGTCGAAGGCGGCGCGGCCGCAGCGCGCGACGCCCTTGGCCCAGAACGGCACGAAGCCGTCCTCACGCACGCCGCCCGGATAGGCGAGATCGCGGTAAAGGTCGGTGAAGCCCTCCCACGGGCAGATCGCCTTGAGCGCCGGCGGTCCCAGCGCCGCCACCTTCCATTGGGAAATCGCGAGGTAGGAGACGCCGTTCATGCCGACGCGCCCCGTGGACCAGGGCTGCGCGGCGCACCAAGCGATGACTTCGGCGATGTCGCCGGCCTCGGCGTCGGAGAACGGGTCGCCGATGCCCTCCGACCTGTTGAAACCCCGGAGGTCGCAATTGACCAGGACGTAACCGCGCGGCACCCAGAAGGACGGGTCGGGCGCCTCCCACGAGGTCCAGGCCGAGAACGCCACCGGCGCCGGCTGGCGGATGACCCGGTA
>JBAXPR010000222.1:0-2657 GCA_037132135.1 Rhodospirillaceae bacterium
GCAACTATTTTGCCGAAATTTCCTCACATCAAGGTGCTGGGCACGCCCCGCTTACGGATAGGCTGATGGGCACGGCGGCGACGGTGCGATGGTGTCGGGGTCCGGTGTCCGCGAAACATCTACGCCGTTCGTCGGCTGGAACCGGGAGCGTCGCCAGCCACGTCCGGCCCGCCTTAAGAACGGATCGACAATCGAGGGGAAACTGGGGTGGTGGTTTGGGAGCGAAGGGATGGGCGGAATCACGTTTCGTAACGAACACGGCAATTTGACACGCCAGCCGCGTCGTTCAAATTCGTGACCAGCTTGGCAAAGGCCGCACTTGATGCGCAGAAGCCGTCGCCGGGCCGACGATCCGACCGGAACAGGTCCGATCGTCGGCCCGCCGCTCATCGGCAGCGTGTTGGGATCATTCCCCCCAATCGGCGTAGGTGTTGCACATCTTGTCAACGATCTTGCCGCGTTTGCTTTGAAGGAATGCGCCGAGACCGCCCTTGAAGCCGGGCTCCTTTTTGAGCAGGCAACTGCACCAGGCTTCGGCCTTGGTCAGGCCGGCGTAGGGGCTGGCTGCGTCGCCGCCTTCGTATTCGCCGCGTGCATAGCGGACGCAGTCCGAGTACCGGGGGTCGGTCGCCGGATCGGCCGCAGGGACGGGCTGGGCGGCGGGAGTCGGGGCGGGGGCAGCGGCCGGGACCGGAGTTGGAGCGCGAGCCGGGCTCGACGGTTGAAGCAGGGCCGCCAGTTCAAGGTGGCCTTTCGACCTGGCCACATCCAGCGCCGTCACGCCCTCGCCGATGGTGGTGGTCTTGTCGGCCCCACTGGCTAGCAGAGCCTCAGCGATCTCGCGCCTGTCGTTCATGGCGGCGATCATCAGCGGGGTGGTACCGTTGTTCGTCTTGGCGTTGGCATCGGCCCCTTTTTCCAGCAGCGCCCGCACGATGTCGGTGTGCCCCGCCGAGGTGGCCAGCGCGAGCGCGGTGGTCCCGTCTTGTCGGGCGGCGTTGACGTTGGCGCCCCGGGCGAGCAGCAGTTGCACCACGTCCCGCCGGCCCTCGACCGCGGCCAGCAGCAGAGAGTTAACGCCATTGGCGATCGAGAGGTCTATGGCGGCCCCCTGATCGAGCAGGAAGGCGGCGACGCTGGCGTGGCCGAGGCGCGAGGCCAGCATCAGCGCGGTAGCGCCGTCGCTCTCCCGGGCATCGATCTCGGCGTTGGCGGAGACCAGCGCCCTCACCGCGGCGAGGTGCCCGCCCTGCGCCGCCATGATCAGCGGCGTGGCCCCTTTGTCCTGCCTGCGGTTGACGTCGGCCCCCTTGGCGAGCAATGCCGTCACCACCTCGGCAAAACCGCCCTGAGAGGCCAGGATCAGCGCCGTCGCGCCGTGAACGCCCGTGGCGTCGACCGCGACCTTGGCGTCGAGCAAAGCCTTCACCACCTCGATGCTGCCGTTGGCGGCGGCCACCGCCAGCGGGTTGAAGCCGTCCGAGGTCCCGGCATTGGCGTCGGCCCCCTTGGCCAGCAGCGCCCGCACCACGGCTGCGTGGCCGTTGGCAGCCGTCGCTAGCAGCACGCTCACACCATCCGCATTCTTGGTGTTGGCGCTGACGCCCTGGTCGAGTAAAGCCTTGACTTGCGCCAGATTACCGTCTGTGGCGGCGGAGAAAAGGTCATCGGGCTGGCCGGCGCGCGTGGGCGGCGCGACCGCAAGAAGACTCGCAAGCGCCAACCCAATAATAATAAGAGATTTTCTTGATGACATCGGATGTCGCTTCCTGAAAGGGGTTGGGCTGTCCGGCGCCCGATCCTTTGGAGGGCTTCCACCATGGTGACGGAAGCCGGGTGGTGGTGGCGTGAACGACCCTGCCGGCTATCGGCAGGGTACGCCTTTTCAGGCTGGCGCACACCAACGTTCCGGCGCATCGTCGCGCTGGTCGCATAGCCAGACCGGCCGATCATCAGCCAGGAAATCCCCGGCCCTTCGTCGCCGACGGTGAGCAGGATGCCATCTGGTCCCCGCTGACCGCACAGAGTGATCGTGGAACCGGGCGGGGCGTACTTGGCGGCGTTGTCCAGCAGATTGGCCCCCCCTGTTCAAGCAGCATGAAGTCACCGAAACCATTGGCAAATCTGCCGGCATGCCGACCTCGACCCGATGCTCGGCCAGGGCAACTCTCCTCCAGGATTGAAGGCGGTGGATCGGCCGTTGCCAGCTTGACGCCTTCACTCAGGCGGCCCGAACCTGTTCGACAAAGAGGGCGACGTCCTGGCGCAGGATGTCGCCCTGTTTCGCCAGTTCGAGGGCGGCGTCGAGCACCCGGCGCGCGGTTTCCACCGTGGTCGATGTTTCCTCGCTGACATCGTTGACGTTAACCGACACGACGATGGTGCCGGCGGCGGCCTGTTCGATGTTGCGCGCGATTTCGTTGGTGGCGGCGGTCTGCTCCTCGACGGCGGCCGATATCACCGCGGCAACCTCGTTGAGGCTGGCGATGGTGTGGCCGATGCTCTTGATCGCCGTGACCGTTTCGGCAGTCATCGCCTGCATTTCCGCGATAACGCCGGCGATCTCCCGGGCCGCCTCGGCGGCCTTTTTCGCCAATCCCTTGACTGATCCACCCCCCATGAATTGGTCCACCTCGTAGTATGGTTTACGATCCTGA
>JBAXPR010000223.1:0-2649 GCA_037132135.1 Rhodospirillaceae bacterium
CCGCCGACAGGGCGATCATGACCCCGATGCGCATCTTGAACAGCTCGATATAGGACCGGAGGGGCATGCCGACGCTCGTCCTTCACACCTGGAGATAGGTGCCGAGATAAAAATAAAGCGCGATGACGACCAGGATCATCGTGATGAAGCGCTTGCGCCATTTGAGGCGTTCGTCGTCGCTGTTGTTGTCCGGGGACATCAAACGATACTCCCGCAAACGGGGGCCGGGGGACCGGAAGCCAGACTCCCGGTCCCCCGCCACCGCCGGCCTTATCGGGCCGTGTACTGATAGGGACTCCAGCCAGCGGGAACGCTGACGTCGTGGAGGAAGTTGCCGGGCCCGGGCGGGCTGACGGCATGGGTCCACTCCAGCGAGTTGGAATTCCAAGGATTGTGCGACGGGCACTTCTGACCCGCGAAGGCGCAGTAGACGAAGTTGACCAGCGCCAGCAGCATGCCCAGCCCCATGATGAAGGCCCCATAGGTCGCGACATGATGGTAATCGGCGAACCAGGCCGGGAACTGGTCATAATCCCAGTAGCGGCGCGGCATGCCGGCGACGCCGACGATAAACAGCGGAATGAAGGTGGTGTTGGCGCCGAGGAAGCTCAGCCAGAAGCCGGCCTTGCCGAGGGTGGTTTCCGCGAAGCGGCCGGTCATCTTGGGGAACCAGAAGTAAACCCCGGAGAACACCGCGAAAGTCGCGAACAGCGCCATCACAAAGTGGAAGTGGGCGTGAACGTAGGCGGTCTTGGCCAGATGAACCGTCATCGAGACGATGGCCAGGGGGATGCCGGTGAGACCGCCGACCAGAACCAGGAACAGGCAGGCGGTGGCATAGTACATCGCGATGTTGTAGCGGATCGCCGCCTTGTAGAGCGTGCCCCACAACGAGATCACCATCACACCCACCGGCACCGAGATCAGGAGGGTGGTGACGGTCATCGCGATGCGGATCCAGTCGGGAATGCCCGAGGTGTAAAGGTGGTGAACCCAGACTTCACCCGAAAGGCCGCCGATGCCGAAGACGCCGCCATAGACCGCGGCCTTGTAGTTGAAGACCGGGTTCTGGCCCATGGTCGAGATGACTTCGAAGAGGATGCCCATCGCCGGCAGGAAAATGACGTAGACCGCCGGATGCGAATAGAACCAGAAGAGGTTCTGATAAAGCAGCACGTCACCGCCGTTGGCCGGATCGAAGAAGTGGGTTCCCATGTACTTGTCAGTCAGCAGCAGGGTCACCGCGGCGCCAAGCACGGGAATGAAAATCAGGTTGATCGTCAGCGACCCCAGCATGGTCCAGACCAGCATCGGCAACTGGTTCCAGCCCACGCCCGGCGCCCGCATGCAGACCACGGTGACGATGATGTTGATCGCGCCGACGATCGACGAGAAGCCCATCAGGTGCACGGTGAAGACATAGAACGCGGTGTTGGCCGTGGTCCGGATCGAGTAGGGCGGATAGCCGGTCCAGAGCACGTCGGGGGCGTCGGGCACCACCATGCTGATCAGCGCCAGCACGATGCCCATCCAGTAGAGCCAGACCGAGAATGCGTTGAGCCGCGGGAAGGCCATGTCCTTGGCCCCGATCATGATCGGCAGGAAGTAGTTGCCGAAGAAGCCGGTCAGGCCCGGGATCAGGAAGGCCAGGATCATCGCGGCGCCGTGGAAATACAGCACGTTGTTATAGGTCTGGCCCTGGGCGACATCCATGCCCGGGCTGTATTGCTGGAGGCGGATGATCAGAGCGGCGATGCCGGCCAGCCCGAAGCCGGCGAACGAGCCGATCAGATAGAGAATGCCGATCCGCTTATGATCGGAGGTAAAAATCCATTCTTTGAGCGTGTTCATAGCTCATCCTCAGCTGTTGGAGGCCACTGCGGCAGGCGCCGCGCTCGCGTGCTTCTGGCTCTTGACCCAGGCCTCGTAATCCGCCTGAGGCAGGGCCTCGATCCACGCCGGCATCTGGGGATGGCCCATGCCGCAGTATTCACCGCAGGTGGCCAGGGTCCGGCCCGGCTTCTTGGCGACGAACCACAAGAACGTCCGCCGCCCGGGCACCGCGTCTTCCTTGATCCGGAAGTCGGGAATGCCAAAGGAGTGGACGACGTCGTTCGAAGTCATGCGCAACACCACCGGCTGCCCGACCGGGACCTTGATTTCATTGGTGGTGGTCACGCCGTTGCCGTAGTCGAAATCCCAGTAGAACTGGTTGGCGGTGAGCCTGATCTCGAGGGCGCCGGCCGGAATCGTGCGCTGGGTGTTCCACAGCACCCAGCCGTTGGCGGCGAGGAAGAAGTCATCGGCCATGAAGACCACAGCCGGAATCACGGCCAGACCGATCGCCTGGGCAACGCTGAGCTTCGGCCCCTGGCCGATCTGGCCCGGCGCGGTGGCGCGATACTTGACCAGCATGTAGGCGGCCCAACCGCCGAACACGACGCCGATGATCGTGATGTCGATCATCACATGCCCGAAGAGATGATTCCAGTCCGCCGCCGGATCGGGGACCTTGCCGCCGTCGGCGGCCCATAGCGCGGCGGGGGCCGCGAAAGCGGCGAGCCCGGCGAGAACCGATACCCACCCAGTCCTTGTGTTCCCTGTCATCTGAGGAGCTCCCCCTTTCGTGCCCGCCTCTTGTAGGCGAGG
>JBAXPR010000224.1:0-2590 GCA_037132135.1 Rhodospirillaceae bacterium
TGTGGAAAATGCTATTGCAGTTTTCGAGCGGGAAATTGCCGAGGACAAACAGGAACGGATTAAGGATGGTGTCATTCGCTTACTTCAAGCGTGGGTGGTCGGCCATGTTCTCAAGCACGATATTCCAATGCGGTCCGAAATCCGTATCCATCGGGCGGGACCAAGGCGGGGGCCGATCTCGACGGTTTGACCACCTCGATTGACACCGGACCACTTGATCCGTAGCGCCTCACGTTTACGATCGTGCATGAAGGCTGGCCAAATCGTATGATGTCCATGATCGGGAAGTCCCGAGGAATTACAAGGGGAGAACGCTATATGTTCGGTCGGCATTTCGTTGCAATCGTCGGCGCTGCGTTGGCGCTCGGTGCGACCACAGCGCATGCTCACACCTTCGGAACAACCGGTTTTGGTTTCATGGAGGGGATCGCGCACCCGATCAGCGGGATTGACCACATCATGGCGATGGTCGCGGTCGGCCTGTGGGCTTCACAAGAAGGCGGACGGGCGCTATGGGCGCTGCCCGCCACGTTCGTCTCTATGATGACGGTCGGAGCGTTGCTCGGTGTCGCTGGTGTGCCGGTCCCCGCCGTTGAACTCGGCATTGCCGCATCGGTCCTGGTATTGGGCAGCCTTATTGCTGCATCTGCTCGACTGCCTCTCATTGCGGCTATGGCAATTGTCGGAGCATGCGCCGTTATGCACGGTCATGCGCATGGTGCCGAGATGCCCGAGGCCGCTGCACCGATCCTTTATGGAATTGGCTTCGTTCTCGGCACATCGATCCTCCACACCATTGGCGTTGCGGTGGGCTATTGGGCACGATCAAGCCTCGCTCGCGTTGCCGTTCGCGTAAGCGGTGGAGCAATCGCCGTAGCGGGCGTCGCGCTGATGGTTGGGTAGCCACTTCAAAGTTCGCGAACCAGCACCAGCGGGTGGAAAACCTTTTTGGATGGTTTTCCACCCGCCGATTGACACCGGACCACTTGATCTGTAGTCAAGAGGTCCACGAAAATGGGCCAAAATCAGATGAAACGGCTTATCAACACATTTGCCACACATGACAGCCATGCGCTCTATAGCACCTTGGAGTCATTGATGTATTTTGAACGACAGCCTCTCTTTTAATCAAGTGGCCCTGGGTTCGAATCCCAGCGGGATCACCATTTACTTCGTCAGTTCGCGCAGCGCCGCGACGCACGGGTGCAACAGGGACAACGGCAGCGCCTGGACCTCGTCGAGCACCACGACGCTTTGGGCGATGTTGTGCAGCTTGCGGCAGCGCGACGGCTTGTTGGAATAGAGGCTTTCGAAAAACTGCACGCTGGTGGTGACGATCACCGGAGCGTCCCAGTTCTCGGCGGCAGCGATGGCGAGTTGTTTGATGCCGTCGCGATCCTGCTCCTCGGCGATAGCGGCGGCCGAATGATGCTCGATCACCGCCCCGGCGAGATCGCCGAACGCCGTGCGGAAAGCGTCGGCGGTCTGCTCAATGATCGAGGTATAGGGAATGACGTAGATCACCCGCCGCAACCCGTTCCGTTCCGCGTGGCGCAACGCGAAGGCCAGCGACGAAAAGGTCTTGCCGCCGCCCGTGGGCACGGTCAGCGAGAACACCCCCGGTTGCGCCACCGCGCCCTCGCGGCAGCCCCGCAAGACCTCCGCCCGCCGTTCGAGCACCTCCGGAGCCACGGTCCCGCCGCCACCCAGGCGCGATAAATGCAGGGCCAACCGCTGGGCGAGGTCGAAGAGGGCGATGGCACCGCCGTCCTTCCGCACCTCCGACTGTCGTGGCGTATAAAACCGCTCTGTTTCCAGGTAATCGGCGTCGACCAGGGCGGAAAACAGCATCCGGATCAAAAAATGAAGCTCGAAAGCCACGCCCTGCCGTTTGTTTCGCAGCTTCAATCCGGACAGCTCCGGCAACGCCAAGCTATCCGGCCAGGGTTTCATGTCAGCCAGCAGGTTGTCGCGTTTGGCCTTCGCCAACCGTTCACCCAATGATCCAGGGCCGTTTCCGCCATCCGGCAGGCCGCCATGATGACCAGCAATGGTATAGGCAAGAATCTTCCCAACCTTCTCGCCGAACACCTCTTGTGCTCTGACCGCCCCGCAAATAGAGTGTTCTGCACTCTTTACTTCGCCACGAAGATAGGCCTGAAATGCTGACCGTAATTTTCCGACATCATGCAGCAAACCGGCGACCTCTCCCCACCTTGCCGCCCCAAAAATCTGAGCGAACTCAGAACACCGCGTCGAAACCTGCAGAAGGTGGTGCTCAAGTGGCTCCCAGGACGCAGGTGGTCCTCCTGGGGCGCTATGAGCGTAGACATTCATGCATTTGCAAGTCATAGCCCGATTATATCGTCTTCAATGAATAAATCAAACGATAAATTTATCCCTAAGACCGCGCCTTATACGAGAGCATATTGCCTTCTTATTCCGTAAATATGGGATGACACAAGAACGAAATGTCAATATAGGAGATTGTTTTCTTGTTATTGTAATTATAGATTGATTTTTCGCCTCCCCGGTTTGTATTTGCTCAGCCCCCCGCGTTCGGTGGCGGACCAATCTGTGGAGTGATCGC
>JBAXPR010000225.1:0-2579 GCA_037132135.1 Rhodospirillaceae bacterium
TGAACAAACTCTATCCCTAGTGGGTGTATGTGTCAACCGGATAGGCATGGTTCGATCGGCCCCGCCTTCGTGTGCGTCATCGCCGCCCCCGCTCCGCCCCTCTCCGGACACGCCGTCTGCCCCGGACTCTCGATTTTCAATCGGGGTGAGTGACACCAGGGAATAATGTGATCAGAGGCGAGCCAAGAAAACAAAAAAAGGGGCAGCCCGCCCCTTTTTCCGTCCATCGCGGCTGGGCTTTCAGGCCGGGGTGCCGACGGCGATCCCCTTGCTGGTCAGAAGCGAGACCAGTTCACCGCTCTGGTACATCTCGCGAACGATGTCGCAGCCGCCGACGAACTCGCCCTTGACGTAAAGTTGGGGCAGGGTCGGCCAGTTGCTGAAGCCCTTGATCGTCTCGCGGAGACTCGGATCGACCAGGACATCGTAACTTTTGTACTTGACGGCCAGATGATCCAGCATCTGAACCACGGCGGAGGAAAAGCCGCATTGGGGAAACACCGGCGTGCCCTTCATGTAGAGCACGACGTCGCTGTCGCTGAGGTCCCGGCGGATGCGGTCGGCGGTTGCTGCGTCCATTCTTGTCTCGTCTCCAAAATTGGCTCTCCGGCGGCGGATGGCCGGCGTCAGGCGTCCTTGGGGATGGCGGTCTGAAGCGCCAGGGCGTGGAGATCATCCCCAACCCGACCCTTCAGTGCCTTGTAAACCATTTGATGCTGTTGCACCCGGGAGCAACCCCGGAACGCCGCCGATTCGACATAAGCGGCATAATGGTCACCATCCCCCCGCAGATCCTCGATCCGCACCACGGCATCGGGAATGCCGGCCTTGATCAGGGTTTCAAGTTCGCTTGCGTCCATGGCCATGGGAAATCACCTCGTTACGGAACCGGTTCACCGTCGCCGCTCGCCGGATTGCGGGTGCACCACCGCTTTAGCCAGTCCATCTCCGCTTTCTCCCGCCTCGGACCGGGAATACCGTCGTCACTTTTACCACATCTCACTCCGCCATGCCCATCAGCTGCGGCAGCCAGCCCTCATGGACGGCGCGGATATGGGCCAGCGAGCAGGCGTTGCCGCGGTTCATCGAGATCGCGGCGCCGCCGGTGGTGCCAAGCAGCAGGGCGGGAACCCCGGCGGCCAGCGCCCGCTCCAGCACCGGCGCCGGGTCGGCGGTGGTGACAAGATAGCGGGCCTGATCCTCGCCGAAGAGGAAACCGATCGGGTCGACGCCGATCGGCAGCACCAGTTCGGCGCCGCGGTCGCCGGCCAGCGCCATCTCGACCAGCGCCACCGCAAGGCCGCCATCGGACAGATCGTGGCAGGCGTTGACCACGCCGCCCTGAATGAGCGCGCGCACGAAATCGCCGTTACGGCGTTCGGCGGCGAGATCGACCGGGGGCGGCGGGCCGTCCTCGCGGCCGTGGATTTCGCGCAAATACAGCGACTGACCGAGATGGCCCCAGGTTTCGCCGATCAGCACCACCGAGTCACCATCGGCGACGAAGCCGAGGCCGACCCGCCTTGCGGCATCCCGCAGCAGGCCGACGCCGCCGATGGTCGGGGTGGGCAGGATCGCCTCGCCGTTGGTCTCGTTGTAGAGGCTGACATTGCCCGAGACGACCGGGAAGTCCAGCGCCCGGCAGGCTTCGGCCATGCCCTGGATGCAGCCGACCAGTTGACCCATGATCGCCGGCTTTTCCGGATTGCCGAAATTGAGATTGTCGGTGACCGCCAGCGGCGTCGCGCCAACCGCGGTGAGATTGCGCCACGCTTCGGCCACCGCCTGCCGGCCGCCCTCGACCGGATCGGCGAGGCAATAGCGCGGTGTGCAGTCGGTGGTCATGGCCAGGGCCTTGGCGGTGCCGTGGACCCGGACCATGGCGGCATCGGCGGCGCCCGAGAGATAGAGGGTGTCGCCGCCGACCTGACTGTCGTACTGCTCCCAGATCCAGCGCTTGGAAGCGAGATCGGGGCAGCTCATCAGCCGCAGAAGCACCTCGCAGGGACGCGACGGCATCGGCACGTCGGCCGAGAGCACCGGTTCGCGCGGCGGCGCCGGCACCCAGGGCCGCTCATAGAGCGGGGCGTTGCTGACCAGCGGCGCGATCACGAGGTCGCACCAGACCCGGCCCTCCTTCTTCAGCACCAGCCGGCCGGTCCCGGTCAGCGTGCCGATGATCGCGAAATCCAGCTCCCACTTTTCGAAGATGGCGCGGGCCAGCCCCTCGCGGCCGGGCTTGAGCACCATCAGCATCCGCTCCTGGCTTTCCGAGAGCATGATCTCGTAGGGCGTCATGCCGGTTTCGCGCACCGGCACGGCGTCAAGGTCAAGCTCGATGCCAAGGCCGCCCTTGCCCGCCATCTCGACCGAGGATGAGGTCAGCCCGGCCGCGCCCATGTCCTGGATCGCGACGATGGCGTCGGTGGCCATCAGTTCCAGGCAGGCTTCGATCAGCAGCTTTTCGGTGAAGGGGTCGCCGACCTGCACCGTCGGGCGCTTCTCCTCGCTGTCTTCCGAGAACTCGGCCGAGGCCATGGTGGCGCCGTGGATGCCGTCGCGCCCGGTCTTGGAGCCGA
>JBAXPR010000226.1:0-2539 GCA_037132135.1 Rhodospirillaceae bacterium
ATGTCGATGAGGGCCAGATGCTGATGGTCCAGACCGCCAAGGACCTCGCGGCCCGCGGCGAAATCGTGCTCTCCGAGGGCAAGGGCGAGGACGAGTTGATCTACTGACCGCGCTTCGTTAATAACCTTATTTGTTTTTCGGGCCTCGGCGACCGGACCCGATCGAGAAAATTGATTTTGCCTCGCCTCCCGGTCAGTATAATTTTCCAGGTTCCCCCGCCTCGAAGGCAAAGCCGGTCAAGCACACCCGGCAGACTGCCGATGCGGCCGGGAACGGAACGACCGCGGACACGCGTTTATGGACTTTCGATTCGGCCCCTGCATCCGCAAACAGGCGGCTCCCTGCGCGGCGGCCCTCGCGGCCTTTGCCGTGACGATGGCGGTGATCGTGACCGTCGTCGGCTTGGAACTCCGCAGCCATGCCCAGTCCCGGCGCATGGAGGCCCTCAGCACACTCAGCACCATCCGCGCCCGCCTCGAGGGCGCGCTCAACGGCACCATGCTGGCGGCCCAAGGTCTGGTCGCCCTGGTCATGATCCGGCCCGAGATCACCGGCGCCGAGTTCGAGAAGATGGCCGAGGAACTGATGAGCCGGCAGACCCGCATCCGGAACATCGGCCTCGGCTTCGGCACCACCCTGAAATACGTCTACCCGATCAAGGGCAACGAGGCCGCGATCGGGCTCAACTACATGACCCGCCCCGACCAGCGGCCGGCGGTGCTGCGGATGATCGAAACCGGGACCACCGTGGTTGCGGGGCCGGTGGCGCTGGTCCAGGGCGGCCACGGCATCATCAGCCGCACCCCCTTCTTCCTGCCCTCGGCCGACGGCACCGGCAAGGTTTACAAGGGGCTGGTCAGCATCCCCATGGACATGGACGGCCTGTTTGCCGACGCCGGGCTGTTCCGGCCCGACCTGCCGGTCGACATCGCGATCCGGGGCAAGGACGGGTTGGGCGAGCGCGGCGGGATATTTTTCGGCGATGCTGCTGTGTTCGCGGCCGATCCGGTGATGCTCAATATCCAGCTCCCGGCCGGCAGCTGGCAGATGGCTGCGGTGGCTAAGGGTGGCTGGTGGGGCCGCTCGCTCGGCTTTTGGATCATCGGCGGCCTCGGCGTCTTGTTGGCCATACTGCTGGCAGCGACGACCTTCCTGGCGCTGCGCGGACATTTCCGCCTCGAGGCCAGCGAGCGGCAGTTCCGCAACGCCATCGACGACGCACCCATTCCGATCATGCTCCACAGCGGCGGCTCCGTGGTCCGGATCAATCGTGCCTGGACCGACCTGACCGACTACACCCTGGCCGAAATCCCCAGTGTGACGGCATGGACCGCCCGGGCCTATCCGCGCCGGGCCGCGGCGGAAACCACCGAACTCTGGGCCGGCGAGCGCACGATCCGGACCGCCTCGGGCGACACCCGGGTCTGGGACTTCAGCTCCTGTTATGTCACCTCGCCGCAGCGGGAGGACCTTGTGGTCGTCAGCATGGCGGTCGACGTCACCGAACGCAAACTGGCCGAAATCGAGTTGCGCCGCCACAAGGACGCCGCCGAACAGGCCAACATCGCCAAGTCGGCGTTCCTGGCCAACATGAGCCACGAGTTGCGCACGCCGCTGACCGCGATCATCGGCTTTTCCGAGATGATTCATGAGGAGATGCTCGGCCCCAACGCCAGTGGCCGCTATCGGGAATACGCCTATGACGTCATCGCCAGCGGCCGGCATCTCTTGAGCATCATCAACGACGTCCTTGATGTCTCCAAGATCGAAGCCGGCAAGATGGAAATCACACCACGGCGTCTGGACGTGCGCACGCTGATCGCCACGGCGGCCCGGGTCAACCGCGACGCCGCCTCCCGCAAGGGCATCCGGATCGCCACCCGCATCGACGACGACGCCGGCACCGTCTGGGCCGATGACCGCGCGGCCCGGCAGATCCTGATCAACCTGATGTCCAACGCCGTCAAGTTCACGCCCGAGGCCGGCAGCATCACCATTTCCGCCAGCGCCGGCGTCGACGGCGGCATCGACGTCGCCGTCGCCGACACCGGCATCGGCATTCCCGCCAACCGGTTGCCGACCCTGATGCGGCCGTTCGAGCAGGTTGACAACCACTATGCCCGGACCACGGGTGGGACCGGCCTCGGGCTGGCTCTGGTCAAAGGCCTGATCGAGCGCCACTGCGGCACCGTGGTCATCGAAAGCACCCCGGGCAAAGGCACCACCGTCACCGTCCGCTTTCCCCCGCACTACGCCGATTCCGTTCCCGCCCACTCGCAAGGCTGAATACGGCTGCCGCCAACGCTTAGCGACGAACGGTTGAGTCGCGGCTTTAGCGCGGACTCAGGCTGCGCACCCGGTCGCAAAAGACCGGCGCCGCCGCCACCGCCAGCCAGGGCTGGCCCGGCAATCCTTAGCATCGGGCGGGACATATTTCGCGCCGATTCAAATATCGGCTTTATATCAATCACTTGATCGGCCCCCTTGTAAGAGGAGCAAAAGCCCGGGCGGCGGTCAGGCTGAGCAGCGCGCCGTGACC
>JBAXPR010000227.1:0-2509 GCA_037132135.1 Rhodospirillaceae bacterium
ACTTTGGCCACCTCGCTCTCTCAGCCAATGTTGATTGGTTTTCAGGCTCTGAGGGTGTCAGGGTGGTCGGGGCCTAGCAGGCGGCGGTGCAGCTCAAGCACCTGCTCCTTAAGTTGCCGCGCCCCGGCGTGATCGCCTTGTTCATCCAGTGTTACCGCCAGATTGTTCATCGAGAGCAGGGTGGCGGGATGGTCGGGGCCTAGCACCCGGCGGCGCAGCTCAAGCACCTGCTCCTCAAGCTGGCGCGCCCCGGCGTGATCGCCCTGTTTCCCCAGCATCTCCGCCAGATTACCCATCGCGGCCAGGGTGTCGGGGTGCTCGGGGCCGTGCAGGCGCTCGCACCCGGCGCGCACGCGGCTGAAGCGGGCCGCCGCCGCACCATAGTCGCCGCGCGCGCGGTCATAGTTGCCGAGCCAGCCGAGCAGGTCGAGGCTCGGGTCATCTTCGGCCGCGTTGGCGCTGAGGTGGAGCGCGTGGGGCAGCAGCGGCTGCAAGCGGCCATGCTCGCGGTTGTCATGGACGTATTTGCCGAAACTCTCGGTCAGCGCCCCGGTCACGGCGATACGTAGCGCGGCGGCGCGCTCGGGGTCGGGGTGGAGTGCCGCCAGGGCATGGCCGACCAGGGCGTGAACGGTGATGGTTTGCTCTGACTGGTTTTCGCTCAGCAGCGAGCGGGCGGCGACGGCGTGGATGGTGGCGACCAGGGTAAGCTCGGCCTCCTCCACCGGCACGCCGTCGGCGCGGGCAAGGGCGGCGGCCAGCAGCTCGGTCGGAATCGGTACCACCGCGAGTTGAGCGGCCAGCCGCAGCAGGTCGCGCCCGGCATCGTCCAGGTCGGCGAGACTCCAGGCCAGGGTGGCGACGATGTCGCGCTCATGACCGGTCGGCAGCATCGCCTTCAGGCTGGCGGCGTGGTTCAGCGCCTTGGCCAGCGAGCCGTCGAGCAGGTTCAGAAACCGCCGGTAGCTCTGATGGCGGAGCGCCGCCCCGGCAACGTCGAGCGCCAGCGGGTGGTAACCCAGCCGCCGGGCCAGCTCTTTCGCCGCCGCGCGTTCGTCGTCAGTGGCGGGCGGGCGATGGTTGGCGAGCAGGGCCGTCGCCTCCCCGGGTTCCAGGCAGTCGAGGTTAATGAGGGTGCCGGCAAGGTTGCGCTCGCGGGTGGTGACCAGGGTGTGGCCGCGCGCACCGGGGGCGCGCCACTCCGCCAGCGTCCTGCCGTCGGCGCCGTGGGGCCAATCGTCGATCACCCACAGATAGGGCTTGTCTTTCTGCTTGAGGTCGGCGGCGAGACGGGCGAGCACTTGCTCGGCCGGCCGGTCCCACAGCTCGGGATAGAGTTCGCGGGCCAGACGCTCGAACCGGGCGCGGCGGTATTGCGCGAAATCCTCGGGTTTTTTGCCGCCGCCGTCCGATGCCGCCAGCCAGAACACGCCGCCCGGATAGGCGCCGCCGAAGCGCAGCGCATATTCCTCCGCCAGCATGGTCTTGCCGACGCCGCCCAACCCCTGGACCCGCACTCCGGCGGTGCCGGCGGTGCCGGCGGTCGCACTGATCAGGGTTAAGGCGCCCGGCCGCAAGCCGTCGTGAATCCGCCAAAGCTGCGGCAACCGGCCGATGAATTTTCTCCGCTCCGGCGCGGTGCGGCCGTACCAGGGCGGGTCGCCGGCGCTGGTAATGTCGCCGAGCGGGCCGCTTAAGGTTTCGAGCTGTTTCTTGATGGCGGCGACCAGTTTGTCGAGGTCGGCGGCTTTCGGGATGGATTGCTTACGCAGAGACTCGGGGTAAATGTGGCTGACGTTCGCTTCCGGGTTGACCACCAGCACCCGCCGCTTGCCCTCGGCCTCGCCCGCCAGCCATGCCGCCGTCAATTCCCACTGGCAATAGGGCCGCTCAGGGTAGGATTGCGAGTACCAGGCGAGAAGCGCCGCCGAACCCTTCAGCCCCTCGACGATATCATCGTGGATCGGGTCGAAATCGCCGATGGCGCTTTCGTCCTGCCACACCTCCACCCCCGCCGCGCGCAACGCCGCGACCAGGGGCTTTACGGCGGCGCTGTCGGCCCGGCTGTAGCTGAAGAATATCTGGCTCATGGGCGGGGAGTATAGCCGAACGCGGGTGCCGCTGTCACATGGATTCCCGTTTTGCCGCCGGCCGGGTTGGCTGCGCCGTGCTGGAGAAACAGTGCTATGCTATGGGTCAAATCGCGACTGGTTCACAGGGTAAAGGAACGCTAGAACGATCAAGTGTTTCTCTACCCTGTGAATCGGCCAGCACGACAAGATGGTACAATTTTAACGCGGCCGCTTCAGGTTGGTTTAGCCCCGGATGAGCGCAGACTGATGATTTTGCCGAGCGTATCGAACCAAAACTGGGCACCGAGCGAGATGGCCAGCGCTGACAGAAGCCAGCCAAGCCATTTTTCAATCGGTATGCTGTCGTTTATAGAGCATGTAGAGTCCATGCCTATCGGCTTGACGCACACACCCACTAGATATAGTATTTTCCAGAA
>JBAXPR010000228.1:0-2508 GCA_037132135.1 Rhodospirillaceae bacterium
GCTTGAATCACAGACGTGATATTGCGTCAAGAGCTTGATTGGGTTTCAAGCCTAATCCTCTGACGCACTGACGCACTGACGCACTCTGACGCATTCTCCCACGCAACATTAAAGTCGTCACTTTGGTTGAATATCATAGGTAGCAATACACGCAATATAGCTTTTGCCGGTGTATTGGGAAAATGCGTCAGAGTGTGTCAGTGCGTCAGAAACGGCGGGTCCTCCCCGCCATCGGCTAACAAGAGTGGTTAGACCCCGGTTCATTGGTAAAGTGTGTACTTTTTCAAAGGGTTAAATCAGCGTCAAAGGTAAAGTCTATGAACCTAACCTCAAAAAGCCGGTTTGCGGAAATGGTCAATCGGACGCCGGCCGCCGTTTCGAAGTGGATCAGGGAGGGCAAGCTTCATGGCCCGGCGCTGGTCGGCGATGGCCGGGGGGCGCAGATCGACGTCGACGTGGCGCTGGGGCAGTTGGGCGTTTCGCTCGATCTCGGGCAGCAACTCGCCCAATCTCAGCCGGTCATCGGGAGGGCGACGACGGCGCCGGTCGAAGCGGCGCCGCTTCCCGACGATCAGGCCCGCCTGTTGAAAGCCAGGGCCGACCGGGAAGAACTGGCGCTCCAGGTCGATGGCGCTCGGGCGGCCGAGCTTGAGGGGCGCTGGATGCCGACCGACGACGCCCGCGATGAATGGTCGCGGCAATTGGCCGAGCTGGTGCAGGCCGTCGAGACTTGGCTGGTGACCGGTGCCGCGTCGGATGTGTTGGCGGTTGCGGTGGCCGGGGCCGGGCCGCGCGAGTTCGGTCGGGTGCTTCGGGATGGCTTCCGGCAGTTGCGCCAGCGTCTGGCCGATCAGGCGGCGCGAGCGGACGCACAGACCATCGACGAAGCCGACGACGACGAAAACGAGGAGGCCATGGCGTGCGTCTGAAGCTGTTGGCCGATCCGCGAACGGTCGCCCGCGCTGACATCGCCCGCGTGATGTCGCCACCGCCGCCGGTCGATCTCAACCGCTGGGCCGTGGACAACATCGCCTTCGGCACGGAATCGCCGTTTCCCGGTCCCTACAACCCCGACCGCTTCCCGTTCTTCCGGCGGATTCTCGATGTGCTGTCGCCGGAACACCCGGCCAATGTCGTGGTGATCCGGAAATCGGCCCAACTCGGCGGCACGGTGCTGGCCCAAATCTTCGTCGGCGCCACGCTCAATCAGGCGCCGCAGCCGGTGTTCTACGTCCACCCGACCGATGGCAACGCCAAGAAATGGAAGCGGAACAAGTTCAAGAAGATGGTCGATGCCTCTCCGGCGCTGACCAGGATCATGCAGCCGGACAGCGCCCGCTCGGGCAATTCGGCGATGTACTGGTCACGGCGCGACGGGCGCGGCTATTTGCAACTGGCCGGGGCGAACTCGCCCTCGCAGCTGTCGATGGACTCCTACCCGATCGCCATACACGACGATATCTCGAAATGGCTGGCCGACAACGGCTCGGGCGATCCCGAGGTGCAGGCCGACAGCCGCACCAAGGCGTTTCTGACCACGGGCGGCAAAATCCTTAAAATTTCCACCCCCGACGTGCTGCCGGGATGCCGGATTACCCGCGCCTGGGAGCGGGGAACCCGTGAGCGCTACCATGTCCCCTGTCCGCACTGCGATGGGTTCCAGGCCCTCGAATGGTCGACCATGCTGTCGTGCCTGGATGAAGCGAACCCCGACGACGCCCATTTCACCTGCATTCACTGCGGCGGCAAGATCGAGGAACGGCACCGGGAGGCGATGAACCGGCGCGGTCAGTGGGTCGCCGAGCATCCCGGCGCCGAAACCATCAGCGTCTATCTCTGGGCGGCCTATTCGCCGCTGGAAAGTTGGGCCAACCTCGCCAAGGCATGGCTTCGGGCCAAGGGCAACCCGGAAGCCGAACGCTCCTTCCTCAACGACAACATCGGGCAGGCGTACCAGACCGCGACCGAAGCCCCGGACTGGCAGAGCGTCAAGGACCGGGCCGAAGCCGCCGGCCTGCCCCGTGGCGTGGTGCCGCTCGGAATGTTCATGGTCACCGTCGGCTGTGACTGCCAGATCGACCGCATCGAGTTCCAGGTGGTCGCCTGGGGGCCGAAGCTGCAACGTGTGGTAATCGATTGGGGCATCATTCACCACCACGTCTCGACCGAGGCCGCGCACCGCGACCTGACGGCGCTGGTGGGCCGGACATGGCCCGATGCCTTCGCAGGCCAGCGGCCGGCCGACTGCCTCGCCATCGATGCCGGGGCATGGCGGGATGATGTCTTCGCCTGGACGAAACGGGCGCCGTCGTCGCGGGTGATCGTGACCAAAGGCGCCCGAGGCGATGCCGCGCCGCCGCTGACCCGCGTCAAACAGGAGCGCAAGGCCGATGGCACGTTGGTTCAAACCCAGAAGAAATGGTTTCTGGTCGGTGTCTCGGGCCTGAAAGCGTCCTTGCATGCCTATCCGGTTAAGACATACACCCACTACATGTGGGATGTATCCAG
>JBAXPR010000229.1:0-2485 GCA_037132135.1 Rhodospirillaceae bacterium
CAGGATCGTAAACCATACTACGAGGTGGACCAATTCATGGGGGGTGGATCACTTGGTCATACGACCCTGGCCAACACTGAACGCTATTATAATCTCGCCAGGAGCGTTGAGGCTGCGCGCGGCCTCCAGTCGGTAGTTGAAATTTTACGCCGGGACGCAATGGCGCAACCCGCCGTGCCAGAGGACGAAGAGTAAATGTTCGCTGTCATAACCAACCGCCCCTCTGAAACTGACGCTCCACAAGGCTCTTGGGCTCAATAGAAAAAGCCCGCGCAGCGGCGGGCTTTCCCTATTACACTCGTGCTCGGCGTTCGACGCGGCGAACTTCCGCAGCCAACAGCTCAATCGGCGATGTCGCGAGCACGGGAGCTAGTTTTATGGCCCACCGCGCCGTGAGTTGACGACGGCCGAGTTCAAGTTTGCTGATAACAGACTGGTTTGTTCCAGCCCGTTTTGCGAGATCGGCTTGCGACAGAGCAAGCGCTTCCCGCGCTTCCTTGAGAGAAGTCATGTACGCTCCAGTATTGTAGGTTGATTTATCATGTTGCGGTGATAATGTGTCATCTCGCGCTTCATGACTATTAAGATTATTTCATAATATTTTAATTTGCACAACAATAATTATATTATATTTGCTATTATGGTCAGATTTTTCGTGGTACTTAGTTGATTACATTTTGGATTTACCTAAGCTGGACTAACAGTCTGCGTCTTTCGCACCCTGTCTTGCCAAACACCCGCACCTATTATATTGTTAGTCACTCCAGATTTGAGGTCGTCATGAAGGCTGCCATCTACGCCCGCTACTCCTCCGACCAGCAGCGCGACGCCTCGATCGAGGATCAGGTTCGCGTGTGCCGGGAGCGCCTCGACCGCGAGGGATGGCAACTGGTCCAGACCTACGCTGACCGGGCAATCAGTGGCAGTACCATGTTACGTCCCGGGCTGCAGGCACTGCTCGAAGACGCCATGGCGGCCCGCTTTGACGTCATCGTTTCGGAATCCCTTGACCGCATCAGCCGCGACCAAGCCGACGTCGCCGGCATCTACAAGCGCCTCCAATTCGCCGGCATCCCGCTCATCACGGTGTCGGAGGGAGAGATCAGCGATCTCCATGTCGGCCTTAAGGGCACGATGAACGCCCTCTACCTGAAGGACCTTGCCGAGAAGACCCGACGCGGCATGCGCGGCCGGGTCGAGGCCGGGCGCGCCGGCGGTGGAAACTGCTTCGGCTATGACATTGTGCGACAGCCGGACGCCAATGGGGATAGCGAGCGGGGCCTGCGCCGGATCAACGAGACCGAGGCAGCCATCGTCCGGCGGATATTCACTGAGTTCGCTGCCGGCCGGTCACCCCGGGGCATCGCTATGGACCTCAACGCCGACGGCGTGGCCGGCCCATCCGGAGTCGCCTGGGGGCCATCGACCATCAACGGCAATGGCTCCCGCGGTACCGGCATTCTCAATAACGAGCTCTACATTGGCAAACTGGTCTGGAATCGCCTCCGCTACATCAAAGACCCGGACACCGGCAAGCGGGTCTCCCGGCCCAACCCCGAGAGCGCCTGGATCATCCAGGAGGTGCCCGATCTCACGATCGTTCCCGCCGAGCTCTGGCAGGCGGTCAATGACCGTCAGCTGCTGGTCAAGAAGGGCACCCGGCCCGACTGCCAGGAGGACAAGCCATTCTGGGAGAAGACCCGACCCAAGTACCTGCTCTCAGGCCTGCTCACCTGCGGCCAGTGCGGCGCCTCCTTCGTCAAGATGAGCGCCAACCACTTCGGCTGTGCCGCCGCCCGCAACAAGGGCGCCGCCGTTTGCGACAATCTGCTGACCATACGCCGCGACCATCTGGAGACCATGATCCTCGAAGGCCTCCAACACCGCCTGATGGAACCCGACCTGTTCAAGCACTTTGTCGAGGAGTTCATCTGCGAGCTGAACCGCCTACAGTCCGAGCAAGTTGCGGAATCACGGGCGGTCCAGACCGAACTGGCCCGCCTGCCCGAGCAGATCGACAAGCTGGTGATGGCCATCGCCAACGGCGCCGACTGGCGCCCCCTCAATGGCAAGATGAAGGCCCTCGAAGACCGGCGGGAAGAGCTTGAGGCCCGCCTCGCATCACTGCCCAAGGAGAAGGCCCCCCTCCTCCACCCCAACCTTGCCGACCTCTACCGGAGCAAGGTGGCATCTCTGCGCGAGGTGCTCGACCATGGCACCGAGCGCGAACGGGCCTTCGAGCTGATCCGCAGCCTGATCGAAGAGGTTCGGTTGGTCCCCACCGATGGCACCCTGCGGGTCGAACTTCGCGGTGAACTGGCTGGAATCCTGGAGCTTTGCGGTAACGGCAACAAAAAGCCCGGGACCATTTCTGGTACCGGGCTAATTGAGCAAATCAAGCTGGTTGCGGGGGCCCGATGCAACCTATACCGAACCATGCCTATCCGGTTGACACATACACCCACTAGGGATAGAGTTTGTTCAA
>JBAXPR010000230.1:0-2476 GCA_037132135.1 Rhodospirillaceae bacterium
CAGGAGCAACGGCCGAGACCAACCCGCTTTTGCAGGGACTGAGGCCGCATCGCCGACCGGCGGCGCGCGAGCCGATCATCCGGTAGGCGCTACGCGCTTTCGTGCCGTTTGTGAATCCAGACGCAGCTTCCGTAGCATGCGGCGGCGGCGGCTATCAGGCGCAACCAGAACCAAACGGTAAGCGCCCCGTCGACCGACCGAACCAGCATCACCAAGCCAACCACCAACAGCCATATCCCCATCATCAGCAGCAGATAGGGAATGGTTTTCCATATCGAGTCGATGATCATCGCCGCCTACCGATGGCCGGATTCAGATCTGGCCTGCCATGAAACCTTCGTCGGCGGTTTCGCCCGAGGACTCAGCACCCGCCGCCTCGGCCCGCCGCTGACAATAGCGGAGGTAGGCATAGACCGCCGCCGCTCCGGCCGCACCGACCAAAACCGGTCCCCAAACCCCGAGACCGAGGCCGAGGCCGAGGCTGAAGCCCTTGCCACTCCAAATGGTGCCGCCGGTTATCAGCGTCTTGGCCGCACCGGAGCCGCCCCCGGCCGCAACCGCGGCGCTGCCGGCCGCGCCGGTGCCCGTGAGCGCCTTGGTGGCGAGAGCATCGCGAACCACCACATGTTCGATACCCGGAAACGCCGCCGCCTTCGCCGGGGCCATTCCTTTTGCAATCAGGGTGTTGCGAACCACCGCGTGGCCAATCCCGCCAGGAACCATCGTCAACTTTCCCCCAATTGACGTTATCGCCACTCGAAAAGGCGAGGCGCTACCTTAACATTTCGGTGCGTCCGCCGACAACTCATTCGCCGCACCCGTCACGGCCTCGGCGCGGCAGCGACCCGGAAAATCGCGGAGCCGGCTCATGCAATATGCTACAACGACGTAGTCGCCGGGTGTACCGTTATGCCATGATGTGGGGGTCACCTGCATCAATGATCCGTCTCGTCCGCGTGGCTTTATGCCGTCCAATCAGCATCTGTCTACACCCCAGTCCCATTTGCCATTGGATGTCCTGCTGGCCGTTGACATCGACGTTGGCTGGCAGGTCGGGCTGACCACTCTGCCGGGCAAGGTGCCGCCCGGCGATGCCTTCCCCTTGACCGATCCCGACAACGTCACCCACGTCTTCGAAGCGGAATACAATGCGCTGATGGCCGACCCCGAAGGTTTGCGGGTGTTGAAGGAGGCCGCCGCCAACGCGCTCATGCTCCGCCATATCGACATCGGGACCGAGTTCTATCTCAAGGATTTCGGCTCAGCCTTCTACCGTGTGGCGCTGTGCTACGAGTGCCCCGGCAGCCTCGAATGCCCGAAGTGCAACAAGACCGGTTACATCACCGAGGTTTTCCAGCCGTATCTGGTCGGCCTCTGCTACGTGAAGGAAGCCCAGGAGCAGCGAGACCCGGCCGGTGCCGAGCCAACCACCGGCGCACCGGCACCGGATCGTCCCGCCGCGCCCCCGCGCCAGCCGTCCAAACGCTGGTCGTGGAGCGTACCGGTGGCGGCACTCGCCACCGTCGTGATGGCGGTCAGCATCGGCTTGCGCTTCATGTACGAGTCCGAAGGGCCGAAGCCCCCGCCCGAGTTGGCCCGTGCCAGCGCTCCGCCCGAACCGGCGCCGCCGCCGCTTGCGCCGCCACCCGCACCGCCCGTCGCTGCCGAGGCCCCGACTCCGCCTCCGCCGTCTCCCCCGCCAGCGTCGGACACGGCGGCAAAGACCGAGCCGGGGACGGGATTCGCCATTTCCAGCGAGCCTCCCCGCAAGCCGCCGGCGCCGTTGGCGATTTCACCGCCCCCGCCGCCACCCGGTTCACCAGCCCAGACTGAGCCTGCGGTAGCGAAAACCTCGCCGGTTGCCCGTTTGCAGACGGCATTGACACAGCTCGACCTCTACCATGGCCCGATAAGCGGGGTGCTCGACGGACCAACCCACCAAGCGCTCAGCCAGTTTCTCTCGATGGTTCCGCCGCAAGTCCGGACCCAGTATGGCCTTCGAAGCGCCGCCCTTGCGGAGGCCGCCGCGCGGCACGAGTTCCCACTCAATCAGAGATAGCCCGCATTATGGACGCGCCTCCAGCGCCGCGTCGAGGAGAAGCCGGAAACCCACCACCACCATTCAATCGATTCGACCTCCGGCAAATGCCTCGAATTGCCGAGCCCAGAAACAGAGCTGCTTAATGGGAGAATTATTAAGAAAATGCTGCGAAGGGATTTGGCATCGCTTGGAATTATATGGCAAAAATATGCTCGTTACGAAAGCCTCATAAGGATTCTCCCTGTCCTCACCCGAAAGATAAATGATGACTTGAAATGTTATGATCAGGCGGTGCTTGCTGGTTATCTTTTGCCGTTAACGCCGGGTTAAGGGGTTGGCGCTATCATCGGACTATGAGGTGGTGGGTCGCCACGTCGGGGGGGATTTACTCTCCGACGCGCTTGGTGGAAGACGATACGGCTCCCTGATGCGCTT
>JBAXPR010000231.1:0-2472 GCA_037132135.1 Rhodospirillaceae bacterium
CTTTCGAGTTATTTCGCCGAAGGATTTTCGGATTCTGAGGTGAACAGGGTATAATAATTATTATTTGCATCGAAATTCAGGATGTCTGCCGAATACCTGTACGAGCGAGGCCACTCTGTCCTAGATCAAACACCTCAGCTAACTGAACTAAAGTAGGCCGGCTGTATTCAAACGGCAGCGGATTTTGGCAGGGTGCGGCCATTTGTCTCGCGATGCCACCGCAACGACACCCCGTGGCGCCCAGTTCGCTCGCCAGCGTCAGACCGGCCGACGACGCCTGAACAAGGCTCTGATGCCGGCGAACCAAGTCCGGGGATCATCGTCGTGGTCGGCGGCCCGGGCCGGCTCGCGGGCGGCGTCGAGACTCCGATAATGAGCCTGACGCTCGCCATGGATCAGGTGCAGGCGCTCCAGGAGCGCGGGGTGGTCGGCCGCTGCCGCGCGCACCGCCGCCGCCGGCAGCTCGAACACGGTCAGCGGCCCGGCGGCGGTCAGGGTGTTGGGCTGGGTTTCGGCCGAGAGTGCCGCCTCGCCGACGCAATCGCCGGGACCGAAACGTGCCACCTCGTGCTCACCGGCCGCGGTCACCGTGCTCGCGGACACCACGCCCTCGACGATCAGGTAGAGGGCCGCCCCGGCAGTGGCCGCGCCGTGCCGAACCAGAACTTCGCCCGGCCTGACCTGCCGGCGCACCATGGCCTCGGCCAACCGCTGCCGCCCGGCGTCATCAAGTTCGGCAAAGCCATCGACTCCGGCCAGCAACGCTTCTCCTGGCAGCGCCTCGCCCCGGCTCAGCGCCTCGAGGCCGCTGCCAAGCCCGCCCCGCCGGAAGAAGCGGGCGATGTTGGCTTCGGTCTGGCCGCCCAGGCTGATCCCGGCATGCTTGAGCACCCGGGCGGTGCTGGTGAACACCGCATGCTCCTGGGAGTTCATCAACGACCGGTCATAGACGTCGAACGCAATCAGGAACTTGAGGCCGAGATCGGTGACGCCGTTGAACTTGACCCACATCAGATCCAGCCGCGACCGGCCATCGACGCTGTCGGTCAGACGAAGAGCATCGTAGAGAAGCGCGGTGAGACGAATCGGATCGTTGGCAGTGTCGAAGTAGAGGGTCTGGAAGATGAAATAGCGGTTGTTGGGGTAGGAGCAGTTCTCGATCCGGCTGCTGGCCGCCACCGAATTGGGAATGCTGATCACCGAGTTGCTGAAGGTCTGGACCTTGACCGCGCGCCAGGAGATATCGAGCACCTTGGCCATCGGGGCATCGCCGACCCGGACCCAGTCGCCGGGCCGGAACGGCCGCGCCAGATTGATCACGATCCCCGAAATGATGTTGGAAAGATTGCTCTGAAGCGCGAGGCCGATGATCATGGCCAGGACGCCCGAGGTCGCGATCAGGCTGGTGACATCGCGCTGAAAGACGTTGGCAAAGATGCCGAAGAAGGCCACAAAATAAACCGGGGCCGAGACAAAGGTCTTGATCACCCGCGGAATGATCCGCTTGCTGACTTTTTCCAGCTGCTCCCAGGCAAAGCGGCTGATCGCCTGATTGACCAGAATCGCCGGCACCAGCCACCAGAGAAAGTCATAGAAGGCCATCACCGGCGATTCCGCCCAGTCCAGGCCGACGCTGGCGATGGAATCGAATACCGCCGATTCCGAGGTAAGCAGAAACAGCGCTGCCGCCAGCGCGACCACAATCAGTCTGGCCCGCCGCCAGGGCCGCAGCGGCCCGCCGGCATCGACGATCAGGGCCGCGATCAGGGCCAGGGTGGCCACCACCGCGGCCGACAGCGCGGTTTCCCCGGTCAGCTGCCGGCGCAGGCTGGGATCGCGCGGGCCGAGTTCGACCCAATAAACGAAGTTGGAGAACGGCCGGCTCTCGCTGCCGGTCAACCCCTGCAACGGATTGCCCTTGGTCGGACGATCGACGATATCGGCGGTGGCGTTGCCCCGGGCGATCCGCCACTCGCTCCCCCGCATCACCGATTTCGACAGCGCCGTCATTTCCGGAGTGACCCCGGCCGGGTCGACGACATAGATCAGCTGGTCGCGCGACAGGGTCCGATGAGCAAACTGAACGCCGGTGATCAGACCGCCGGGGGTGGCCCGGCGCTCGTCGAAATTGGTCTTGAAGCGGCCGGAAACCCGGTAAAGCCGGTATTCAATGCCATTGACGCTGACGCTCTCCGCCGGGCTGCCGAGGGCAATCGGCTCGACGGCGTTCGAAAACAGGATGTCGGCCACCGGGGGCGCGCCCTGAAAGCGAAACCATAGGTCGAACGAAATTTTGGCCGTGCCCGTCGTGAGGTCGATCGCCTCGATGCGGTCGAGCGCAATCCCGGTATAGACCACCGGCGTCTTGCGCAACCGGGTGCCCGCGGTCTCGCCGTCGCCGTCGCCGTTAAAGGTCAACTCATGCCTATCCGGTTAAGACATACACCCACTACATGTGGGATGTATCCAGTC
>JBAXPR010000232.1:0-2424 GCA_037132135.1 Rhodospirillaceae bacterium
GATGCACGCATTAAGCTGCGGCACTTGTATCCACATTTTGACTGACTCGGGGCAGTAGGCCGCCATTCCGACCAGCAGTCCGAGCGCCATCCCGGCCAATTCATCATAAAAAACGTAACTTGAGATGATGTGGAGCATAAAATCATCACTGCAGAGTTCGGCAACAACAGCAAAACCAATGCCGGTACCGATCGCAGCCATGGCCAGCAGCTTGGCCGGCTCCTTCATGAACGGCATGCGCACCAGGCTCCTCCATCACTGTCAATCTGCAGGCCGGCCGAGCAGCCTCGGCCGTGCCCCGCTCCCGGTCGCACCAACGGCACTCAGCCCTGCGGCTCCCGATCGATCTTGAACGCCGCGATCGCCGCGCGGGTTCCCTCGGAAAGCTGGCGCAGTTCCACCAGCCGCCGGGAAATCTGTTCTCCGGCCTCGACATTGTGTTCGCCGATCTCGGCGAGGCTGTTGGTGGTGGCGTCGATTTCGAGGATCGCCGACTGCTGCGCCATCATGGTTTCGGCGATCGAGCGGATCATGCCGTCGGTCTCGAGCACCCGGCGGTGGATCTCGTCGATCATCTGCCGGGCACTGGCGGCGGCGGCGGCGCCGGCCTGCAGGTCGCGGTTGGTGACCTCGACCAGTTGCCCGATCCGGGTGGCAAAGCCGCGAGTCTCGGCGGCAAGACCGCAAACCTGCTGACAGATGGTGGTGAAATCCCGCCCCGGCTCACCGAGCCGGAAGGCCTCGCCGGCGACGGTGGTGGCGAGGATGTCGGTCTTGGTCGCGGCGTGGCCGAGCGCCTGGGTGATCTGGGCAACCTCGCGGCTGGTGCCGGCGATCGCGGTCATCAGATCGGCCAGTTCGGCGATCGAGATCTGACCGCGATTGACCAGACCGCTGGCCTGATCGGCAACGGTGCTGGCGGCGCCGGCGCTGCCGCTGACCTTGGTGATGGCCTCCGCCGACATCCGGATCGCTTCACGCACCTGTTCCAAGGAGCGCGCCTGATCGGCGGCGCCGGCGTTGACCTCGACCACGGCGCCGCTGGCATCGCTGGCGGCCAGTGCGACCTTGCCGGCATCGGTGCCGATCGACTCGAAGGCCGTACACACCGAATCGAACAGCCGGTTGACGGCATGGCTGATGGTGGCGACAAAGCCGGAGCGGCCCTCGGTGACGGCGCGGTTGCGGAAATCGCCGTCGTGGGCGGCCATCTTGATCAACTCGCCGATCTCCTCGGCAACCCGGGCGGCGGTGGCCATCTCGGCGATCGGACGCGAGACCATCCGGCTGATCAGCACGGCGCAGAACATGGCGATCACGATGGCGATCGCCGTAAGCACGCCGATCGTCACCTTGGCATGAAGAACATAGTCGCCGACCTTGTGGTCGATTTCCAGGGCGCGCTCAGTCTGCAGCTTACGCAGCGCGTTCGAGGTCGAGGAAATTTCGTGGCCGATCGCCTCCATCACCTGCCCGGTCAGCGTCTCCAGGCCCAGCGCCACCGCCGATGCGGCGATCAGGCTGGCGCTGTAGCGTTCGCCCAGAGCGGCGATTTCGGCCAGCTTGCCCTGGCGCTCCGAAGGCTGACCGGCGGCCAGGTCCCTGGCCTCCCGGGCGTAGGTGGCGGCAAGATCAAGGGCGCGCCGGCTCAGCTCGTCGGTCGAGCGGGCCGAAAAGCGGGCGAGGTCGAGTCGCGACCGCATCAGGGTTTCCATCGGCAGCGCCACCGCCGCGTCGGCATGGTAGGTCTTGCTGAACTCGTCAAGGGCAACGCGGCCCTGGTGGCCGATGGCGTCGGCTTCGCCCAGCATCGCGATCTTCCTGGCCCGCAGCTCCACCGCCTGCTCGAAGCGGGCGTTGAACGAGACCGTAAGATCGCGGAGTCGCTCGACCCCCTGCTTGAGATCGGCCGCCTCGGTCATGGCCAATCCGGCGCCGATCTCCTGAGCGACCTCCTTTTGCAGCTCATGGAGCCGCTTCAGCAGCGCCTCATCCCCGGTGGTGAGAAAGGACTGAGCATAGCGCCGGAACGAGGCGGTATTGCGGTCGGCGAGCAAGACCTTGAGCGTCGCTTCGCCCATCCGACTCGATTCGGCGAACTTGTCGACCGTGCCGCCGAACGACAGATAGCTCACCACGCCGACGACGGTGAGCACAACCAGGACCGACATGAAGCCGGCCCAGATCCACAGACGAACTTTGCTTTCTTCCGACACCTGACGCCTCCGCCGCTTTTGCTGCCATAATGTCAATCCGCGACCCTAAAGCAAGGCCGGTCTTTGCAGGCAGGGTGCGGTTTGACGCACAGGCAACGCTTGCGCGATGCGCCGGGAACCTCATAATGTCGGCAGCGGTTCTCCATAGATGCGATTCAGGATTATCGGCCATGAGATTGAAGGTCGTCGCTCCTCTTGCCATGATGTC
>JBAXPR010000233.1:0-2320 GCA_037132135.1 Rhodospirillaceae bacterium
CCCGGATCGACGGCAAACTGCACTGGCATTGGGTGTTTCTCTGCGAGCGGGCGGTTCTGCATGAGATCGCCCCCGGCCGGGGCCGCGCCGTTGCCGAGGACGTGCTCGGCGAGCATCGCCCCGGGGTTTGGATTTCCGACCGCTATGCCGGCCAGCAGGAGTTGGCCCGGGTCTGCGTGGTCGCCCACCGCGGCACGATCACCGCCGAACTGGCTCCCTCGAACTTTATCCCCAGGCCAAGCGGACAAAACGCACTCCCAGCCGACCGCCAGGCTGGAATTTTTGCCGAAAACGCCCAGGACCGGAAGGTGATGGCGGCTTGACGGTCAAGATGATACCGGGTATCCGTCCGGTCGGCACTCTGGGTCAGACGTCTTTGACGGCTCAGCGGGGCTGGTACCGGCGCGGGTGCGGTAACGGGACGCATCCAGGGAAAGGGGAAACCCGCGTTCGGCGTCGTCCCCGATCCTGAACATGGCGTGCGGACGTTCCGAAAATGGGTCCCAACCCGCTGCGATCGATGTTCCGGGTTCTCCGGAACCAGCCAAGCCAGAGGCTCGCTCCTTGTCTTCGTCTGTCGCTCACCTTTACTTTGGATCGCTCGGTCGCATCGGCTGCATCGGGACCAGCGCCGTGCGCCGGCTGATGGCCGCGCTGTTGATCGGGCTGTCGATTCTGGCACCGGCGCGCGAGGCGGGGGCGGTCGAGATTCATTTCGACACCCGGTTCGACGGCGGGTTCATTTCCCAACATCCTGAGCGCCTGCGGACCCTGGAACTGGCCGCCGACATCTGGGGATCGCTTCTCACCGACCAATTTGCCCCGGTGCCGCCCGGCACCCGGGTGCGGATGGACAATCCGCGTACCGGTGAGACCCTGGCCGTGCCAATGCCGGCCGGCTATGGCGATCTGCTGGTCTTCATTTTCACCGACCCCAGCATCTCGAAGGCCTGGGCCAAGTTGCTGTCGAGCCGTACCGACGGGTACGAAGCCGGACGAAGCGCCTTTTCCAGGGCTCCTCGGCCGGGGACGGAAATGATCGGCGATCTCTACCGTCGGGCCAACGGGACGCCGCACCAGCCCTGGGCCTGCCAGATCGCCTTCACCGACCGGGGAAGCCGTCCGTGGTTCTTCGCCCAGTCGGCGGACCGGGTGGACGATCTGCCCAATGCGACCCACTACGACTTTCTCACCACGGCGCTCCATGAATTGGGACACTGCCTGGGAATCTATCTGGACGGCGCCCCGTTTTCCTTCACCGATCTGGTCCGGCGCGGGTTCTTCACCGGCCGCCACGCCACGGCGCTGGTCGGCCACCCCATCCCGTTGGCGGGGGACTCGTCCCACGTTGGCGCCGCCTACCACGGCGAGACCGCCGGGGGGCGCATGCTGCGGGGCCGCCCCTCGGCCGACGCCGACCTGATGCAAGGGGTCGACCCCATTCAGGGCTACCGCGAATACCCCAGCCAACTCGACCTGGCCATGTTGGAGGATATCGGCTTCACCGTTGACTGGGCGCGTTTCCGGCCGTCTCCCTATGTGGACAAGCTGCCGCTTGTTCAGGTCCAGGCGCCGCGCAGCCTGGCCGGGCGGTGGAGGTTCACCACGCCTCAGGCCTTGAAGGGGGCCGACGTGGGCTATCCGGTCCTGTATAGCCCGGGCTCCACCGGGGTGATCGAAAGCCTGTTCGACAGCGATCACATTCAGATACCACACGGGGCTTTTCTGTTCGTCGATCACGGCATGGCCGCCAATGGCGGCGGCAGCCAGGTCAATCTATACACCATGCTGTTCGACGTGCGCCTGCCGAGGCTCGGGGTTTCCTATGCGCTGATGAATACCAACCCAGCCAACGCCAATGCCGGCGACGTGTGGATCAACCCGGCGGGACAGGTCGGCCAAGGCAGCTATTCGCAAATGGCCTTGCGCCCAGAGGTTTGGTACCGGGTGGTGTTCACCGCTGACATGGCGAGGGGCGAGCGGAAATATTACATCAATGGCGCCCTGGTCCACCGCCAGACCGACAAGAACACTCTGGACGGCCGCTTCGGCATTTACGCGACGGGCTCCGATCAGCCTTTCTTCACCCTGTTCGCCGACAGTAACGGCGAGAGCGCGCCCATCGACGTGCGCCAGGTCGCCGTGTGGAATTACACCCTGACCGAGGACGAGGTGGTGCGGCTCGGTGGACCGGACGGCGGCTTCTGACCGTACCGGCGGGTGGACATCTGCCGTCACCATCACCTGGGCAAATCCTGGGGAGCCGCCTAGGTCCAATCGACAATCACCTCATCCAGATCATGGCGGCAGCGATGAAGGC
>JBAXPR010000234.1:0-2310 GCA_037132135.1 Rhodospirillaceae bacterium
AGCTCCCCGATATACTTACTTGTTAACTGTCGGTGGTTGCGTGCCCCCGCAACCACCTTTACCGAACTGGTAAACGGACCAAGAACGCCCGCCCCATCTGGAGCGGGCTTTTTGCTGTCTGCTCCCGTCGCCACCATGGCGGCGATGTCTCCGATCAACTCGAACTCAAAGCTCTTGCCTTCCCCCGGCGTAACGACCACCCGCTCGATCAGCGTCCTGATAATCTCGATCGCTTCGGTCTGGGTCGCGGGCTCGCCGAGAGCCAAGTGGAGGTTTTGGACCTTGGCTCGGTATACCTCAGCCAGGTTCGGGTGGAGCCGGGGCAGGGGCGGCACCGGAGTGCCCAGGCGTTCTTCGAGGGCTCCCTTGCGGTGTTCGAGCTCCAGAAGCTGGTCCTTCAACCCCGGGGTCCGCAGGCCGTCTGCGATAGCGTCGTAGAGCCCGGTCAGCTTGCGGGTAATCTGGCTCAATTCCCGCTGCTGGGAAACCCGGCCGGCCTCGGCGTAAGCGCGGAACCGGTTGGTCTCGAGGATGAACTCGGCGATGAACTCCTTGACCAGTTCCGGCGCCATCAGCTGCGTCCGGAGCGCGTTCAGAATCAGGGTCTCGATCACCTCGCGGCGGACACCTCGGGTGTTGCAGCAGGTAGACTTGTTGCGTGCGGCTCCGCAGGCCAGATAGTCGCGCCCCACGTTGCTGAGGATGCCACCGCAGCTGCCGCAATAGGTCAGACCGGTAAGGAGGTGTTGGGGGCGCCGATGCTTCCAGAATTCGCTGGACCGAATGGCTTGAGCTTGCCCCGACTCCCTGACGCCCTGAAGGCGATGCTGAACCCGGTCCCAGAGGTCCTGGTCAACGATGCGGAGGTCGGGGACCTGCTCCACCACCCATTCGGACTCAGGATTGGGGCGCGAAACACGTTTCGCAGTGGTGGGGTCCTTAATGAACCGCATGCGGTTCCAGACCAGTTCGCCGATGTAGAGACGGTTCCTGAGGATGCCGGTTCCACGCTGGTGATGACCCCGCAGGGTCGTTCCTTGCCAAGCTCCACCGTCGGGGCCGGGGACCCCTTCCGTGTTTAAGGTCCTGGCGATGGCCATTGGCGAGCGGCCGGCGGCGAACTCGGTGAAGATTCTCTGGACGATGCCAGCCTCGGCCGTGTCGATGGCCCGGTTTCCCCGGATTGGCTCGCCATGGGCGTCAAGCGACCGGACAATAAGGTAGCCATAGGATTTGCCCCCGGCGGCCTTGCCCTGGCGCACCCTGCCTTCCATGCCCCGGTGCGTCTTCAGCGCAAGGTCCTTGAGGAATAACGCATTCATCGTCCCCTTGAGGCCCACATGGAGTTCGCTGATCTCGCCCTCAGAGTGGGTGACCATCTTCACCCCTGCGAAAGACATTTGCTTGTGAAGACCGGCCACGTGTTCCTGGTCGCGTGACAAGCGGTCGAGGGCTTCGGCGAGCACAAGATCGAAGCGCCCATCGCGCATTGCCGCCAGGAGCTGCTGGAGGCCGGAGCGAAGCTGGGTCGAGCCGCTTACGCCGTAGTCCGAGAATACCTCGACGACCTGGGCGCCCAAGCGTTCTGCGAGGACCGTGCAGACTCTGACTTGATCCTCAATGCTAGCGTCGCGCTGAAGGTCGCTGCTATAGCGGGCGTAGATGGCGGCTCGCATTGTCACCTCACATTGATGAGATCATTGTATGCTGTCTGAACCCTCATTGCAATGGCGCAAGTAATTTGATGGTCGACGTGTATGGCAATATAGTACAAAACGGATTGGCCTGCCGCATAGACGATTAAGCAATGTTTATTAAATTGGAGTAATGCGACATTATTCTACAATGTAACTTGTAAAACGCAGTGTGATATGAGATAATTCATATTGGTTGTGATGATGCAAGCACGATATGGCTGCCATCGCGATGAATCAACCTCAATACTGGAGTGACTATGACTTCTCTCAAGGAAGCGCGAGAGGCGCTTGCTTTGTCGCAAGCCGATCTCGCAAAGCGGACAGGGACAACCCAGTCCGTGATAAGCAAGCTTGAACTCGGTCGCCGCCAACTAACAGCGCGATGGGCCGTAAAACTTGCACCAGTGCTCACAATTAATCCTCTGGAGCACTTAGCTTCGGAAGTTCGTCGCGTCGAACGACGAAAAAGAATGTAATAAAAAAAGCCTGCCTTCGGGCGGGCTTTTTGAGTTTGGCGAACAAGTTCATGTGAACTACCATGGTCGCAGCCTCCTGTGAAAAGTATACCCTGTTCACCTCAGAATCCGAAAATCCTTCGGCGAAATAACTCGAA
>JBAXPR010000235.1:0-2237 GCA_037132135.1 Rhodospirillaceae bacterium
ATTCAGGATTATCGGCCATGAGATTGAAGGTCGTCGCTCCTCTTGCCATGATGTCTTGTGTGGCTGCTGTATTGGGGTTTGTCAGCGTTCTGGCTTACCAGGATGCCAGTGAGACGGTTGACTGGGCGAAGCGGAAGCAGCTTTCGGGCATTTCGACGATGATCGAGGTGTTTCTTCGCGAGCAGAAGCGTCAGACGACGGCGACGGCGGAGCAGCTTGGCGCGTTGCCGCAACTGGGCGAGCTGGTGGCGCGGGGCGACCGGGAGGGTCTGCTGCGGATGCTGATGCCGGGCTATCAGCGGGCGGTGACGAAGTACGGCGTCGAGGCTCTGGGCATCGTGACGCCACCGGCGACGACGGTGGTGCGGTTGCATGAACCGGGCAAGTTCGGGGACGATCAGAGCGGGACCCGGCCGATCCTGGTCTTCACCAACCAGACGCGGGAGGTGCAGTCGGGGCTTGAGATCAGTTCGGTGGCGGGGATGCGGGGCGTGGTGCCGCTTTACCAGGGCGCGGTGCATGTCGGGGCGCTGGAGCTGGCGAGCGGTCTGGGGCCGACGCTGTCGGAGCTGAAGACGGTGACCGGTGCCGAGCTGGCGATGGTGATCAAGGACGAGGCGGTGCCGGCGCACAGCCATCTGCGCAAGACCGAGGCCCGCAAGCTCAAGACGCTGTTCGTGGCCGAGGTGACGGACTGGACCTATCTTTCGGCGGCGCTGCGCGAGTCCGACGTTGACCGGGTCAACGAGGTCGGTTTTGACACCCGCACCGTCGGCGGCATCGAGGTCGGGGTGGTCAAGGTGCCGCTGTTTGATTTCAGCGGCAAGAACATCGGCGCGGTGTTCGGGGTCAAGGAGATCAGCGAGTTCGGCCGCGCCCTGAAGGATGCCCAGGTCCGGCTGGCGGTCGCCGCCGGCATCGGGCTGCTGGTGATCCTGGGGGTGTCGCTGCTGGTGGTCTCGGGGCTGCTGCTGCGGCCGCTGGAGCGGCTGGGCAAACGGCTGAAGACGCTGGCGGCGGGCGATTTTTCGACCCGGGTCGAGGCGGTCGGGCGGCGCGACGAACTTGGCGCCCTGGCGGTCAGCATCGAATCGGTGCGGGTCGATCTGCTGCGCCGCTTTCCGCCCGGCTCGGCGCCGCCGCTGGAGCCCGGGAGCGGGGGGACCGGCACATGAGCCGGCGCCGCGGGATGGCGGCCCTGCTGCTGGCCGGCCTGCTGCTGTCGGGCCTGCTGGGCGCCGGCTGGGCCGGGCCGGCGGCGGCGGCGGAACCGCCCGGGCCGCCGGTCGATGAAGGTCTGCCGATCCGGGTCAAGCCGACGCTGCGGGTGGACCAGATTCCCGAGATCAGTGAAAAGGACAGCCTTTTCAAGGCGGCCCTGACCCTGACCTATGTCTGGCGCGACCGCCGCCTTGCCTTCGACCGCCGGGTGACCGGCCGCGACGTCTATGAATATTTCAACGATGCCGCCCGGGCCCGGATGGCCTCCATCTGGACCCCCAAGATCACCATCCTCAACAGCACCGAGACGCCGCGGGTGATCGGGATGATTCTGATCATCCGCGACGACGGCACGGTCCAGATCACGGAGAAGCTGGCGGCCAGTCTCGAGACCAACTATTCGTTCGCCGATTTTCCGTTCGACCGCCAGCGGCTGCTGCTGCGTCTGGCCTCCTCGGAGTTCAGCCGCGAGGTGGTGCTGATCCGCGGCACCGAGGTGGTGCCCAACCCCAAGCTTCAGGTCAAGAACTGGCAGATCATCCGCACCACCACCGACATCGGGGAAAGCAGCAGCATTACCGGGCGCCAGCTGTCGACCTGTTTTCTCGCGGTCGAGATCAAGCGCAGCTCATCGGTGGCGGTAACCCAGATTTTCATGCCCTATATCGCAATCATCTTCCTGCCGCTCGTCTGTCTCTTCAATGTCGGGCCAACCTCGCCCACCCAGCTTTTCACCTCGCTCCTGGCGCTGCTGACCCTCAACTTCAAGGTCGTGCTGGAACAGCCGACCATCGTCAGCGTCAGCAATTCGGTGGTCGACGCCATGTGGATGGGCTATTGCTTCATCGGCATCAATCTGATGCTGGTGTTCACCGTGATGCGCATCCGGCCCGCCGACGCCCCGCCCATGGGCGACCTCTACCAGGAACTCCGCGGCGTCCTCAAATGGATGATCCCCGTCGGCTTCCTCGTCCTGGTTCTCGGACGCGTCCTGATGGCCCAAAACTGAGCGCCAG
>JBAXPR010000236.1:0-2197 GCA_037132135.1 Rhodospirillaceae bacterium
GCGATCACTCCACAGATTGGTCCGCCACCGAACGCGGGGGGCTGAGCAAATACCCGACGGTTGGTCGATCTGGTCAACGACCTCGGTAGAGACAAGGACCAAGCCAGTCCTGAGCATCTCGACCAGACCCTGGATGCTCTGGCGGACTACACCATCTACCATTTCCATTGCGAAGAAGAGATTATGGCCGGGCACGGCGTGGCGGCGGATCATGCCGACCGCCACCGGGAGACCCATCGCCAGTTCTTCCGTCAGGTTGGCACCTGGCTCGAGCGCAGACGGAACCGGGAAGCGGTCAACCTTGGCCAACTCCTCGACTTTCTGGCCAACTGGCTGATCTTCCACATTCTCGGCGACGACCGCTCGCTTGGCCGGCAAGTTGCGGCGATTCGCGGCGGGCTCTCCCCTCAGGCCGCCTTTCAACAGGACGTCCCCTCCGACGACCCCCGCACCGTGGTCTTACTGCAGGCGCTGCGACGGCTTTACAGCGGACTGGCGGCACGCAACGAAGAACTGCTGGCTGCCCACCAGTCCCTCTCGATGCTGAACGCGACCCTGGAAGAACGCGTCGCCGAGCGAACCTCCGAACTGGCTGAGGCGAACCTGCGGTTGCGGGAGGAGCAGGCAAAAGCCCTGGAGGCGGAAAAGATGGCCTCGCTCGGCCGCATGGTGGCCGGCTTCGCCCACGAGGTGAACACGCCAATCGGCATTGCCGTGGCCGCCGCGTCCCAGTCGCGCGAGGTCGTCTCCGAACTGGGGGCCCTGCTCTCGGCCGAGGAGGTAACGGAGGAAGACCTGCGCTCCCGCTTCACGACCCTCGACGAGGCGGCTGAACTGAGCCTGTCCAGCCTGCGGCGGGCTGCCGACATGGTCAGGAGCTTCAGGCGAACCGCAGTCGACCAGACTTCGGAGATGGAGCGCGACTATGATCTTGCCGAAGTGATCGAGGATGTTCACCGAAGCCTACACAATGCCTTCAAGACCACCCGCATCCGCATTGAGGTCGACTGCGCTCCCGGCGTTCGCGTCTACGGCCCCGCTGGGGCGGTGGTCCAGGTGTTAAGCAATCTATTGCAAAACAGCCGCATGCACGCCTACTCCGATGGAACCGGGACAGGAACCATCCGCATCCAGGCCGGTGTCGCTGGCGACACGGTGAGAATCGACTATCGCGACGACGGCGCCGGAATGTCCGCCGAAACCGTAGAGCAGGCATTCGAACCGTTCTTCACCACCCGTCGCTCCTCCGGTGGCAGCGGTCTCGGCCTTTACATCGCCTACACCCTGGCCACCCAGGCCTTGCGCGGCAGCATTCGATGCGAAAGTGCCGTCGGCAAGGGTACCCGCTTCATCATCGAGTATCCCCGCCGAAGCCAGAGCGAAAAGGAGCCGGCGCCATGAACATCGTCCGCAAGCCGCCGCAAGCCCCCACGGAGATGGCCCGGCTACGTCTTCCGCCGTGGAAAGTGCTGGTGGTCGACGACGAGCAGAATGTTCGCCGGATCACCGCCCTCAATCTGAGCGGATTCCAGTTCGCCGGACGCGGTCTGGAACTGATCGAGGCCGCATCTGCCGCCGAAGCCACCGAAAAGCTGCGCGAACACCCCGACCTCGCCATGGCACTGATCGACGTGGTGATGGAAACCGACGACGCCGGACTGAAGTTGGTGGAACACATCCGCAAGGACCTCGGCAACCGCCTGATCCGCCTCGTGATCCGTACCGGGCAGCCGGGCATGGCCCCCGAACGCTATGTCATCGATCACTTTGACATCGACGACTACAAGGATAAGACCGAGCTGACGGCGCAGAAGCTGTACACCACGTTGCGGACGGCGCTGAAAGGTTACAGGGACCTCCAGACCATCGAACTCAACCGCAGCGGACTAGCGCGTATTCTCGACGTCACCCCAGAACTGTACAATCTCCACCGCGACCGCCTCGAGGAATATTTTCGCGGCGTGCTGATGCAGATCAGCGGCATCTGCAATCTCGGACACTCCGGCATGATCTCCACCCTCGATGGTCTGGTGGCGACCGTCGAAGGCCAACAGTTTTCCATTCGCGCCGGCATCGGCGAGTTCTGTGAGCTTAGCGACGGCGAAACGAGGCGGCAGGAAGTGGTGGAAGTGTGCACCCGCGCCGTATTTGCTCAGCCCCCCGCGTTCGGTGGCGGACCAATCTGTGGAGTGATCGC
>JBAXPR010000237.1:0-2148 GCA_037132135.1 Rhodospirillaceae bacterium
GACTGGATACATCCCACATGTAGTGGGTGTATGTCTTAACCGGATAGGCATGCGTAAAAGAACCAGGCGCGCCGGCTGAAGGCGCCGGTGGGTTCCCGTTCCACAAGGCCAACGATCTCCTGCGGGTCGATTTCCTTGAAACAGGCGTTTAGCAGGCAGAGGTCGGCCGGTTCTCACTTGAGGGCGAATTTCAGGTCGTCGCCGGGGGTGGGGCCGGGATCGTAGGAGGTGCCGTAACGCCCGACCATCTGGCCGTTTTCGCGGACGCTCTTCCTCATTCCCGGTCCGATAATGGAAACCACGGGCGGTACCGGGACACGCAGTCCAAAGCGTTCTCGCAGGCCCCCTCTGGCCGATGTAGCGCTCCCCGGTACCAAGGCGGTCGGGCGTGGCGGCTTCCGGGATGATCTTCAAACGGCGTTTTAAAGGGCGACAAAAGAGCATTTAAGCCCACAAAGTTTTTGCGCGACTCGAAAAACTTTTATAAATGGCGCTCCAGCTAAAAAAATTGTCACGACCGACGCGAGGGGAGCGCCGCCCCCCTCCCGCCGCTTTACCCGATCACTTCTTCTTCAACAGCTCCAGCACTGCCTTGGCCGCGACCGGGATGTTGGTGCCGGGGCCGAAGATGGCGGCGACGCCCGCCTTGTAGAGATGGTCGTAATCCTGCGGCGGAATCACGCCGCCGGCGACGACCAGGATGTCACCCGCGCCCTGGGCTCTCAGCTCGTCAATCAGCTGGGGCATCAGGGTCTTGTGGCCGGCGGCCTGGGATGAGGCGCCGATAACATGGACATCGTTCTCGATCGCCTGCCGGGCCGCCTCGGCCGGGGTCTGGAACAGCGGTCCGACATCGACGTCGAAACCGATATCGGCGAAGCTGGTGGCGATGACCTTGGCGCCACGATCATGGCCGTCCTGGCCCATCTTGACCACCAGCAGCCGGGGCCGCCGGCCCTCGGCTTCGGCGAAGGCGGCGACCTCGGCCTGAATTGCCTTGAAGCCGTCATCGGCGGCATAGGCGGCCCCGTAGACTCCCGACACCGTTTTGGTCACGGCATTGTGGCGGCCGTAGACGGTTTCGAGGGCGTCGGAGATTTCACCCACGGTGGCCCGGGCTCGAGTCGCCTGCACCGCCAGATCCAGGAGATTGCCCGAACCATCGGCGGCCCCGGCGGTGAGGGCGGCCAACGTCGCCCGGGTCGCCGCCTCGTCGCGGCTGGCGCGGATGCTTTTCAGCCGGGCGACCTGACCCTCGCGCACGGCGCTGTTGTCGATGTCGAGCACGTCGACCGCCGAGGCGTCGGCCTTCGACACCTTGTATTTGTTGACGCCGACCACCACCTCCTCGGCGCGGTCGATCGCGGCCTGGCGGCGGGCCGCGGCCTCTTCGATCAGGAGCTTGGGCAGCCCCGACTCGACGGCCTTGGTCATGCCGCCCATGTCCTCGACCTTGGCGATCAGGGCGTCGGCGGCGGCGACCAGGCTCGCGGTCAGCGCCTCGACGTAATAGGAGCCGCCGAGCGGGTCGACCACTTTGGGAATGCCGGATTCCTCGGCGATGATCAACTGGGTGTTGCGGGCGATGCGGGCGGAAAAGTCGGTGGGCAGGCCGAGCGCTTCGTCGAAGGCATTGGTATGCAGCGACTGGGTGCCGCCCAGGACCGCCGCCATCGCCTCGATGGTGGTGCGGATGACGTTGTTGTAGGGGTCCTGCTCGGTCAGCGAGACGCCCGAGGTCTGACAATGGGTGCGCAGCGCCAGCGAGCGCGCGTCCTTGGGCTCAAAAAGCCGCTTCATGTGTCGCGACCAGAGCAGGCGGGCGGCGCGCAGCTTGGCGATCTCCATGAAAAAATTCATGCCGATCGAGAAGAAGAAGGACAGCCGGGGTGCGAACTCGTCGACCTTGAGCCCCTTGGAAAGCGCGGCACGGACATATTCCAGGCCGTCGGCGATGGTGAAGGCCAGTTCCTGGACCGCGGTCGCCCCGGCTTCCTGCATGTGATAGCCGGAAATCGAGATCGAGTTGAACTTCGGCATGTGGCGGGATGTGTATTCGATGATATCGGCGACGATCCGCATCGAGGGCGTGGGCGGATAGATGTAGGTGTTGCGGACCATGAACTCCTTCAGAATGTCGTTCTGAAT
>JBAXPR010000238.1:0-2143 GCA_037132135.1 Rhodospirillaceae bacterium
GTCACGAAGGCCATCTCGAAATCGAGCTGGTAGAACTCGCCCGGCGAGCGGTCGGCCCGGCTGTCCTCGTCGCGGAAGCAGGGCGCGATCTGGAAATAGCGGTCGAACCCGGCCATCATCAGCAATTGCTTGAACTGCTGGGGCGCCTGGGGCAGCGCATAAAAGGTGCCGGGATGGTTGCGAGACGGCACCAGGAAGTCGCGCGCACCCTCGGGGCTGGAGGCGGTCAGGATCGGGGTCTGGAACTCGACGAAATTCTGCTCGATCATCCGGCGCCGGATCGAGGCGATGACCTGGCTGCGCAGCAGGATGTTGCGATGCATCTTCTCGCGGCGCAGATCGAGAAAGCGGTAGCGCAGCCGGGTTTCTTCACCGGCGTCGGTGTCGCTGTTGACCTGAAGCGGCAGCGGATCGGCGATGCTCTCGACCGTGACCTCGCCGGCCACGACCTCGATCCGGCCGGTGGGCAGCTTGTCGTTGATGGTGTCGGGGGTGCGCGCCACCACCTTGCCGGTAACGATGATCACCGATTCCAGCCGCAGCCCTTCCAGGGTCTTGAAGCCCGGCTGCTCGATATCGGCGACGATCTGGGTCAGGCCGTAATGATCGCGCAGATCGATGAACAGCAGGTTGCCGTGATCGCGCTTGCGATGAATCCAGCCCGACAGGCGAACGGTCCGGCCGGCATCGTCGAGGCGCAGGGCGCCGCAGGTCTGGGTGCGATAAGGGTGCATGGCTGGTCAAAAAACCCCGTGTACGACAGGCGGCAACCACACACCGGGGCGCCCGGAAAGTCAAGCCGCCCGCGCCGGGGTCAGACGGATGTCAATCAAGCAGCCGCGCCCAGCTGCCCGAGACGGCGCCATAGCTGCTGGCCCGGGTCAGGGGTTCGAGGCGCAGCGGCACCTCGGCGCGCTGGCCCGAATCGCGACCGAGCGTCAACAGCTCGAGGTCGACCCGGCTGGCCACCGGCACCAGCGGCAGCAGGCCCAGCGGCAGGCTGAGCCGCAGTCCGCCATCAAAGCGGTCGCGATGCTGGGCGACCTCGACCCCGAGCCGGTCGGCCCCGGTGGTGCCGGTGATCCAGGCGGCAAGGCGGAGGCCGCCATCGAAGCGGCGGCCGAGTTCGAAGGTGCTGCCGGTATCGCCGCCGAGATAGCGGCCGACATGAACGGCACCGTCGATGTCGCCGCCGGCCGACTGGTAATAGAGACTGGCGAAGGCCGAGACGGTGCCGGTGTGAGGTTCAAAGAACGGTGTCGCGCCCGGCAACCGCTTCTGCAGCGCATCGACCTCGAGCCCGAGCGCCCAGCGCCGCCGCCAGGGCCGGTAGAGCACCTCGCCGGAAAGCCCGCCATAGATCTCCTCGAACCAGCCGGCGGCGAGGCGGGTCGTCCATTCGTGCGACGGTTGGGCGAGCCAGGTCACCGCCACCTGTTCCAGGCTGTTGACCGGCGCCGCCGCGACATAGAGCGCAAGGTCGCCGCGCACCGCCGTCCGGTGCGGCACCAGAGCGCGGATCACACTGGCATCGAGATAGTCCAGGTTATGGCGGAGAGTGGTGCGGACGGTATGGCTGTAGATCAGCCCGGGCGTCACCTCCAGCTCCGATTCGAGGTCGAAGCCGAACCGGTAGACCACCGGCTTCAACGACTCCCAGGGACTCTGCTGATAGCGTGGCAGCACCCGGAAGCGCCAGGGAGGCGCCGTCTCGGGGCGCCAGCCCCCGGGCAGGCCGGCACTGGCCGAGACCGCCGCCCCGGGTTCCAGCCGGCCGCTCTGGCGAATCTCGGGAGCGCTGCCCCGGCCTTGCCCGGCCCGGCGCACCTCACTGGCCAGCGCCGAGACCGCGACCCCATCGAGGCCGCGGCTGCCCGTGACCACGGTGACCTCCTCGAGCCCGGGTGGCGCCCGTTCGGCCATCCGGCGCAGCGCCCGGCCGACCACCTGCCCCGGGGGATAGGCGTCGCCGATGCCGCGGTCGGGCTCCAGCCACGCGATCGCCCGGCTGCCGCCGACCACCGCCGAAGGCGTCGGTCCGGGCAGATTCTCCGGGCGCAACCGGGGCAACTCCAGAGTCGCGCCGCTGAGAAGATACCATGAGGGTGGATAGCGGCCCGCTCTCTGGCAGAGTGAGGTTGCG
>JBAXPR010000239.1:0-2143 GCA_037132135.1 Rhodospirillaceae bacterium
GGGGGGGGTGGGGGGGTGGGGGTGGTTGGGCTGGCTGGCGCCCGATGCCGACAGCCGGCTCAGCCGCTATCCGGCGGAAAGTTTCGGGCCGCTGCCCGGCTAAACCCACCGCCCCCGGTTGACACCCCGGCCCCGGCCCCAGGTTGACACCCTTGACGGCATTGCGCCTACTTTCTAAGGTCGATCCACCAGGGCGGGAGGCGGACATGACGGGGGAGGAGCTGCGCGCGGCGCGCGAGGCACGGGGGCTGACCCAGCAGGACTTCGCCGGGTGGCTCAACCAGCTGACCGGGCGGCGTTATGACAAGCAGAAAATCTCGCGCTGGGAAACCGAGCGCGAACGGTTGCCCCGGGACGTAGCCGGGGTGCTGCGCATCGCCGGGCTGGCCCGCCCGGCCGCGACCGCGCAGCGCCGGGCGGTCACCGTGGCGATCGCGCTCCAGAAGGGCGGCACCGGCAAGACCGCGACCAGCGTCAACCTCGCCTATGTGCTGGCCCGGGCCGGCAACCGGGTGCTGCTGGTCGATGCCGACTCCCAGGGCAACGCCACCGTCCATGTCGGACTGGCGCAACAGGACGTGGTGCGGTTGTCGCGCGAGGGACGAACGCTCTATCACGCCCTGACCGGCAAGGTTCCGCTGACCGAGATCATCCTGGGCACCGGCATCGACGGGCTCGACCTTGCCCCGGCCAGCATCGCGCTCTCGGCCGCCGAGGCCGAGCTGTACCACGACCCCACCGGCATCAACGCCATGTCCGAGCTGCTGGCCGGCGCCCGCACCGACTATGACTTCATCGTCATCGACTGCGCCCCGGCTCTGGGCATGGTTACGTCCAACGCCCTGGTTGCGGCCGACACCCTGCTGATCCCGTGCCAGACCGAGGCCCACGCCATCCTCGGCCTGGAGCAGCTGTCGGAAACCATCGCCAAGATCCGCCGGCGCTCCAACCCGGCCTTGGAGATTCTCGGCATTGTGCCGACCATGTACAGCGCCCGCCAGTCCCAGGACCGCGCCTCCCTCGAGGACCTCAAGGCCCTGTGGGGAAACACGATGCCGATGTTCGAGCCGATCCCGCGCTCGACCATCTATTCCCAGGCTGCGGCGGCCAACACCATCACGCTGGCCGGCGATCCGGGCGCACCCGGCATGGAAACCTTCATCGAGATCGCCGCCCGTTTGATCGCGCTGGCCGATCGCCGCGCCGGAACCGCCACCCATGCCGCCTAAGTTCCAGCGCAACACCCGCGCCATCGTCACCGGCCCGGCCGAGCGGTCCGAAGCCACCGAGACCGACACCCTGTTCGGCCTGTCCGGCATTCTGCCCCGGCTGATCGAAGCCGACATCGAGCGCATCGCCACCAATCACGATCAGCCGCGCACCGTGTTCGAGACCGAGGCCCTGGCGGCGCTGGCCGCTTCGATCGCGCGCGACGGGTTGCTTCAGCCGATCCTGGTCCGGGACGGCGAGGAAAAAGGCCATTACATCCTGGTCGCCGGCGAGCGCCGGCTGCGCGCCCATGTCCTGCTCAAGCGTAAAACCATCCCAGCCCTGATCACCCACGGTCGCCCCGATGAAATCGCCCTGATCGAAAACCTCCAGCGCGTCGACCTGGACGCACTGGACGTCGCCCACAGCCTTGACCGCCTGATCGACACCCATGGTTACACCCAGGCCGAAGCCGGCGCGGTTGTCGGCTGCGCCGAGGCCGAGGTCTCGCGCCGGCTGTCGGTGCTGCGCCTGCCCATCGATCTGGTCACCGAGTACCGCCAGCGGGCCGGGGAGATCAGCCGCTCGGTGCTGTACGAACTGGCCACCCTCGACGATCCCGAACATCAGCGCGCCCTGTGGAACAAGGCCAAGGCGGGGCTGACCGTGCGGGCGCTGCGGGCGGAAAAGGGCGGGGTGACGGCCCCCCGGCCCCGGGCCTTGTCGCTCAAGACGCTGGGGCAAAGCCTGGGCCGCATGACTCAGGAGGTCGGCCGCATGCACGAGATCCGGCGCGAGTTGCGGCCCGAGCATCGGGAACAATTGCTGATCCTGCGCCAACGCATCGACGCGCTGCTGGCCGGAGAGGAGTCGTGAAAACCGCCGGTCGGTAGATTCCCAACCGCCGAAGACCAAATCCTCCACCCGCAATCCA
>JBAXPR010000240.1:0-2120 GCA_037132135.1 Rhodospirillaceae bacterium
GGCGATCACTCCACAGATTGGTCCGCCACCGAACGCGGGGGGCTGAGCAAATACCGATGATCATCGTCGCCTGTTCGAGCTTATCAACGAATTGGAATCCTCACGCGATGAGTCCTATAGCCGCACTAGAATTGTTAACAACCTCAAGAAACTTGAATACTACACGGCCTATCATTTTGCTAAGAAAGAGGGGATCATGCGTCAGATCGGCTATTCCGACGTTGCCCCCCACAGCGAAGCCCATGCCAGACTGGTCAAATTGATGCAAGATACCGTCGCTATCTTTGATCAGGAGGATAACCAAGCCCAACAAGAGGCATTCGTGCAAAAGCTCGCGCTTCTGCCCAATGCCTGGATCGTCGGGCATATCATGAAATACGACATCCCTCTCCGCGATGCGCTTGATGCTTACCGTTACGCCAACCGGTAAAAGAAGGCTCGTTCGCGCGTGCCTAAAAAAGCGCCGGATGCAGCCCGACCGATGATGTCCGCCCGTCAGGCTCCGCTGGCACTTTTTTCGCTCAGCGGCGGCTGCCGGTGCGGTAAGGTGTCGGCGGTCGTTTGCTGAAAGCCGCTCTTTCCCGCGCCTTTTCGGGTCGGTTTTATCGTCCGGAAACCCCATACACGCGCCGCCATGAGTTTCATGCCCAACGCCGCCATCGCTCCCGAGTCCTCAAAGTGCGAGAAACGCGCCCAGTTGAGGGGTAGAAAGCGGGTGGCGCACCTCGTTCTCGGGGTGGCCGGCGCCGGCCTGGTTATCAGCAACGCCGTGCCGGGCGGCGGACTGTGGCTCGAGATTCTGCGCTCTTCTGCCGAGGCTGCCGTGGTCGGCGGCCTCGCCGACTGGTTTGCGGTGACCGCGCTGTTTCGCCGCCCTCTTGGCTTGCCGATCCCGCACACGGCGATCATCCCGAGCAAGAAGGACGAGATCGGGGTGGGGCTAGGCGCGTTCGTCGAGCAGAAGTTTCTGACCGCCGAGGTGATGCTTGGTCACCTCCGGGAGAGCAACCGAGCGCTGCAATTGGCCGAGTTGCTGTCGCACCCAAAGGCTAAAGACCTGCTCGCCCCCATGATCACCGACGCGCTGATCCGGTTCGTGGATGCGGTCAGCGACAAAACGACTGCGGACTTTCTGGCGGTTATCGGGCAGGAGGCCGCCAGCAGATCAAATCTCGCCGCGGTTCTGCCAGGCGTCGCTGCGGCAATCGTCGAGTCCAACTCCCACATGGATGCGGCCGACGGCATTCTCTGGTCGCTTGGCCGGTTGATCAGGAGAAACCCCGAGCGCTTAAAGACGTTCCTCAATGTGTCATTGGGGCGCTATTCACCAACCTTCGCGAACGACTATCTTTTTTTGCAGATACTCACCGGCCTGGAGAAGGGCATAACGAAGGCCCTGACGCCAGGGACCGCTGACAGGGCTCAGCTTGACACCTGGATCCGAGGGCTGGCACGCTCCCTGAGCGACGAGGGAGTCGCAACGACGGTCGGTGAGTGGGTGTGCCGGGTGCTTTCCAGTTCCGGCGCCTTAAGCGTTCTCCAATCGGGGAGCACTGAACTGAGGGTGGAAATCCGCCGGGACGCCGCTGGCGATGAACCGAAGATCGGCGCCTTCATATCTCAACTCGTCGCGTCCATCGGGACTCACCTCCGAACCGATGTGCAGATGCAGGCAATGCTAAACAGCATCTTTGAAAACGTTCTGCTCAATCTCCTGTTGCCGATGAGAAGCGAAATATCGAACCTGATCGCGGCGAAAATTCGCGAATGGCCCGCCGACAAAGTCGTTGAACTTATCGAGCTCGAGATAGGAAAGGATATTCAGTTCATTCGGATCAGTGGTACCGTAGTCGGTGCGTGCATAGGCGCCGTGCTGGGTTTGGCATTGCACTTTGTCCCACTGCTGTGGCCTCACTGATCTCCGCCACAATCGCAAGCTTTTCGTCCAACGACCACTCGCGCCGACGCCGATCGCCGGTTATCACTTCAAAGCGGTGGTAGCCAGAGCCCCTACTGTTAACATCATGTCTGATATGATGGCTGACACTTGGCATGGTTCGACGCCTTCATTGCGCAATCCAGTCGAAGGCGCGCGGCCATTCCACGGCAAGGCGCGCAAC
>JBAXPR010000241.1:0-2100 GCA_037132135.1 Rhodospirillaceae bacterium
GGACCGCGCTCAGCATGCCGTGGAGACCATGCCCGAATTCATGGAACAGGGTGCGAACTTCATCGAGACTCAGCAGCGGACAGTCGGAGCGGGCAATATTGCTGCTGTTGGTGACGACGGGCAGCACCTCGCCGTCGAGACGGTGCTGGAGATGAAGGTAACCCATCCAGGCTCCGGACTGCTTGGTCGGGCGGCTGAAATTGTCGAGCAACAGCAGGACGACGGGGGAACTGGCGGCGTCGCCCACCTCATAGGCGGCAACGTCGGGATGGAAGGTGCGGAGATCGGGCCGGGGGACGAACGTCAGCCCGAACAGGCGCCGGGCGGTGTCGAAGGCGGCGCCGACCATGGCGTCGAGCCGGAAATACGGCTTCAGGTCGATCGCGTCGATGGCGTAGCGCGCCGTCCGCGCCTTCTCCATCAGATACCGCCAGTCCCAGGGGCGCAGCGGGCCGGAAATGCCTTCGGCCGGGGCGAGGTCTTCGAGGATGCGGCATTCCGCCTCTGCGCGGGCGCGGGCTGGCTCCCATACTGTGTCCAGCAGTTCGCGCACGGCGCTCGTCGACTTCGCCATGGTGTCGTCGAGCCGGAAATCGGCGAAGGTGGCGTAGCCGAGCAAGCGCGCCTTTTGCTGGCGAAGCGTCAGAATTTCGGCGATCAGGGACAGGTTGCGAGCCTCGCCCCGGCCCGACCATGCCTGGTAGAGCCGTTCGCGCAAGTCCCGCCGAGGCGAGAAGGTCAAAAAAGCCTCGGCCAGCGACCGGCCCAGGGTGATCGCCCATTTTCCCTCGTGTCCGCGCTCGCGCGCCGCATGGGCTGCCGCTTCGCGCAGGCTCGCGGGGAGTCCCTCAAGGTCGGCCTCCGACAGCAGCAGCGCCCAGCTCCGTTCCTCGTGCATCAGATTTTGGGCGAAGGCGGTCTGTAACGTCGCCAGCCGCGCGGTGATTTCGGCGAAACGGTCGCGGTCGTCCGGGGCGAGACCGGCGCCGTCGCGGATAAGCTTTGCCCAGGTTCGTTCCAGCAGGCGAAGACGGGCTTCATCGAGGCCGGCCGCGGCCCGGCTCCGATACAGCTCGTCGATCCGCCGGAACAGGCCGGGATACTGCGCAAGAACAAGCTCGTGGCGAGCCAGCAGTGGCGACACCTCGCGGGCGAGTTCCTCCAACTCCGCTGAGCGGCAGGCGCTATTCAGGCAGTAATAGACGTTCATCACCGCCTGGAGCGGCAAAGCGGCGCGCTCCATGGCTTCTATGGTGTTCTCGAAGGATGGGGGCTCAGGGTTGTTGGCAATCGCCTGAACCGCAGCTTCCCGCTCCGCCAACCGCTGACGGATCGCTGGGCCGAGATGCGCGTCCGCGACGCGATCGAATGGCGCCAGGGCAAACGGAGTAGACCACTTTTCTAACAGCGGATTCATGGACTGTGTCTCAATGCCGGAGCGTTCGATGGGAGCACCTTACCCACTGCCCCCCCGCTGTCAACCGACCACTACACCAACGTCACACCCGATGCCCATGCTGAAGAGAGCGGTCGCAAGCGTTGGACCGGCTTCACCCGCTTCCTGCACGATGGCCGCCACCGCCTCAGCAACAATGCCGCCGAGCGCGCCCTGCGCGGGATTGCCCTTGGGCGCAAGGCCTGGCTGTTCGCCGGTTCGGACCGCGGCGGACAGAGGGCCGCCTTCATGTACGGCCTGATCGTCACCACCAAGATAAACGACATCGATCCCAAGGTCTGGCTGGCCGACGTCCTCGCCAGGATCGCCGATATCCGCCAAAAACCGGCCTCACGAGTTGCTCCCCTGGAAATGGAAGTGTCTGCGCGAACTGCCCAAGGGGGCTGACGACGGGCAGCAATCAGGCCAGGGTTCTCACCGGATGGGTACGTTCGATCTCGAACAGGGCGTCGATCCGCGTCACCGCCTCCAACGCCATGGGCGAGATCGGCATGGCTATCGGCGCTCACATATGACATCCACAGCCTCGCGACTCAATTTCGAATCCTGTCTCTCTGACCAATAAAATCAATTGCTTAACCGTTAACCCGGTAAGAGGGGCAAAAGTCCGGGCAGGCTTTGGTCGGGGCCTGATAATGGGTTGA
>JBAXPR010000242.1:0-2097 GCA_037132135.1 Rhodospirillaceae bacterium
CGCTGACAACCGAAACGCCGAGCCGGTTCTTCCTGACCCTCCGGGCAGCCGGAGTTCTGGCAACGGTCTTCCCAGAAATAGACCGCCTGTTCGGCACCCCTCAGCGCGCCGACGACCATCCTGAGGTCGACACCGGCGTCCATTCAATGATGGTCCTGGATTGCGCCGCCCACCTCAGCGCTGACGGTGCCGTCCGGTTCGCGGCCCTGGTCCATGATTTGGGCAAAGGCACGACGCCCGCAGACATCCTACCCCGGCACCACGGCCACGAAGACCGTGGCCCGGCCCTCGTCGATGCTCTGGTGCGCCGATACGGTGGCCCGAACCACGTCGCCAACTCGGGGCGGCGGCCGCGCGTCTCCATGGCCGGTTGCACAAGGTGGCGGAACTCAGGCCGGACACGGTCCTCGAAGTTCTGGAAGCCGCCGACGCCTTTCACCGCCCGGAACGGCTTGAGGCCCTGTTGATCGTCGGTGAAGCGGATCGCCGGGGACGCCTTGGATACGCAAGCGCTCTATACCCTCAGGCGGCCATTTGGCGCCGCGCCCGGGACGCGGCGGCGGCGGTCACCGCCCGTGACCTCATCAACACCGGGCATGCTCCGGGGCCCGACCTTGGCCAAAAGCTCTTCCAGCGGCGAGCCGAGGCAATCCGGGGCGCGCTCTCCAATGAAGGGAGTAAGACCCACGCTGCGGGCGGCGCCTCCGTGACCTTTCCTGACAGACTGCGGATCACCGACGCCCTCACCGACATTGAACGCGAGGAAGGCGTGACCATCCTATTCGCCATCGAGTCCGGCAGCCGGGCCTGGGGTTTCCCCTCCCGAGACAGCGACCTCGATGTCCGCTTCGTCTACGTCAGACCGCTCGACTGGTATCTCTCTCTGTCCCGCCGGCGGGATGTCATCGAGCGTCCCATCGTCGGTGACCTGGACATCAACGGATGGGACGTGAGGAAGGCCCTGACCTTGCTCAACAAGGGCCACCCGGTTCTGCTCGAATGGCTGTCCTCGCCCATCGTCTATGTCGAACGCCCCGAGACCGCCTTGCTCCGGGCGTTCGCCGAGCGGACCGACCACCGTCAGGCCGCCGCCTATCACTACGCCAGCCTGGTTCGCCGGTTCTGGAGCGACCACATCGACGGCCGTGACCGTGTCGAACTCAAAAAGTATTTCTACGGTCTGCGGCCGGCGGCGGCGCTGCGCTGGCTCAGAACTCATCCCTCAGGCGGAGTACCGATGGATCTGCCGTCGCTTCTCGCCGGCATCACCGTCGAACCGGAATTGAGGGCGGCAATCGATGCCCTCCTGACCGCCAAGGCCGAGGCATCGGAACTCGGCTCGGGTCCCAGGCTTTTGGCTGTCGACGCATTCGTGTCCGGGGAGTTCGAACTGGCGTCCGGGCATACCCGCGGTACATTCGACCCCGACCCGACCATCCGAGACGATGTCGAGAATCTGTTCCGGGACATTGCCCGCCGGTTCTCCGCAGGGCGCCGGGGGTGAATATTGGGGGCATGGACGATACCGGGGTTGGACAACCCGCTCAGTTCCAGCAGGTGCCGGGATGACTATCTTCGACCGATATATTGGCATCGACTATTCCGGTGCGGAGACGCCGTCTGCGAGCCTGAAGGGGCTGCGCGTTTATATGTCAGGGGGCGGTACCCCGGTTGAGGTATTGCCTCCGCCGTCACCGAAGAAGTATTGGACAAGACGCGGCATTGCCCAGTGGCTGGTCGCTTGCCTTTCCGAGCCCATCCCCACGCTTGTTGGCATCGACCATGGCTTTTCCTTTCCTCTGCGGTACTTTGAGGCCCATCATTTAGTGCCGGATTGGCCGGCCTTTCTCGACGACTTCCAGAGCCACTGGCCGACCGACCGGGACATCTACGTTGATTTTGCGCTGGAGCCGCAGTTTGGCCGTGGCCAGGAGCGGTTGGGGCACCCTCGATGGCGCCGTCTGACCGAGGAGCGATGCCGCGCCAAATCGGTCTTCCATTTCGGCGTCCAAGGGTCGGTCGCGAAGTCGACCCACTCGGGAATTGATCCACCCCCCATGAATTGGTCCACCTCGTAGTATGGTTTACGATCCTGAG
>JBAXPR010000243.1:0-2050 GCA_037132135.1 Rhodospirillaceae bacterium
GATCCGACCGGATCAAGATTGTTGCTTGGGATGGCACCGGGCTTTTCCTCTTTTACAAACGTTTGGAGCAAGGCCGTTTTACGTGGCCTCCGATCCGGCAGGGCACCATAACGCTGACGACGGCACAATTCGCCATGTTGTTAGAGGGGCTTGACTGGACAAAGGTAAAGCCAGTCGCCGTAAAAAGGCCAACAATTGCTGGATGACTATTTTTTTGTTTGACGATGTCTCAAAGAATAAATATAATCACGGCCATGAACAAAACCCCGCCCTCCGATAGCGCGCCGAACGATCAAGCAAATGCTCAGCTTGATGCCGCGTTCTCGGCGGCAATGCAGCATTCTATCGGAATATATGCTCTGCGCCGTGAGCGGGATACTTTCAAGTTCCAACGTGATGACTTGCAGAACGCCCTCGCTCTGGCCAATGCCGAGCTTGCCGTGTCCAGGGCGGAAACAGTGCGGCTGGAGCATATCGTCCAACAGCTGCTGCGTGCCCAATTCGGCCGTAAATCGGAAAAGGTTGATCCGGCGCAGCTTGAACTGGCTCTCGAAGGAGCCGAACAAGATGCCGCCACCGCTTCCACAGCGGTTGCCGAGGCTGAAGCCAAGGTTGAAGCTGCCGCCGGCAACGACAATCAAACCGGGGATACGAGCGTCACCGCCAAGAAACCGAAGCGGCCGCCGGTTCGCAACCGCGGTCACCTGCCGGCTCATCTCGAACGGGTCGAGCGCCTGATCGAACCGAAGAACAAGATTTGTCCGTGCTGCCGTGGCGAACTGCACAAGATCAGGGACGATATTCACGAGCAACTCGACGTGGTGCCGATGCGGCTGCAAGTCTTGGCCACCAATCGACCCGTCTATGGCTGTCGCGCTTGCGCCGAGGCCATGGTGCAAGAGCCCGCTCCCGAACGGCCGATTCCCGGTGGCCTGCCGACGACGGGGCTCCTGGCTCAGATCGTCGTTTCCAAATATGCCGACGGTCTGCCGCTCTATCGTCAGGCCGGAATCTTTGCCCGTGATGGCATCAAACTCGACCGCTCCACCCTGTGCATCTGGGTCGGTGAAACCGCTTGGTGGGTCAAACCGCTGTACGATTTGATGGTGACCAGCGCTCTGTCTTCGCCCCATCTCTTTTGCGATGACACCCATCTGCCGGTGCTGGCCAAGGGCAAGACCCACAAGGGGGCGCTGTTCGGCTACGTCCGCGACGACCGCCCGTGGAACGGTCCGCTGCCTCCGGTCGCGGTTTGGGTCTATACTGACGGCCGTAAGCATGCCAGCCCGTTGCCGCAACTCGGCAACTTTTCCGGCGTGCTTCAGGTTGACGGCTGGAAAGGCTTCAAGGATTTGGCCGCCAGCACCCCGAACAAGGCGATAACCCTCGCTTTTTGCTGGTCCCACGCCCGGCGCGAATTCTACGAGGTCTTTGAATCGACCAAATCCCCGATCGCCGCCGAGATCATCCGGCGCATCGCCGAACTTTATCAAATCGAAGACACCATTCGTGGCCAACCACCCGATGCACGCAAAGCCGTCCGTCAGGAGCAAAGCAAGCCCAAGGTCGAGGCGCTGAAAACCTATGTCGAAACTCAGTTGGACAAGGTATCCGGCAAATCGACATTGGCAAAGGCCATGAGATATACCCTCAGTCACTGGAAGGGCCTCATCGTTTATCTCGATGACGGTCGCGTTGAAATCGACAACAATACGATCGAGAGGCTTCATAGACTGATTGCAACGATAAGAAAAAACTCACTTTTCGCCGGGGCCGAAAGCGGTGCCAGATCGTGGGCGATCTTCGTCTCCCTGATCCAAAGCGCCCGGCTCAACGGTCACGACCCCTTCCTCTATCTGCGCGATGTGCTGGAGCGCATCGTCAGCTGCCAGACCAAGGCCAATCAGCTCGAAACGCTGCTACCTTGGAATTGGCGCCCGGCCACCGAGAATATCGCCGTCGCCAAGGCCGCCTGAGCCGAACCGAAACTCAATCCCCCTACCACACGCGCGCAAGCATGGTCGGCTAAATCGGCGGGGGATTCAACGTG
>JBAXPR010000244.1:0-2026 GCA_037132135.1 Rhodospirillaceae bacterium
GACTGGATACATCCCACATGTAGTGGGTGTATGTCTTAACCGGATAGGCATGGCTTGAGCATCGAATTAGAGATTTTGCGGGGATTGCTAAGCGTGGTAAAGTACCCGTACCGAAGTTATGACTTGGGCGTTTCATGAAGGTAATCTTTCATGTGAAAACGGCGCGCCTCCCATCCAGCCGCGGCTGCGCCTGCTGCCCTGGCCGACCATCCTGCTGGCCCGGCCCAGCATCGACGCCGCTACTGACCACCCCCAATCACCAGCCGCGCCATCCTGCTCGGCGGCAATTGTTCATTTCAGATTTCAGCCTTGATGACAGCAACCTATAGGTGATTTCCATGCCAGATGTTCGTATGCCGTTTGTATTAGGCAGATGGAGGCGAACATGGTATCCGGAAAAGCCGTTGCTTATTATAGAGTTAGCACCCAGAAGCAGGGGCAGTCGGGACTGGGCATCGAAGCGCAGACGGCGGCCGTAGCGGCCTATCTCGAAGCGAACAGCCTGGAACTGGTGGCCGGGTTGACCGAGATCGAAAGCGGCAAGGTCAACGACCGTCCGAAACTGGCCGAGGCGGTGGCCCTGGCGAAGAAGTTCAAGGCGGTCCTGGTCATCGCCAAACTGGACCGACTGGCAAGGTCGGTTTCGACCATCTCGGCGTTGATGGATGAGAGTGGTCTGGAGTTCGTCGCGGTCGATCAGCCCTTCGCCAATCGACTGACCATCCACCTGCTCGCCGCCGTCGCCGAATACGAGCGAGAACAGATCGCCAGCCGAACGAAGATGGCACTGGCGGCGGCGAAGGCCAAGGGCCGGGTGCTCGGCAATCGGACCAATCTGCCCGTGGCGTCGGCGCTCGGTCGGCAGCGCCAGATCGAGATCGCCGACCAGCATGCCCAGAAGGTGTTGCCGGTGCTTCAACACATCGTGAGGGCCGAACACATCACCAGCGTACACCGCGCCGCCGACTCCCTGAACGAGCGCCGCATTCCGACAGCCCGTGGCGGGGCATGGTTCGGCTCGACGGTGTGGTTTCTTATGCGGCGCCTCGGGTGCCGGACCCTCGCGGAACTCGCCCAGCGCACATCATAGCGGGTTGCACCGACACAGCATCGCCGCGTCGGATCATGCCTGCGACGCCCTGCGGGGCGGGGTGAAGCAGCGGCGCGGGTGATGTACAGCGGGGAATTTGCCGCGCCATTTATAGTTGTATAATCCTATTACGGTATCGATAAACAGGTTGACGGCCATTGGTCAGGAAATAGGGTCAGGCATGTTCCCCAACTGAAAGGACTGCATGTCATGACCTCGATTCTCGACAGCCTCACCGTGGTCGATATTCCACGGAAGCAGGCGCTGCCGGCACACGTCGCCCTCAGAATGCGGCTCAACGAAGCGGTTGACCTCCAGATCGCCGCAGCCAAGGCAGATCTCGCCGGGGAGAATTTTACGCGGAAGGTCGAGCGGTACATCACGGACTCGGCCACCGGCGAGCGGGTGAAGGCTAAAGTCGATGGCCGGTTTCGACGCTGGTGGTGGGCTGGGGAAAATGGAAAGCTGTTCCTGGAGGCGAAGTATGCCAACAAGGGAATTGAGCTGAAACCCGGCAAACGGACAATTGAAGTCGGCGCAAAAGAAAACCTGATCCCGACCCTGGAACGTCTGAAGTCTGCAATAACTGCCGGCGAGCTTGACAAGTCCTTAAATGCGGCACTAACGCTTCGCCGAAAAGAGTTGAAGGGCAATAAGCCCAAGTCGGCGTGATTGTGTGTTGTGTGGTGGCGATCGAGCATTATCGCCACCATCAGCATTTTGTATTTTACATAACTTCATGCGCTTGATCACAGATAAATCAATACTTACGGGTAGTTATTACTCATCAAACACAATGGCATTGTAGAGGTCGACGGTTCGAGACCGTCTGGCTCCACCATTATCAAGGACTTAGCGAGAAATCGCTAAGTCCTTTTTGGTATCTTGGGTCGGTTTTCGCCAGGATACTGCCCCAATCCAATCGATTCGGAATGG
>JBAXPR010000245.1:0-1966 GCA_037132135.1 Rhodospirillaceae bacterium
GCGCGTGGCGAGGGCCATGCCCCGGAACTTCGAAAGGCGATCGAGGCCCGCATGGTTATGGAACGGATGGCCGCGAGTCACCGCAGCAATTGAGGCTCGGCTTCAAGGCGGAAACAGTGTTCGGTGGAGGAGCCGGTCTGTTTGGGGCAACGACGGCGCTTGCGCTTTTGATGGAAGTGCGGCAGAGCTTATTGGCGTGTTGTGGGGCCTGGGTTTGCGGGACTGCATGGGGTAATTGGGTATGGCGACATTTCCACTGGGAGCGGGAACGGGGCTTTGGTCGTGTCCCGCCGGCTCGGGTTTTCTGCCCGCTCTTCACGCCAAGGCCGGTGCGGCGACGCTTGCGGTCCAGGGTGGCGGCGGGGTGTGCGTGGTTCCTGCGGCGCTCGCGGCTCCCGGTGCTGGGATGGCCGGAGCGGGTAAATCGCTGGCGGCCAAGGGGGCGTTGGCCGGGGGTGGTGCGTGCAAGGGTCTTAGCCTGGGGTTGGGCATCGGGCTCGGGCTATGGGGTCCGGCGGTTTTGGCCGGGTTGGGGGTTGCGGCGGCCTACGGCTTGTGGCGCAGCCGCGCCGCGATCGAGGCGTTGAGCGAAGACGAGAGCGAGATCGGCGAGGCGTTGTCCGGCCGGTGACCGCTTTGGATAAGGGGGGAAGAGATGAGCGAAGAGATCGTTGAGAGCGAAGGCGGCTTGCGCGCCCGGGTCATGGCGGCGTTCAGCTACCTGGGCATTTTGTGCTTCGTGCCGCTGTTGCTGAACCGCGACGACGAATTCGTCCAGTTCCACGCCCGTCAGGGGCTGGTGCTGTGGATGTGGGGCGTTCTGGCGATTTTCGCGCTCAGCCTTCCCGGCATCGGCAAATGGTTTTTCAGTTTTTCGGGCATGGCCATCATGGCCTTCTCCGCCCTCGGCCTGATTGCGGTGCTGCTCCAGCGCGCGTGGCGCCTCCCCTTGATTCATGTCGTGGCCGAGCGCCTCTAGGCCTGCGGATCGGGGAGTGCGGAGCTTGGTGGAAAGCCGCTGGAACGCGTTGTACATGATCGCCGCCGTCGCCATGGTGTTCATGACCCTGGCGACCGCGATACAGCCATTGTTTCTGCGCAATGTGCTCGGCATCGCCTTTGAACGAGCGGGTGCGATCAACGCCAACGTTCAGGTGGTCACCGAGGTGCTGGCCCTGGCGGTGATGGGCTATCTGGGGTTCCTGTCCGATCGGTTCGGACGGGTGCCGATCATTACCTGCGGCTTCCTGGTTGGAGCCGTCGGCGGTTTTCTGGCGCCGTTCAGTTTTCAGTTCGGGGCGCTGCTGGGCATCGGCGGCGTCGGCTTCTATTATTTGGCTCGCATCGTGATGTCGATGGGCACCAGCGCGGTCTGGCCTCAGTTGGCGACCCTGGCCGGCGACTTCACCGACTACGAGGATCGCGCGCACCGGATGTCCAATGCTGCCTTCATGATGGCGTTCGGCAGCACACTGGTGTTCGCGGTCCTGATGCAGATTCCCAAGCACACCGGCATCATCACGGTGATGGTGTTCAATGCCGCGATCGGGGTGGTCGGGGCGGCCCTGGCATCGCGCCTGCTCTCGGACGTGGCGCCGAAGCAGGCTGATCACGCCATGCCCTGGCGGCGCATCCGCGATTTGCTGGCCCGTGAACCACGCCTGCGGGTGGCTTTTGTCGCCGGCCTGTTTTCTCGCTCCGACATCATCCTGGTCGGGCTCTTCTATATGCTGTGGACAATCTATTTCGCCGACTTGGTCGGAAAATCCCAAGTCGAGGCCGCCGCTCACGCCGGCAAGGTCATTGGCATCATGGGGTTGATCGTTATGGCGACCATTCTGGTCTGGGGACGGATCGTGCACCGGTTCGGCCGAGTCAACGCCATTATCGCCGGCATGGCGATTTCCGGGACCGGTTTCCTGTTGATGGGCTTCGCCGTCAATCCGTTCGATTGGTATGTGTATGT
>JBAXPR010000246.1:0-1940 GCA_037132135.1 Rhodospirillaceae bacterium
TGGTCACGGCGCGCTGCTCAGCCTGACCGCCGCCCGGGCTTTTGCTCCTCTTACTCGGTTGCCCAGTAAGTCATTGGAAATTATGACTCAATTTATAATGGCGTCCCCAAGGGGATTCGAACCCCTGTTACCGCCGTGAAAGGGCGGTGTCCTAGGCCTCTAGACGATGGGGACCGCGGGTCGGGAGACTGTTAGCCAAGCTGTTGCGGCGAATCAAGGACTTTTGCCGGGGCGGCGGAAATCGTCTTGATGCGGCCTCCGCACGGGTGTCATTCTTGACACAGCTTGGCGGCTTGTGACGCTTTGGGGCGTGGCCCCCTTGATCACCTTGATTCTCTTGCGCTAGTTCTGGAATCGCTGGCCGGACTCCAATTGTTGGGCGACTGGATTTGTTGAGCGACGGGACGCGCGGACGCGAATGAGGCGCAGCTTGAGGTCGATTCTTGCCGGGGCCGGCTTTGCCGTCGGGCTCGCGATGGTACCGGCAAGTCCCTGGGGGATGCCGACGCCAACCGCCGCTGCCGAGACCGCGCCGGCGGTGGGGGCGGTCCAGGCGGGTGTGGTCGGGACTCGGATCGGCCTGCATCCTGACAAGACCCGGTTTGTCATCGAGGTCAGCGAGCGCGTCGCCTTTCAGGCCGCGCTGCTCGCCGGGCCGGACCGGGTGGTGATCGATCTGCCCGATATCAGCTGGCCGGGCGCCGAGACGCCGCGGACGGGCCGGGGCGCGGTGCGCAGCTATCACGCCGAACGGACGCCTGCGGGGACGCTGCGGGTGGTTTTGCTGCTGGCCGAACCGGTCCGGCTCGGCGCCGCCTTCGTGATGCCGCCCGCCGAGGGCTACCGGCCACGGTTGGTGTTCGACCTCGAGCCTGTGGGGATGCCCGCGGCGGCCCGCGGCGGCCACGCGAGCGCGCCACCGCCACCGCCGGTCGCGGCGGTCCCCCCGCCGGCCCCGGCCGCTGCCGAGCGGCCCGCCGAAGCGCCAACACCACCGGCGCTGGCGTCCCCGCCATGGTCGACCGCGCTGCCACCCAGTCTGCAACCCGGCGCGGCGGCGACCTCGCCGCCGGTGCCGCTGATTACCCCGGGGGTGGCGCGGCTGGGCGCCGTGCCGGTGCTTGCCGTGCCGTCGCTGGCTGCGCCGGCCGTGACGCCGCCGCCACCGAAGCCGCGCCGCAGTCTGACCGCGGGCAAGCCGATGGTCGCGCTGGATCCCGGCCATGGGGGCGTCGACCCCGGCGCCACCGGCATCAACGGCATCCACGAGAAGGACATCACCCTGGCCTCGGCCTTCGAAGTCCGGCGGCTGCTGGAGGCCAGCGGTCGCTACCGGGTGATGATGACCCGCGAGGAGGATGACTTCGTGCCCCTTCGCGAGCGGGTGGCGCGGGCGCGGCAGGCCGGAGCGGACCTGTTCATTTCCCTCCACGCCGACAGCATCGCGCGGAGCGAGATTCGCGGCCTCTCGATCTACACCCAATCGGACAAAAGCTCGGACCACGAGGCCGAGATGCTGGCGGCCAAGGAAAACCGCGCCGACGCCATCGGCGGCATTGATCTCAGCCATGAAAACGATCAGGTCGCGACCATCCTGATCGATCTCGCCCAGCGCGACACCCGCAATCACTCGCACCGTTTTGCCACCATGGTGCTGCGCGATGCCGGTCACCAGCTGCCGTTGCTGCCCAAGCCCGACCGCTCGGCGGCGTTCGCGGTGCTGACCGCCCCCGATGTGCCCTCGGTGCTGATCGAGATGGGCTACCTCTCCAATGCCCAGGATGCGACACTGCTGACCCAGGCCCAGCATCGACAGCGTCTGGCCGGTATTCTGGCCCGGGCCATCGATGGCTATTTCATCTGGCTTGGCGGCGGCCGGCGGCCTTAATCCGAAGTTTACACTTACGAAATCGACACCCCATTGATCCGACGCGAACTTT
>JBAXPR010000247.1:0-1938 GCA_037132135.1 Rhodospirillaceae bacterium
ATCACCGTATACACACTTTCCAGGCGTGCGCCTTCAACCACTCGGCCATCCCTCCCTGGTGGACTTACCATAGCGACCCGCTACCGGTCTTGCAAGGGACGGTTAGGAGAGCCGGCCGGGTTTGTTTGGACAGTTTACGGCGGAAAATAAGTGGGGGGCCGGCCAGAGGAATCGGCCTTTCTCCCGCCGATTACAATACAGCGATATCCCGAGACCCACTTGCCAGACGATCTTGACCATGCCTCTCCGAAACGCCACGGAAAACAAACAGATCGCCGGCATGAGGGTTCCGCCCCAGCGATTCCTGGACCCTGCAGCGCCAGTCCGTTCATGCCCCGCCGCATGTCCGTCCGCCCCACCGCCAGCCAGACCCGCGCGCTCGACCGAACCGGGGTCATGACCGCACCAGCGCCTTCCGGATCGCCGACGCCAACTGTGGGGAAACCGCAGGCAACCGGAGCCGCGAGCCGCTCCCAACCACGATCTCGATCATCGCCTCCGGCGCCCGAACTGGTGCCGGGGCCGAAAGCGCCGGCGACACAACCACCTGCGCGAACCCGGGGGAAGAAGACCGAAACTCGTGCCGCCCGTGATAGATCAGGCCGCGGCTGACATCAGCCCGCCGGGCGACCTCTGAAACCACCGTGCCAGGCGCAAACGCCGCCGCCACGACTGCCCGCTTCTGATCATCGCTCCACCGCCGTCGCCGCTCAACACCAGTGATAAAGTGAACTTGGCCCATCGCACCGTCCTTCGCACCAGCGCGGCATTACGCCACGTCACAAGGCGGAACGGTAGGCGGCCTTCGGCGAAGGGAACCCTCTCTACGGGACCGCAGCTGGGGAAAGCGCGCAGTCAGAAAAAGTCTTGTTTTCCTAATATGCCTAATGAACATGATAAAGTCTATCCTATTAAATCTAATGATGAATATTTCGCTGGCTGCCAAATATTGGATCGTGATAACAAGTTAAGCCTAAAATGGCTTCTTTTTGCAATTGTGAGCATGCGTTCATGCTCGTAAGCGGGCTGACCCGCCCCAGGTAAATGTAGTAATGAAAAACAAGCAGGTTCTTTTTGTAGACGATCAGCGGTTTATGCATGAGCTCGTGCGACCGGCATTTCAGGAAATCGGCTGCCAGTACCGGTTGGTCACGACGACTGCAGATGGTCTTGACTGCTGTGAATCAAGTTCTTTTTCCGCCATCGTGTGCGATATCCAAATTGGCAGTTCAAGCGGCCTGGATTTCGTCGATGCCGTCCGCAGTAAGCGGCGGACGGCCAACATCCCAATCATTATGCTCAGTCAATATGGCGATCAAGCGATGATTGACCGTGCTATCGATTGCGGTGCTGACGACTATATCCACTAGCCATTCAAACTCAAAAGAGTCGTGGAGGCACTCCGTCAGTGGCTATCAATGGGAGATTGCACAGTTGCCTGTAGTGAACTGTCCCGCGACCAGGCAAGACTGGTGCGGATGACGATGTCGACCATGGGGCGCAGCATGGCCGCTGCCCGCACCGGGGAAGATTTGCCCTACCAGTTGATGCGCGACAATTGTCTGTCGATCCTGCAAGCCGGGAACGATCCAGGGATCGTGGCGGCCCTCAGCCAATTAAAGCAAAAGGATGTCGACATCTACCTTCATAGCATTAAATATGCGGCATATCTTGGTCTGCTGGCATCCGGGCTTGAACTCGATAAGGACGGGATGCTGGACGCGATTACAGCTGGCCTTCTCCATGATATCGGAATGGCGCTGGTGCCGATTTCCCTTGTTGAGAAGAATCTTTTGTCGGAAGCGGACCGGGCGGCAATCGTTCGCCAACATGTCGATTTGGTAAAGGTTATTCTCAACAAACAGGCGACCCCGCTGCCAAAAAGTATTTGCTCAGGTCCCGAGGCGCGGTTATGCGGCTAACGGCAACGGCGTCCCT
>JBAXPR010000248.1:0-1937 GCA_037132135.1 Rhodospirillaceae bacterium
TTATAGGAGCGGGACTCTCTCATCGCCAGCTGTCCGAAAATTGGGGCCCCCCTCAGAGGGCGTTGGCAGAAGAGCCGGGAAATTCCTGATCCGACGGATGACAAACCGGGGGGAAGCGGGTAGGATCGGCGCGGAACGCGCGGAGCACTTTCCAGCCGAATAGGATATTTCGATGAGTATCATCAGGCGGATAAAAAATGCCATTCGAACCGTCGTCGGTGAAGAGAGATATGTGCATTGGGCGGTGATGAAGCGAGAGTTCCTGAACCCTAAGAGTCTTCTCTGATTGGGGCTATGGAGGTCAAGCTGCTTCTGCGGGCCTGTCAGGAATTTCGTGTGCGGGCGGGCGGTTTCATGTGATCAGGCCATCGCCTTTGTGAAGCGCTCGGCGAAGAGGACGGCGAACTGTGCCTTTGCCATGCCCCACTCGCGAGCCGGCATGGTCCACTCTTTTTCCTCGCGGTTCAAGACCAGAAACAGCAGCTTCATCGCCGCTTCGTCGGTCGGGAAATGGCCTCTGGCGCGCACCGCTGTCCTCAGCTTCGAATTGAGCGCCTCGATGGCATTTGTCGTATAGATGATCCTCCGGACGTCAGCCGGGAAGGCGTAGAAGGGCACGACCTCGGTCCAGGCCCGGCGCCAGCTCTGGGCGATGGCGGGATATTTCTTGCTCCAGGGGCCGGCCTCGAAGGCGGTCAGGGCGGCTTCGCCGGCGTCGGCATCGCGGGCCCGGTAAATCTCCTTGAGCGCGGATGCCACCGCCTTGCGCTCCTTCCACGACACGAACGACAGAGAATTGCGGATCAGGTGAACGATGCAACTCTGGACCAGGGTGTCGGGAAACACCGCCTGGATCGCCTCGGGAAAGCCCTTGAGGCCGTCCACGACTGCGATCAGGATGTCCTCGACGCCGCGATTCTTCAGGTCGTTCATGACCTTGAGCCAGAATTTGGCGCCCTCGTTCTGTTCGATCCACAGGCCAAGGATTTCCTTGGTGCCGTCGGCGCGCACCCCGAGTGCGACATGGATCGCCTTGTTGCGAACCAGGCCCTCGTCGCGGATTTTGACCCGGAGCGCATCGAGGAACACCACCGGATAGACCGGGTCGAGCGGTCGCGCCTGCCAGGCCGTGATCTCGTCCAGCACGGCGTCGGTCACCGTGCTGATCAGGTCGGCCGAAACCTCGACGCCATAGAGTTCGCGGACATGACCGGCGATCTCCCGCGTGCTCATGCCGCGGGCGTACATCGAGACGATCTTCTCGTCGAAGCCCGGAAAGCGCCGCTGGTACTTGGCGATCAGCTGCGGCTCGAAACTCGCGTTCCGGTCACGCGGTATCGATAGCTCCACAGAACCGCTGTCGGTCATCACCGTCTTGCGGCCATAGCCGTTCCGGCCGTTGCCGGCACCATTGGTTGCAAGATGTTGATCCATCTCGGCATTCAGCGCCCGCTCGGCAAGCGCCTTCTTCAGGCCGTCGAGCAGGCCATTCGGATCAAAGGCCGTTTTCGGATCGGCGCCAGCAAGAAGCTGGTCAAGCAGGGCATCGGAAATCGTAGGCTGTTTGCGTCGGGCCATGGGAGGTCTCCTTTATTCCCATTATGCCCGCCCGCACACGAAATTCCTGACAGGCCCGCGGCGCGGGAGTTCGGCCTGGGGGCGGTCGAGGCCGCCTGCACCGAAGCTCTGGCCGCCGGCTCCTGCACCAGTGCGATTATCCTCAACATCCTGGCCCGACACCGTCAACCAGCCGCCACCGCACCGATCGCCACGCCGGAGGCCCTGGCTCTGACCATGGAGCCAACCGCCGACTGCGCCCGCTACGACAGCCTGTTGAGGGGGCCGTGCCATGGAACGGCATGAACTGCTGGCGATGATGGTGGACCTGCAGCTGTCCGGCATGCGGGCCGCCTACGACGAGATCATGGCCGACGCCA
>JBAXPR010000249.1:0-1923 GCA_037132135.1 Rhodospirillaceae bacterium
GGACGCCGTTGCCGTTAGCCGCATAACCGCGCCTCGGGACCTGAGCAAATACGATATTTCTGGCACTCAGTTTCATCGATGTCTCCATGAAAGCAGATGCGCGGAAAAGAGCGAAATATATGCGGGCTATATTGCGTCCGATATATGCCGATTCTTTAACACGAATTCTCAGGTGGCCGGGGATCGACCTCCCGGTCCATCATGTAATATTTAGCCGTTCATGTTCAAGGTCGGCCGTTATCGCCATGTCCGGTTATTTCCCAGGCAATCGCCGGACCGATGAGAGGTCCGGCCCGCGTCTTGACCCTGATGCCTTCGACCGTCCTTTCGGCGGCGGTCGCCTACGCCGCCTCGAAGCTGACCTGCACCTCGCCGGGTCTGGCGTGATAGGGCGCCGAGGTGACGAGAATCCGGGCCCCAGAGGCAGCGTAGGCGCGGGCGTTGCCGGCGTTTATGCCGCCGGCGGCCGCAACCAGGGTGGGCAGCGCCGCGGCCCGTACGGCCTCGACCACCCGGCGGACCCCGGCGGGATCGAATTTTTCGAGCTGGAGGATGTCGATGCCGGCGCGGGCCAGCGACTGCGCCTCGTCGAAGCCGTTCACTTCGGCGACGATCTTCTTCTCCGGTGCCGCCGCTTTGAGGCGGCTGATCCAGACCGCCTCGGACAGGCCCGGAGGCAGGAAGGTCCGGTGCTCGGGAAAGACCAGGATACTGTCCGAAAGGCCGAGCCGGTGCGGCACCGCGCCACCGGCGACGATGGCGCGGAGGGCAAGAGCACGCGTGCCGGGAAAACTCTTGCGGGTACAAGCGACGCAGATATCCTGCGCAGCGGCGCGGGCTTCGTCGACAAGGGCACGGGTGGCGCTGGCGATGCCGGAGCAGCTTTCCACCAGCACCTGAGCGACCTTCCACGCCGTATGCAGCGCCGCCGCCGGTCCCTCGGCCGCCAGCAGGGGGGTGCCCGGAGGTGCCATCCGACCGCTCGGCAGGATCTCGCCGAGCACGCGCGCGCCGCAGAGGGTGAACAGCCGCGCCGCCTCCTCGGTGGCAGAGACCACCATCGCCGTCCGGGCCGCGAAGCGTACCCGTCCCGCCCGCTCACCGATGCCCAGCAGGTGGGTGGTCAGATCGCCATGGGGACCGTCTTCCACCAGCAATCGCCACAGCTCGCCGTCGCCGATCATCTCGTATCTCCCTTCGCCGCGGTCATCTCGGGTCGTTCAAGGGCATCCCTCATTGCGATGGCTACGGGGCGCCGACGACGGCGGGTTCGCGGATCGTCGAGGAAGCCCTGCCGCGCGACGCCGCGCTCTACCGCATCGAGGACGGCATCCGAGGTTGCCCACCGTAACGCCAGTTCTCATGCCCCGAGACTCGCACAACGCGAGCCGCAAGGGAATTCTCTGATTCGGTCAGACCCCTAGTGCCCGCTCGACTTCAGAGAACTGAAATTGCTGGTGTGATCCTTCTTGTTGGGATCCCAGACATGGTAGCAATGACAGGAACAAAAATAGTAGTATGCATCTCGCCACAGCGCCCGGAAGCTTAAGTGAATCCACGCCGGTTCCCGGCCGCATACTGAACATTTTTCCATGATGAGGCTCTCGGTTAACAGGTTTATCGCTGTCGTCAGCCTCTGATCGGCTCCCTGACCCTCAAAAGGCCGGGCGATCACGGGTGGGGCGGATCCTCGGGCTGCTTCAGCGGGCCGTCAAGCGCCACGGCGATGCCGGTGAACACGGCCTCCAGGCTGCGGGCGGCGGCGGCAACCTGTTGCGCCGCGCGCTCGGGTTCGCGCCGCTCGGCGGTCGCCTGCACCTCGGCGGCGGCGGCGGCAAGGGCGACGGCGCCGATCGCGCCGGCAACACCCTTGATAGTCCCCTTTTCAGGTCCAAACCCCCGCCTTCAGGCGGGAAAGGCTTC
>JBAXPR010000250.1:0-1890 GCA_037132135.1 Rhodospirillaceae bacterium
TGCTGGTCTATGAGTTTGAGCGGCGGGCGCTGGCGGCAATGCTGGAGGAGGACCCGGCCCTGGCCGACATCCTGGCGCACTCTCTGGCCCAACTGGCATGGCGCGAGTCCAAGGACAGTGTTGCCGGTATTGAGCCCGAACCGTCGGTGATCGAACGCCTGACCAACCTCTATCGGGGCCGGATTCACGCCGCCTATCTGCTCGAAGCCCCGCGCGGCCGGACCCAGCTGGAGGCGGAGAACCGACGGAGTCTGCCGGCATGAGAGTGATCGGTCTGGCCGGCTGGAGTGGCAGCGGAAAGACCACGATGCTCTCGCGGCTGGTGCCGGAGCTGATTGGACGGGGCTTGCGGGTGTCGACGGTCAAGCATGCCCACCACGCCTTTGACATCGACCAGCCGGGCAAAGACAGCTACGTCCACCGCATGGCCGGGGCGACCGAGGTGCTGGTCGCCTCGGCCAACCGCTGGGCGCTGATGCATGAATTGCGCGGGGCGGCCGAGCCCGGGCTCGACGCCCTGCTGGCACTGATGGCGCCGGTGGATCTGTTGCTGGTCGAAGGCTTCAAGCGCCACCCTCATCCCAAGCTCGAAGTGTTCCGCCGCGCCAACGGCAAGCCGCTGCTCGCCGCCGGCGACCCCGGCATCGTTGCCGTCGCCTCGGACGGGCCGGTGCCGGAAACCCGGCTGCCGGTGCTCGACATCGACGACATCGGGGGGATCGCCGGCTTTCTGCTTGAGCGTTTCGGCACCGGGCTGGGAGGCGACGCATCCCTGCCCCGGTGAGGTTGACAGGCACTGCCGGTTTTGCGCGATCGATTCGTCTGTGATAAGCTTTGGGGTCAGGTTAAGGGGGGCACCCCGGACGGGGTGAAATTGCCGATATGGACTACGAGCAGTTTTTCCGTGACCGCATCGCCGGCCTGAAGCAGGAAGGCCGCTACCGGGTGTTCGCCGATCTCGAGCGGCGGGCCGGCAGATTTCCCTATGCCACCTTCCACGGCCCGAACGGCCCGCGCGAGGTGGTGGTCTGGTGCTCCAACGATTATCTCGGCATGGGCCAGCACCCGGTGGTGCTGACCGCGATGCGCGAGGCGCTGGAAAAATGCGGCGCCGGCGCCGGCGGCACCCGCAACATCTCGGGCACCAACCATTATCATGTCCTGCTCGAACAGGAGCTGGCCGACCTTCACGGCAAGGAGGCGGCGCTGCTGTTCAACTCGGGCTACACGTCAAACCTCGCGGCGCTGGGCACGCTGGCCCGGTTGCTGCCCGGCTGCGTCGTCTTCTCCGACGCCCTCAACCACAACTCGATGATCTCGGGCATCCGGGACTCCGGGGCGGAAAAGCACATCTTCCACCACAACAGCCCCGAAGACCTTGACCGCCTGCTCGGCCATTATCCCAAGGAGCGGCCGAAGCTGGTCGCCTTCGAATCGGTCTATTCGATGGATGGCGACATCGCGCCGATCGCCGAGCTTTGCGACGTCGCCGAAAAGCACGGCGCCATGACCTACATCGACGAGGTTCACGCCGTCGGCATGTACGGTGCCCGCGGCGGCGGCGTCGCCGAACGCGACGGCCAGGCCCACCGCCTGACCGTGATCGAAGGCACCCTGGCTAAGGCGATCGGCACCCAGGGCGGCTACATCACCGGCTCCAGCGCTCTCGTCGATTGCGTGCGCAGCTTCGCCGCGTCGTTCATCTTCAGCTCGTCGCTGGCTCCGGCGGTGGCGGCAGGGGCGCGGGCCTCGATCCGCCAGCTGAAAACCAGCCCCGAAATCCGCGAGCGCCACCAGGAGCGGGCCGCCACCCTCAAGCGGCTGCTGCGCGAGCACGGCCTGCCGGTGATGCCCTCGGTCAGCCACATCGTGCCGCTGCTGGTCGGCGAC
>JBAXPR010000251.1:0-1876 GCA_037132135.1 Rhodospirillaceae bacterium
GCGGTCTTCGCGGTTCGGTGAGGGCGTGAGCGGTTTTTGCGCTTGAGCTTATGGAGGGCCACGACGGCGTCGGCGATGTGGTCGTGGGCCGTTCGGCGAATTCGCTCCATCTCAACCCGCGAGAGGTCGGGCAGACATCAGCGCCCATAACATCCCCCGAGGTCTGTAATCCGGGCAGAAGTCTCCCTCACGCGGGCCGGCCTGAACAGGTGGGGCGCTCATGACCGTTACGATCGACTGGCGGTCGCCGGAGCGAACCGGCCGCCCCATGCTGGCGGGCTGAACACCGGTCCGACCAGCCCCGCGACCGATTGACTCGGGGGCGCCGGAGAGGGTGGTGTCGGTCGTCTTGGTTGAGTAAAATCAAGGCCATGGATGCCGATCCGACCCCCGCCGACCTGCTGCTCACCATCGCCGCGCTACGCGAGATGGTGGCGGCGAAGGACGCCGCGCTGATCGCGGCGCTGGCCGGATTGAAGACCAAGGCCCTGGAGATCGAGAAGCTCAAGCTCCAGGTGGCCCGGTTGCGCCGGCATCGGTTCGGCCAGTCTTCAGAGAAGCTGGGCCGGACCGCCGACCAGTTGGAACTGGCCCTGGAAGATCTGGAGACCGCAGAGGCCGAGCACCCGGTCGTCGCCGCGGAGACCGGGGAGACCGACGGCGAAGCCGCGGAACCGGCGGCGCGGCGGCCCCGGCGCAAGCCGTTGCCCGAGACCCTACCGCGGGAGGAGGTGGTGCATGATCCGGAGTCCGGAACCTGCGATTGCCCGCGTTGCGGCGGCCAACTGCGCCGGCTGGGCGAGGATCGCACCAAAATCCTGGAGTATGAACCCGGCCGCTACAAAGTGGTCGAACATGTCCGGCCGAAGTTCTCGTGCCGGAGCTGCGAGAGCATCACCCAGGCGCCGGCCAGCCTGCCGATCGCCCATGGCCGGCTCGGGCCGGGCCTTTTGGCCCACATTCTGGTCTCGAAGTTCGACGATCATCTGCCGCTGTACCGGCAGGCGGAAATCTTCGCCCGCCACGGCATCGACCTCAGCCGCTCGACCCTGGCCGATCAGGTTGGCCATGTCTTCGGCTTGCTCCGGCCGCTGATCGAGGCCTTGGAGCGCGACGTGATCAGTTCGGCCAAACTCCACGCCGACGACACCCCGGTGCCGGTGCTGGCGCCGGGCACGGGCAAGACCAAAACCGGCTATCTGTGGGCCTATGTTCGCGACGACCGACCCTGCGGCGGCCCGGCGCCGCCGGCCGTGCTCTACCGCTACAGCCCCGGCCGGAGCGGGGAGTATCCGCGGTCTCATCTCAAGGACTTCAGGGGCTTCCTCCAGGCCGATGGCTACGCCGGCTTCGGCGACCTCTACCGCCCCGGCGCCGACGGCCGCGCCAGCGTGATCGAGGTCGCCTGCATGGCCCACGTCCGCCGCAAGTTCTACGACATCGCCGAGGACGCCAAAACCAAGGCGCCGATCGCCACCGAGGCGCTCGAACGCATCAAACCGCTGTACCGGATCGAGGCCGAAATCCGCAGCCAGTCCGCCGAGCGGCGGCGCCAGGTGCGCCAAGCCAAGGCTCGCCCCCTGATGGACGACTTCAGAGCCTGGCTCGAAGACAAACGCGATCGGCTCGATCCACGGTCCGACACCGCCAAGGCCATCGCCTACGCCCTCAACCGCTGGACCGCGCTCACCCGCTATCTCGACGATGGCCGCCTCGAAATTGACAACAGCGCGGCCGAGCGCGCCATGCGCGCCGTGGCCGTCGGAAGGAAAAACTGGCTCTTCGCCGGCGCCGATATCGGCGGCGAACGGGCCGCCGCGATGTATACCCTGTTCACCTCAGAATCCGAAAATCCTTCGGCGAAATAACTCGAAAG
>JBAXPR010000252.1:0-1870 GCA_037132135.1 Rhodospirillaceae bacterium
GGTTACAAGCGGTACACGGTCCAGGACCTGGTGATCGAGGTCAGGGTGGTGCGCAACTGGCGCGCCTGTTACCAGACGTCGGACCCGCTGGGGACACTATCTGTCAGGCGATGGGACCTAACGCCGAAGTCACATCGGTTGTTCCGAAGTCGTCACCGACGAAGAGCAGGGGCGCATTGTGCGCCCGTGCCAGAGTGCCGATGATCTTTTCATCCATCACCGAGCGGGCGCGCAGGATGCCGTCTTGGCCGACGATGGTGATGGCGCCCTGCTTGCCGACATCGAGGTTGTCGGAGGTGTGGCTGAAATAGAAGGGATCCAGCGACGCCACCACGATGCCGCCGAAGGCGCCGCCATCGCCGTCGATGCGGCGGCTGAGTTGGATCGACCATCGTCCCGATGCCCGGCCGAACACGGGCCGGCTGATGAACAGCCCCTCGGCGCGCCCCTCCTTGTGCACTTTGAAATGTTCGCGGTCGGCGAGGTTGACCCGGGCGGGCGGCGCATCGACGCTGGTCTGGATCAGGGTTCCCTCGGGGTCGGTGAAGGAGAGTTGAAGCAGAACCGCCGAGCCCTGGGTGGCGTGGCGCAGAATGTCGCCGAGCTTGGGATCGGCGTGCTTGAGTCGCGAAAGGTCGTAGCTGAGAAAGCTCAGAATCTGGTCGACGCCGGCGATGGTCCGGACCGTCTGTTCGGCCACCACCCGGGTGAGATTGGCGGTGTCGCGGCGCGCCCGCTGAAGCGCCTCCGCGGCATCGCGCCCGGCCAGAATAGTGGCGACGGACCAAATGGCCGCCAGCAGCATCAGGGTGCCCGTCCAGGTCGAGACGATCAGATATCTGTGGCTTTGCCGGCCGCTTTGGTTGCTTTCGGCCGCTTGATCGGCGGCGTCGCGGGGGGCTGGGGTGGTCGTCTCTGCCATGGAGGTGCGCTCGGGAGGTCTGCTCATTGCCAAGATCGCGGCGAGCCCGCGGGGGGGGGATCGGTCGGCCTCACTCGTTCTTATCGGGTCCTGGCGCGACGGCGTCGAGGGCGGCGGCGATCAGGTCGTCGAACCGGCCCTCCTGATAAAGGGCGAGAAAGGCATCGACCACGGCGGGATCGAAGTGGATGCCGCTGCCGCGGGCGATCTCGTCGGCCGCCTTCCGGGCAAGCCACGAATCTTTGTAGGGGCGGGTGGAGATCAGGGCGTCGAAAACGTCGACCACGGCGACGATGCGCGCGGGAAAGGGAATTTCGGCCCCTTTCAGACCTTTCGGGTAGCCGTTGCCGTCCCAGTGCTCATGATGGGACATGGCAACCTGTTTGGCCACTGCCAGCGTCGAACTGCGGCCGAGCACCGCTTCGCCGATCCGTGTGTGGCGCTGCATGACCACATATTCCTCAGGGGTGAGCTTCCCGGGCTTGCGCAGGATGTTGTCGGGAATCCCGACCTTGCCGACATCGTGCAGGCGGCTGGCTTTGGCGAAGAGGTCGATGTCGCTATCGTTGCAGTTGAGTGCTTGCGCGACTCTCCTAGTGTATTCCTGGATGCGGTTGATGTGGGTACCGGTGGCGCCGTCCTTGAACTCGGCGACCTGGGCCAGCATGTCGATGGCTTCGTCATAGGATTCGACGAGGCTGTGGTGGAGGCGGAAATTGTCGAGCGCCGCCGCGCACTGGTTGGCCATGACCTGGATCAGTTCACGGTCGTCCGGCGACAGTTCTGCCGCCGATTCGAGGTAGACGAACCCCAGGACTTCGCTTTTCACTTCCAGCGAAACGACGAGGGCGCCCTGCCTCAGTTCGGACGGAGTTTGGTGGTGGAGCACGGCGCGGGGTATTTGCTCAGGTCCCGAGGCGCGGTTATGCGGCTAACGGCAACGGCGTC
>JBAXPR010000253.1:0-1870 GCA_037132135.1 Rhodospirillaceae bacterium
CGGCTTCCAGCCTAGACCCAAACCTACCAGCTTCAGCTGGTAGTGGTTTAGTTCGCCCTGGATCACCCGCACCGCGCCGTCGAAGCGGGTCTGACCGCGGAGGTGGTCGTCATTGATCCGGCCCTGCCAGGCCGCCAGCGTCACCAGCGCCCCGGCCGCAAACACCAGCAGCGGCAACACCGGGCGGCGCTGCGGACTCAACAGTCCAAGGAGGACGCTTTTGCTGTCGTACCCGGTCATCACCCGCTTTTCCCAGCCCCGCCTTCGGCGGCCGTTCCGGTATCAGTGCAGGTTTTGGCGGCGCCGATGTCAAATGGAAAAGGCGGTGGCGGGCTGACAAACAAACCCCCCGCCGGTCGCCCGGCGGGGGGTGGTCGCAAAACCGGGACCGGACCGGCCGATCAGACCGAGTAGTACATCTTGTACTCGATCGGGTGCGGCGAGGTCTCGAAGGCGAGCAGCTCTTCCATCTTCAGCTCGATATAGGACTCGATGAAGTCCTTGCTGAAGACGTCGCCCTTCTGGAGGTAGGCGTTGTCGGCACGCAGGCTGTTGAGGGCCTCGCGCAACGAGCCGCAAACGGTCGGAACCTGAGCCAGTTCGTCGGGCGGCAGGTCATAGAGGTTCTTGTCCATGGCTTCGCCGGGATGGATCTTGTTCTGGATGCCATCGAGGCCGGCCATCAGCATCGCCGCGAAGGCGAGGTAGGGGTTCGCGCCCGGATCGGGGAAACGAACCTCGACCCGCTTGCCCTTCGGGTTCGCGGTGTAGGGGATGCGGCAGGAGGCCGAGCGGTTGCGGGCCGAATAGGCCAGCAGCACCGGCGCTTCATAGCCCGGGACCAGCCGCTTGTAGCTGTTGGTCAGCGGGTTGGTGAAGGCGTTCAGCGACTTGGCGTGCTTGATGATGCCGCCGATGTAGTAAAGCGCGGTGTCGGAGAGGTCGGCATAGCCCGAACCCGCGAACACCGGCTTGCCGTCCTTCCAGATCGACTGATGGACGTGCATGCCCGAGCCGTTGTCGCCGAACACCGGTTTCGGCATGAAGGTCGCGGTCTTGCCATAGGCATGGGCGACGTTGTGCACGACGTACTTGTAGATCTGGATGTTGTCGGCCGCCTTCACCAGGGTCGAGAACTTGATGCCCAATTCGTGCTGGGACGCCGCGACCTCGTGATGATGCTTTTCGACTTCGACGCCCATCTCGGCCATCACGCTGACCATCTCGGCGCGCAGGTCCTGGGCGCTGTCAACCGGCGGCACCGGGAAATAGCCGCCCTTGACCGCCGGGCGGTGGCCGAGGTTGCCGTCGTCGAAGGCGCGGGCGCTGTTGTAGGGGCCTTCCTCGCTGTCGATTTCGTACGAACACTTGTTCATTTCCACCTGGAAACGGACGTCGTCGAAGACGAAGAACTCGGCCTCGGGGCCGAAATAGGCGGTGTCGCCGATACCGGCCGACGCCATGTACTTCTCGGCGTTCTTGGCGATCGAGCGCGGATCGCGGGCATAGGGCTGTCCGGTCGAGGGCTCAAGAATGTCGCAGAAAATGGTCAGCAGGGGCTGGGCGGCGAAGGGGTCCATGACCGCGGTCGACGCGTCCGGCATCAGGATCATGTCCGACTCATTGATCGCCTTCCAGCCGGCGATGCTTGAGCCGTCGAACATGATGCCGTCGGTGAACACCTCCTCTTCGATGGTGCTCACATGCTGGGCAGTGTGTTGCAACTTTCCGCGCGGATCGGTGAAACGCAAATCGACGTACTTGACGTCGTTTTCTTTGATCAGGTCGAAAACCTTGCTGACATCGGACATATGACGAATCCCACGAAACTAGGGTTGATTGGCCGCGCCGGTATGCGCCAGCGGCTGAC
>JBAXPR010000254.1:0-1825 GCA_037132135.1 Rhodospirillaceae bacterium
GAGATGGCGGCGGCGCATGTAGGCGAAGGCCTGATCGTTGAGGACATGGTCGCCATGGCTGGCGCGCAGCAAGCCGAGAAAGTTGGCGCGGCTTTTCGAGCCGGTGGTGGCGAAAAAGGGGGTCTACGCCCAAACCGTCGAAATTGTTCACCATCCTTATATATCAGAGTGTTGCCGGTAGATACCGCACTCCTGGAACAGACATTCGGGGCCATCAATCCTTCCAGAAGTCATTGAAGCGGTCCGGCGCGAGCTGTGTGTAATGGGTCGTGTGCTGGATATTTTTGTGCCCCAGGTAGAGCTGGATGGCGCGTGTGTCCTGGCCGTCGTTGGCCAGTTTGAACCCGGTCGAATGCCGCAGCATGTGCGGATGGATCGGCATGCCCAGCTTCGCTGCATCGCCGGCGCGGGCGAGCAACTTGCGGAAGGTTGCCGCAGTCATCGGTGCACCGCGTTCGGAGACAAAGACATAGGCGTTTTCTGGATACTCCCGCAGCACCTTGTTCAAAGCCCTGAGTTCCGGCCCGCGCAGAGGATGGGTGCTGGGCAGCCCGTTCTTGCGACGGCGCACATGTAATAATCCTTGCCGCAGATCGATTTGCTCTCGCCGTAATTCGACTAGCTCCGATACACGGAGCCCGTGGCGGTAGGCAAGCAGCACCATGGTGGCATCGCGTTGGCCATGACGCCCGAGGCGTTGGGCCGCGGCGATGAGTCGATCGATTTCTGCCGATGTCAGATACTCCCGGCTGCGCCGATCGGCGTTTGGAACCTTGGGAGGCGGGTTCATTCCACCAACTTTCCCGAAAATGATGTTTGGCGCGAGCTCCGCCGGAGGGCTGTAAGCCAGGCGGGGCCTCAGGTGGGAACCGCTTACTTTCCCTGCAAGAGGCATTATAGGGAAAGTTCCGAACCACTTCTATCCGACCGAGGCTCAATTGCAATTCGACCAAAAGACGCGTGCAAGCGGCGACTGGCGGCTGACCATCTTCACCGCAGAGGAGCGGCTTGCCCTTTATGGCCTGCCCGACTTCGATGACTTCCAGCGCGCGGAATTCCTGGCCTTCACCGAGGCCGAACGTGCCGTGGCTGACAAGCACAAGGGGCAGGTCGAACGCCTGCACTGCCTGCTGCAGTTGGGGTACTTCAAGGCCAAGCACGCCTTCTTCGATCTGGCCAGAGATGCGGTGCCGGCCGAAGACATTGCGTTCTTGGCCGGCCGCTACTTTCCGGATATTCCAGCGGCCTCGGTTAGCCTCCAAGCACTGCGACGCCGCGAGCGAGACGTTCAACGCGCCGAGATCGCTCGGCTTTTTGGCTTCCGGCTCTGGTCGGCGGCAGATCGCGCTGCCCTCGTCGAGGCCGCCACGAAACTGTCCAGGCGAGACGTGACGCCGAGCTTCATCGGGCTCGAGTTGTTGGGGGTACTGAAAGATCGCAAGATCGTGCGGCCCGGCTATACCACGCTGCAGTCTGTAATCAGCACCGCCTTGACGGTAGAGCGCAAACGCCTGGACCTCCTGGTCGAGACCGCTCTTGATGCACAAACAGTCAAGGCGCTGCGCGATCTGCTGGTGCGAGAGGGGACGCTGGCTGAGTTGGCCGCACTGGCCGAACTCAAGAAGGATGCCCGCAACTTCGGCCACAAGATGATGACCGCCGAGCGGCTGAAGCGCGCCACGTTGGCGCCGCTCTACCAAGCCGCCAAATCCCTGCTGCCGACGCTCGGCATCTCGCAGCAGAACATTACCCGCTATGCCGACCTTGCCCTGGTATTTGCTCAGGTCCCGAGGCGCGGTTATGCGGCTAACGGCAACGGCGTCCC
>JBAXPR010000255.1:0-1766 GCA_037132135.1 Rhodospirillaceae bacterium
GCGCGGTCGCCCTGGCGGAAGCCGAAGCGGTCGTTGAAGGGCTTGAAGTTGTCGAGATCGAAATAGGCGAATATCCAGGACGAGCCGGCGGTTTCGAGGGCCGCGGTGATGTGGTCGTTGATCGAGCTGTTGCCGGGCAGGCGGGTCAGCGGATTCTGGTCGCGGGCAAGGGCGAGGTTCTTTTCGTTGACGACGCGCAGCAGCGAGGCCGCGGACAGCACGCCGACATACTCGAAATCGTCGACCAGCACGATGCCGGGCGGGTCCACCGCCTGGGAGAAGATTTCGAGGATACGCTCTGCCTCGGTGTTGATGTCGCAGACCGGGCAGGGGCGCAGGAAATCGAGCAGGCCGCGATGGAGCGCCTTGTTGTGCAGGAGGTCCTTGCCATAGCGGGAATAGATCACGTCGCGGAGATCGATCTCGCGGATGAGGCCGAGCGGCTGGTGGCGGTCGTCGACGATCGGCAGGAAGCCGTGTTCCTTCTGGGCGCGGAAGGCCTGATAGACCTTGGCCATCGGATCCCGGATGTGGAGCGCCGGCAGCAGGGTCAGCTCTTCCCTCAGCAGCCGCTGATCGCCGCGCCGTTCCCGCCGCTCCCGCCGGTTGGTCTCGGCGATCACGCTGCAGGAGCGGCTGGCGGCGGTCGCAATGGTCGCCGGGCCGCCGACGAAGCCGCCCTGGATCAGATCGCAGCCGATCTGCTTGCAGGTGCGGAACTCCTCCTCGCCGGTGATGCCCTCGGCGATCACCGTGATTCCGAGGACATGGGCAAGATTGACCACGGTGGCCAGGAACAGCTTCTTGCGCTCATCGGCATGGATGCCGGCGGTGAAGAGGCGGTCGATCTTGATCAGGTTGGGCTGGTGGTCGTAAAGGGTACGCAGGCCGGCGGTGCCGGCCCCGAAGCGATCGAGGGCCAGCAGATAGGACTGGCGCCGCCACGCCTCCAGACCCGGCCCGACCGTGCCCGACCCGGCGCCGGCCTGAAACTCGGACAGGCAGAGGCAGAGCGCGGTGGGGTTGAGGCCGACGCGGGCCAGCACCTCGGCGGTCCGGCGCGGCGCCTCCGGGGCTTCGGCCAGACCGCGGCTGTCAAGGCTCAGCAACAATTTTTCGCCCCGGCCGGCGAAGCGCACGAAGTCGCGCACCGCCTTTTCCCGCAGGCCGGCCTCCAACCGGTCGAGCCGGCCGAGCGCGAAGGCGTGGTCGGCAAGCGCGGCCAGACTTGGAAAGCCGATGCGCTCGAAGCCTTGGGCCACCGCCTCATAGCCGTAGCACTGTCCGGAATGGGCGCTGACGATCGGTTGGTAGGTGAAAAAGAGCGTGTCGTCCAGCGCCACCGACGGAGTCTCGGCGGCGAGGGCGGCACCGAGGCGCGCTGGGGCGCCCGGAACCGGGGCGGGCCCATCCTTGATGCTCATGGTCAACATCATGACGCCAAGGGCTCCGTCAATGGCTGCGGCCGGACGCCAGAACAGCCGGTGACGTCAGTATCAATAAAATCAGTGACGATTTGATGACGGTTGCTGCGTTCGCAAAAAATTCGCAGATCCGGGGGCTCGACGCGACAGCGGCGAATGGATTGATCGCGGGATGCGACAATTGGTCTGTATCCAGCCGGCCGGTGAAGCCGATACCCTCAAAATGGGCCAGATCGGTGCTGGTTTTTTGCTCGGAATATCGGCATACTTGACGATAACAAGAACAAGTTATACCCTGTTCACCTCAGAATCCGAAAATCCTTCGGCGAAATAACTCGAAAG
>JBAXPR010000256.1:0-1683 GCA_037132135.1 Rhodospirillaceae bacterium
ATCCCGGCAGCAAACGCAAGCCTTTTCGGCTACCCAATGAGTCGGGGTATACCAAAAAGGACTTAGCGATTTCTCGCTAAGTCCTTGATAATGGTGGAGCCAGACGGTCTCGAACCGTCGACCTCTACAATGCCATTGCCCGCAGTAAGAAATAAACTCGAAGGACCAAAGGCATAACCATGATCATGATCAACATATAGAACTAAAGTCAGAATGCCATTGCCAATAATGAATAACCGTGCGGTCATGATGGTGGCGATGATATTCTAAATCATCGCCACGGATCAATAGTGATTATGCCACCTTGGGCTTATTGCCCTTGAGTTCCTTCCGGCGAAGCGCAAGGGCAGCATTTAGTGCTTTGTCCAACTCGCCACCTGCGGCAGCGGCCTTGACTTGTTCCAGAACCATGGCCAACCCTTCCAACGAGGGCGCTTCGATGACCCGTTTCCCCGGCTTCAGTTCCAGGGCCTTGTTGGCGTAGCGGATCTCGACGCAGACCTTTCCGGACGGATCGACCCACCACCACCGCCGGAACTTTCCGACCACCTTCTGCCGAGTGCGCTCGCCCGTGGTCGGGTCCGCCACCCACCGTTCGACGGTCTTGGTGTAGGCCTCCCCGGCGACCTCCTTGGCGAGAGCCGCCAGTTGATGGTCGATGGCATCCTGGAGTTTCTGGCGTAGTTGGATATGCGGCGGCAAAGCCTGTCGACGGGCTGAGTCGGTTGCGAGAGTCAGAGAATCGAGAATCGCGGTCATGGCATGTTTCTCCGTCAGTGATCGAACATGCCGACGAGCCTATTTCCAGACCAAAGGCGGTCAACCTGTTTGTTGATGCCGCTATCAGATTAGCAACCAATAGGTGCGTCGGTAAATTCCCCGCTGAACATCACCCGCGCCGCTACCCACCCAGCCCCGCAGGGTGTCGCTGGGCATGATCCCGCCCGACGATGCTGTGTCGGTGCCCCGACTACGCCACGCGCAATCTGAGGTCGGCCAACCCGGTATAGCCGCAGCGTCTGATCAATGCCCAGACTGTCGAGCCGAACCATGCCCCGCCGCGGGCGGTCGGAACGCGGCGCTCGTTCAGGGCATCGGCGGCGCGGTGTACGCTGGTGATGTTCTCCGCCTTGATCACATGCTGAAGCAAGGGGAAGACCCGCGCGGCATGTTCGTCGGCCATGTCGACGAGCCGCTGGCGACCAAGAGCGGAGGCTTCGGGTAAGTTGGTCCGATTGCCGAGCACCTGACCGCGGCCCTTGGCAGCCTGGAGTGCGGCCTTGGTCCTGGCACTGATCTGGTCCCGCTCGTACTCGGCGACAGCGGCCAGGAGGTGAATGGTCAGGCGATTGGCGAACGGCATGTCGGCGGCGACAAATTCGACTCCGCTCTCCATCAACCCTGAGATCGTGGCGACCGACCGTGCCAGCCGGTCCAACTTCGCGATCACCAGGACCGCCTTGTTGCGTTTCGCGAGTGCCACGGCTTCGGCGAGTTTCGGGCGGTCATTGACCTTGCCGCTTTCGATCTCGGTCAGCGATGCCACGAGGTCCAGGCCGTTGGCCTTGAGGTAGGCTTCGACGGCGGTGTGCTGACCAGCGAGACCCAGGCCAGAAAAATTTTGTTTCTGGGTGCTAACCCTATAATACGCAACGGCTTTCTTCGGTTCCATACCAGCCTCCG
>JBAXPR010000257.1:0-1644 GCA_037132135.1 Rhodospirillaceae bacterium
CCTCAGGATCGTAAACCATACTACGAGGTGGACCAATTCATGGGGGGTGGATCAACTCAGTGTCGAGACTTCATCTCATCTGAAGACGCTGCCGAGTTATGCCGTCAGATCGATGACCAGCCCTGGAGGCACGATCTCAAGAGGCGGGTTCAGCATTATGGTTATCGATATGACTACACGGCCAGAAGGGTAGGGCCAGACGCCTATCTTGGACCGCTGCCGGATTGGCTGCACCCACTGGCCCACGCCGTGTCGGCGCCACGATTTCTCGGCGCAGTGCCCGATCAGGCGATCGTTAACGAATATCAGCCAGGACAGGGAATCGCATCCCATGTGGACTGCGTTCCGTGCTTCGGACCGGGGATTGCCATCGTCAGCCTGGGCTCGCCCTGCGTCATGATTTTTACGCACCTCACCACCCGGGACCGGCGCGCGGTGACGCTGGAGGAGCGGAGCTTGACGGTTCTCTCGGGTGCCGCACGGTATGACTGGCAGCACGGGATACCGGCGCGTAAGTCCGACGTTATCGACGGGGTCAGGGTGGCGCGGGGGCGTCGCCTCTCCCTTACCTTCCGGACGATGGTCCTGGCCGGGGACCCCACTCCGGCCTGGTAAGGCTGGCCCGCAAGGCTTTGCATTCAATGATCGGTTGCTTTGCCTGAGGCTTGGCTCTAAAGTAGTGAAAGTCACTATATCGGGGGCGGGCGATGAGGACGGTTTCCGCGGCGGAAGCGAACCGCCAATTCTCCCAGTTGCTGCGGGAGGTCCGGGAGGGTGAGACCGTCGTGGTGACCTCCCACGGCACCCCGGTCGCGACCATTCTGCCCGCGGATCGAGACGAACCCGCGCGGGATCAGGCAAAGCAGGTTCTGCTTGCCCGACTGCTGGGCCAACCGGTCATCGACATCGGCCCTTGGCGGCGTGACGAGCTTTACGAGGACGGCTGATGCGGATCGCTCTCGACACCAATGTCCTGGCTTATGCCGAAGGGATCAACGGCGACGAGCGACGGCATCAGGCGACCGGAGTGATCGCCGGTCTGCAAGCCGGGGCCACGGTCATTCCCGTTCAGGTGCTCGGCGAGTTGTTTCACCTGCTGACCCGCAAGGCGCGTCGACCGCCCTTCCTGGCGCGCGACGCCGTGCTCACCTGGCAGGATGCCTTTGCGGTTCACCCGACCACCGCTTCCGTTCTGGCCTCGGCCATGGATCTGTCGGTCGGCCATGGGCTGTCCTCCTGGGATGCCGTCGTGGTCGCCACCGCCGCCGACGCGGGGTGCCGCCTGCTCCTGAGCGAGGATATGCAGGACGGCTTCACTTGGCGTGGTCTGACCGTGGCCAACCCTTTCGCGGAACGGCGCCACCCGCTGCTTGGCTCGTTACTGTCGCAATAGCCCCTAAATTTGCGAGTAGAAATGCTCGACGGGGTATGCCGAAAGCCGCTTCCGACCTGCGGAACTCGGCTTCTAGCTGTTCCGAGACTGCGGATCGGCCGCAGTCAATGCTCGAAGCGAGGAGACGGGCGGCCCGTGGCGATGGCGCTTATGGCTGTGGCGGGTGGTGGGTTGGTGCGCGGGCGCTGCGCAGCAGGTAACTGTTCACGGGGTTGGCAAAAGGGCTTGCCAAGGCGGTCTGAGTACGATTC
>JBAXPR010000258.1:0-1629 GCA_037132135.1 Rhodospirillaceae bacterium
GGCCAGCGCCACGGCGATCTCCTGATAGTGATCACGGTCGCGGCCGATCAGCTCGTCGAGTCCCAGCCGGCCGAGCAGGCTGGCCCCGACCCGGCCGGCATGGCGATCGCCCAGCAGCGTCACCACCGGCACGCCCATCCAGAGCGCCTCGCAAGTGGTGGTGGTGCCGTTGTAGGGAAAGGAGTCGAGGGCGATATCGATCCGGCCATAGGCGCCGAGATGGCCGGCGGCGTCGGGGATTCGGGCCACCAGATCGATCCGCCCACCCTCAATGCCGCGCCGGGCAAAGCGCTCGCGGATCAGGGCGCAACTGCCGGCGTCGGCAAAGGCCTGGCCCTTGAGCAGCAACCGCGCCCGCGGCAGCCGGAGCAGCTGAGCCGCCCAGGTCTCAAGAGTGCTCTCCTGGAGCTTGGACAGATTGTTGAACGAGCCGAAGGTCACGACGCCGCGGTCAAGACAGGGCGGCGGGGCCGGTTCGGGGGCCTCCTCGGGCGGGCCATAACAAAGAAAGCCGCCGTCGAGCCGAATCAGGGTCTCGGTGGCCAGGGCATCGGCGGTGCCCCCGGGGTCGGTGACGGCATCGACGAAGCGGTAGCCGATCGACCTCAGGCCGGTGGTGTTGGGATAGCCGAGCCAGCTGACCTGGACCGGCGCCGGCCGGCGCGCGAGCACCGGCAGCCGGTTGTGAGCGGTATGGCCGGCCAGATCGACCAGAATGTCGATGCCGTCGGCGCGGATGCGCGCCGCCAGCGCCTCGTCGCTCAGGCCGACCGTGGTCAGCCAGTGCTCGGCATGGCCCCGCAGCCGTTCGGTCATGGCATCGGGGACCATCACCCCGGCATAACAGAAGATCTCGACCGCCGCCCGGTCATGGGCCGCCAGCAGCGGCAGCAGGAACTGGCTGACTGAATGAAAGCGGAAATCCGGCGAGACATAGCCGATGCGCAGCCGGCGTTCGGGGTCTCGGTGGCTGGTGTGGGCCGGACAGGTCACGCCGGCCAGCGCCCGCGCCTCCAGCTCGGCGCCCAGCCGCCGGTGCTCCTCGAACAAAGCCTCGGGCGTCAGCGTGTCCAGGCCGTTGAGGGCGAAAAGAAGGTTGCTAAGAGCATCGCCATAATCGGGACGAAGCACCAGACTCTGCCGGTACTGCGCCACCGCCTCATCGATGCGCCCCTGCTCCCTGAGCACGCCGCCGAGATTGTTGAGCGCCGCCACCGAGCCCGGCTCGGCGCGCAGCGCCTCATGGTGACAGGCCAGCGCCTCGCCGACCTGCCCCATATCCCTGAGAGCGTTGCCCAGGTTGGTCAAGGCGTCGGCAAACCCGGCGCGACAGCGCACGGCCTGACGATAGCTGGAAACGGCGGCCTCGAGGTCGCCCAGAGCGTGAAGGGTGAGGCCGAGATTGTTGAGGGCGTCGGCGAAATCGGGCCGCAAACCCAAGGCGTCGCGATAACGCGCGATCGCCTCCGCGGTCCGGCCCATGGCATGCAGGGTCAGACCCAGGCTGTTGAGGGCATCGGGATAGGCGGGCAGCAGGTGGAGCGCCTGCTCGAAACAGGCCACCGAGTCGTCCATCCGGCCCTGAGCCCGCCGCACCATGCCGAGATTGACCAGAGCCTCGGGAAAATC
>JBAXPR010000259.1:0-1604 GCA_037132135.1 Rhodospirillaceae bacterium
AAATGCAATCACAAAACTTGATTACGGCTGTATGAATTCAGCCTCTGACATGCAAGGCCGCGCAACAATTTTTCTGTAAATTCACACCAAGCGGCTTCTTCGGTGACGGCGAAATTACCCTTTTAGGTTGATGTATATCTTGCCTGACATCCACTCCTCGTCGCATTCAGCGAGCAAGGCGGAGACGAGGCGCAGGCAGGATGCGGTGTTGGGGAAGATCGAGGCGACACGGGTGCGGCGCTTGATCTCTCGATTTATTCTTTCCAAGCCATTGGTTGTTCTTGCCCTGGTTCGGTGTCCGTCTGGCAGGTCGAACACCGCGAACCCCATCGGCAGGTTTTCCTCGGCCCATGCGGCGAGTTTGGGGGCCTCTTTGGCCCAGATGTCCAGGGCCTGTTTCAGCAATCGCTCGGCTTCGGCTTTATCAGGGGCGTTGAAGATCGAGCGGATGCGCAGGGCAACCGGTTTGCGCTGCTCGACTCGGGTGAGGTAGCTCTGGGCATTCTGCTGGAGATGGAACTGGCAGCGCTGCCAGGGGACGCTGGGCAGTGCGGCCCGGCGGGCAGCCTTCAGCCCGGAATGGTCGTCGGAGATGATCAGCTTGACGCCGCGCAGGCCGCGCCGGATCAGGCTGTCGAGGAAGGCGCGCCAATGCACCTCGGCCTCGGACAACGCAACCGAAACGCCGAGCACCCGGCGCACACCGTCCGCGGTGACCCCGACCGCGACCAGGACGGCGCAGTCGATCAGGTGGCCACCCTCGCGAACCCGCTCGTAACGGGCGTCCAGGAAAACATAGGGCGTTTCGCCAAGCGGGCGCTCGCGCCAGGCGGCAAGTCCAGCATCAAGGGCCTCGGCCGCCCGACTGACCTGGGACGAAGATATCGAGACGTCCGGCCCCAACAAGGACTGGAGCACCGTAATGACCTTCCGCGTGGAAACGCCTTGAACATACATCTCGGCCAGAGCAATATTGAGCGCCTGCTCGGTTCGCGAGCCTTTCTCCAAAGCGGTGGGGTAGAAACCGCCGCCGCGCACTTGAGGCACGTCGAATGTCACCTTGCCGACCCTAGTCGTGACCGTCTTTGGCTTGTAGCCGTTGGCATAGTCCGTGCGCTCGGCGGTTCGTTCATGGGATTGGGCATTCAGGAACTGGGCTCGCTCGATCTTGCTGGCTTCGTTGACCAAAATACGGAGAGCCTCACCGGCTCCGTCAAGTCCATTTTCCATCAGGGCAGCATAAGCATCATCAAGTGGATGTTTCTCAACGCGCATGGCCATTGTTGACGACTCCTTCGCGGGCGACAGTGTAATAATCCGAAGAAATCGCCGGTGAATACTTCCTTGATTTCACTGCCCCGGCGGGCGTCCCTCCGCGTATCGGGCGCTCGCGCCCTCGCGCTACGGAACGCCCGCCGGGGCGGTGTCAGGGGGTACTGAATTTACAGAAACCATGGTGCACGAACACATGCAACAAAGCTCTGAGATACTTAAAACTCAAGGCGATGCAACAAAATACGTGATGGAGCGGATTACAATAGCGGCCCAGAATTCGTCAGATGCGGTGGATGCAGTTCGCAACGTGTCAGATGTTTTCTCATCAG
>JBAXPR010000260.1:0-1566 GCA_037132135.1 Rhodospirillaceae bacterium
GTGCGTCGCACCCTCATTTTGACTTCGGACGAGGCTGAAGCGCTGCGGGAGTTCGGCCATCAGGTCCGGCGTGCCCGGCTTCGGCGCAACATGTCCCAGGCCGAGTTGGCTGAGCGAACGGGCGTGACCCGCAAGGTGGTCGTCGCAATGGAAGCCGGAGCGCAAAGTTCCGGGCTGGCGTTCGTCGCAAAGGTTCTGGCCGTGTTCGGTTACGCCGGTCGTCTCGGAGACCTGTTGAAGGACGACCCGATCGGAGAGGACCTCGTGGATGTGCATGGCCGCCAGCGGGCCAGGAGGCGGGACGATGGCGTGGCGGATTTCTAAAGACGGGCGCATGGAGCGCCTCGTGGTCTTCGCAACCGTGCGCGGCAGGCCGATCCCCCTTGGGGAACTGGTCTTCGAGGGGAAGACCAGAAGACAGTCGGTCTTCCGCTACGCCGGGAGTTGGCTCAATCGGAAAGATGCATGGCCGGTCGCGCCGGTTGGCCTGCCCCTGCGCACCAAGGCGAGCCACTCCACGCCGTACGAGGTACCCCTCCCTTTCTTCGATGCGGCTCCTGACGGCTGGGGCAAGGAAGTCTTGATCAGGGCGTTCCCCAATCAGGTGTTCGGGTTGGGCGAGTTCCTGGGCGCCGCCGGCGACGACCGGGTCGGCGATCTGCGGTTCGGCCCGACACCCGAGGACGGACCCGCGCAATGGCAACCCGGGCCACCGTTCATTGCCCTGCCCGACGGCACCGAGGACTTGGAGGCACTCCAGGCCGCGGCCGAGGCTGTCGACGAAGGCCGGGGAAGCGTGAGCCATCTGCATTTTCTTTATCGCCATAGCGCCGACATCGGGGGCGCGCGACCGAAGACCCGTCTACGCCGACCGGACGGCAGTCAGTGGATTGCCAAGTTCCGCGCCCAAGGGGATGGGTTCGATCACCCCAGAGTCGAGGCAGCCTGTCTCACAGTGGCCCGCGCCTGCGGCATCGAAGTTCCGGACCACGAGGTCGTCGAGGTGGCTAATCGGTCCGTCCTGCTGGTCCGGCGCTTCGACCGCGACGAGGGCGCGGGACGGCTCGGCTACATGAGCGCCGCCACCTTGATGGGAGCCAATCCAACCGCCTACGCGACATCAACAAGCTATGCCGAGATCGCGGCCAAGGCGCGCTCCATGGGCGTACATCGGTGCGAAGCGGAGTTGTTCCGCCGGGTGTTGTTCAACTGTGTCATCCACAACACCGACGATCACTTGCGTAATCACGCGTTCATCCGCGACCCGGCTGGCCAATGGCGCCTGTCGCCGGCTTTCGACATCGTGCCCAATGCCACCCCCCGCTTGGTGATCCGGCCCGCGCCCGGTGTCGATCCGCATCCGGATGTGGACGCCGCCCTCCTGTCCCATGAATGGTTCAAACTGTCGGGTGCGCAGGCCGCGGACATCCGCGGCGAGATTGCCGACGGCCTCCGAACGCTGAGTGCGGCCTTCGACCAATGGAAGGTTTCCGGACGGGACATCGAGACCCTCGGCCACCTGATTCCCATGGTTCATGCGTGATCGGATCGCCTTCCGCGACCCGG
>JBAXPR010000261.1:0-1545 GCA_037132135.1 Rhodospirillaceae bacterium
CGAGCGCCAGTTGGCCCTGGCGGCCGGCGTCGGCGCTCCGCCGGTCGAGACCGGTGTTCAGGATCGACTGGATCGAGGCATAGGAGCGGGCGCCGATGGCCAGCCCGCGCTCGCACGCCGCCTCCAGACGCTCGGTGCCGTATTGCTTGCCGAGCCTCAGGATGCCGACGCAGGTGCGGAAGCCCTGTTCGGGATGCTTGCGCTCCCGCATGATCAGCTCGACCATGGCGGCGGCGTTGGGGCCGACCGCCGCCGCCTCGCGCAGCACCCGCTCGTGGGTCCAGTCATGGAAGCGGCGGTGGTTGCTCGGCATATGGTCCGCCACGGTGGTGTGGCGGTGCTGCGCGCGGTCGCGGGCATGGGCGGCGACGCGTTTGCCCTTGTGGAAGACCTCGACTCCGGCGGCGGTGACGCGCACGTCCACCGTCTCCTTGAGCAACCGATACGGCACCGAGTAGAAGTGCCGCTCGACCTCGACGTGGTAGTCCATGCCGACGCGCCGCTGATGCCATTCGGCGTATTCGTAGGGTCGGACCGGCAAGGGCCGCAGCGCCGGCCGGTCGAGGCGGTCGAACAGCTCGCGCCGGCTGGCGCCGAGATGCCGGGTGACCCGGCCGTTGAGATCGGCCAGCAGGTCGGCGATGGCCGCGTTCAACTCGGCCAGCGAAAAGAAGCGCCGGTTGCGCAGCCGGGCCAGTATCCAACGCTCGACCACCTGGACGCCGACCTCGACCTTGGCCTTGTCGCGCGGCTTGGCCACTCGGGTCGGGATCACCGCCACGTCGAAGTGCGCAGCCATCTCGCGATAGGTGGCGGTCACCACCGGCTCGTAACGGCTGGGCCGGATGATGCCCGACTTGAGGTTGTCGCAGACCACCTGACGCGGCACGCCGCCGAAAAAGGTGAAGGCAGCGACATGGGCCATCACCCAGTCCTGAAGGCCCTGGGTCCAGCTGGCGGTGGCGAAGGTGTAGCTGGACGCCCCCATGACCCCGATGAACACCTGGGCGGTCAGGACCTCGCCGGTGGTACCGTCGATGACCTCGGCGGTCTGTCCGGCATAATCGACGAACAGCCGCTCGCCCGCGGGATGGCTCTGCCGCATGGTTGGCGACAACCGGCCCGACCAGTCCCGGTAGCTGTCGCAGAACCAGGAATAGCCAAAGCCGTCGGGATGGAGGGCCCGGTATTCCTGCCAGAGCAACTGGAGCGTCACGCCGCGGCGGCGCATCTCCTGGTGGACCGCCGCCCAATCGGGCTCATGCCGGGGTTTGGCCGAGGGCGCAACCGCCGGCGGAAACAGCCGCCGTTCGAGCGTCTCGTCGTCAAGCTCGGCCGGCAAAGGCCACGACAGTGCGGCCAGCTTCGCGCGGGCCAGATACTCCCGCACCGTCGTCGCGCCTACCCCGACGATCGGCGCGATCTTGCGTCCGGAATGCCCGCCGGCATGCAGCCGCAGCACTTCCTTGATCTTGCGCATGGATAATCTCTCTGCCGGCATCCCGCCCCTCTCCGTGTCGCTGGGAAAAGGGAACGTGAATACCG
>JBAXPR010000262.1:0-1532 GCA_037132135.1 Rhodospirillaceae bacterium
AGCTCTCGCCGCCATCATAATCTGGTGGGCATGATTGAGTCTCGAGCCTAGAGCACCAAGAAGTTGACGACCATGAAGCGCCGGAGGGCGATGTTGACGTCCCGCTCTTCGACCAGCGAGGTACCGAAACGGCGACATTCCTCGGCCCGACGGGCGAAGGAACGCACCGACGCCATGTTGGCGACAATATCAACCAGTGTGCCGGTGGAATGGGACGTCGCCTCGGAATTGGCGCGAGAAAGGCGCTGGCACGATCGGGCGCACAGCGCAGAGGCCAGCATGAATCCGCTCGCCCACCCCAGCAGCAGCCACGTGAATACCGGCGGGAAACCTGACAGCAAAACCACGCCGATCCCCAAGGCCACGAACAGGCGAACTCCCTCGTGGAAGAGGACACTGATCAGGCTAGCGGCCGCGGACGACACCTGCTTGACCCTCTGGGCGATATCCCCGGCGAAGGTTTCATTGAAAAACTGCGGCGAGTGTTCGACAAGCCAGGAAAACAGGATGCTCTGTATTTCCAGCTTCACCGTCGGCACCGTGTGCATGGAGGCGCATTCGTGCAGCCGGTTGAAGCCGGCCGAAACCAGCCACGCAGACACCACCAGCAAGAAGGGCTGCGTGGCGGCCTCGGTCGCACCGCTACGGGGAGCTGTGCGCAAGGCTTCAACCATATCTCGCAGGAGCATTGGCTCCAGGCTGTAGACGCCGAGCCCGCCGACGGCCGTGGCGATAAGGCTGAGAAAGCCGAAGGGGTGATGCCGGATCAGCGCAGCCAGAAAGGAAAACGGCGCGCGGGGGACACCGTTCGGGCCGAGGTCCCGATAATGCAGGAAGCCGTCGGCCTCGGCGGTGCGGGTCGGGCGAGGGGCCACCAGCGGTCAGGCTCTCGCCAGGCCGCGCTTGGCGAGCAGCGCTTCCAGCCGGGGCGGCCGTCCGCGGAACTGCCGGTAGAGGTCCATGGGGTCGCGGGTGTCGCCGCTCGCCAGCACCTCCCGAAGCCGCTCGGCGGTGGGCTTCGAGAAGAGATCGCCCGTTTCCTCGAAGGCGGCGAAGCCGTCCGCCGCCAGCACCTCCGCCCACAGATAGCAGTAATAGGCGGCGGCATAGGCGTCGTCCGAAAACAGATGAGAAAAATGGGCGGCCCGGTGGCGGGGGCCTACCGCCGGCGGCAGGCCGATGCGCGCGAACACCGCCGCCTCGAAGACGCCGGGATCGCCGATGGTTTCAGCGGGCGCGGTGTGCAGTTCGAGGTCGGCCAGGGCCGAGGCGGTGTATTGGGCGGTGAGGATGCCCTGGCCGAAGCGGGCGGCCTCAAGCCCGGTCCCGATCATCGCCAGGGGCATCGGCTCGCCGGTACGGACATGGCGGGCGTGGGTGCCGAGGACCTCCGGCGTGAACGCCCACTGCTCGAAAATCTGCGAGGCCAATTCGACGAAATCGATGCGGACGTTGGTCCCCGACTGGCTGGGATAGCGGACCGCGCTCAGCATGCCGTGGAGACCATGCCCGAATTCATGGAACAGGGTGCG
>JBAXPR010000263.1:0-1505 GCA_037132135.1 Rhodospirillaceae bacterium
TTGAACAAACTCTATCCCTAGTGGGTGTATGTGTCAACCGGATAGGCATGGATCAACCGGGGCGGCATGATCGGCTCTCGTGTCGGAAAAATGAAAAGGCGGGCCAGGATCTCGATCCCGGCCCGCCGTTTCCGTCGCTTACTTGCCGCCGCCCAACTCGTGGACGTAAACGGCCAGTTGCTTGATGGTCGCGTCATCGAGGCGCTTGGTCCAGGACGGCATCACGCCGGCCCGGCCCTTGCTGATCGACTCGACCAGGGTCTTCTTGTCGCCGCCATAGAGCCAGATGCCATCGCCGAGCGCCGGAGCGCCCATGTCCTGGTTGCCCTGGGCCTTATCGCCATGGCAGGCGACGCAGTTCTCGGCGAAGATCGCAGCGCCGCGCTTGGCGCCCGCGGCGTCGGCGGTCTTGGTGCTGAGAGACAGCACAAAGTCCGCAACGTCGCTGATCTGGGCCGGGCTCAGCTTGGCCGGCGCACTGTCGGTGGCCCAGGCCGGCATTGCGATGCCGGGACGGGTCTCCGTGTCATCCGTGGCGCGGATGCCATGCTTGATCGAGGTGTAGATGTCGTCAAGCTTGCCGCCCCACAGCCACTTGTCGTCGGCCAGGTTGGGGAAGCCGGGGTTGCCCTGGCCGCCCGCACCGTGGCACGGCATGCAGTTGACGCCGAACGCCGCCTTGCCACCGGCCAGCGCGAAGTTCAGCAGATCGGGGGTGGCGCGGATCTTGTCGAGCGTCGAGGAGGCGAGCCGGTCGGTGAATCCCGACTGGGCCTTCTTGGCGTCGACGATCTTCTGCTCGACCTCGGCCCGCTGAGTCCAGCCGAGCGTCCCCACGGTATGCCAGGTGCCCATCGGCCATGCCGGGTAGAGCACCCAGTAAACCAGCGACCACGCGCAGCAGACATAGAAGATGTACAACCACCACCGGGGTACCGGGTTGTTCAGTTCCTTGATGCCGTCCCACTCGTGACCCGTGGTTTCGACACCGGAGACTGGGTCTTTCTCTTTCTTAGCCACGGTCTATGCCTCCTTGCCCTCGTCGTCCAACGGAATCATGCGAGCGTGTTCGAACTTTGATCGGTTCCCCGGCCACATCGCGTAGACGATGATGCCGACGAACACGAGCATCAGCCACACCGTCCAATAGGCGTGCAGCATGGCGCCGAGTTGCGTCATATCCATGAGACAGTCTCCCCGGCTATTGGCGCAGCTGCTCGGGCTTGACGTCGGTGAAGTTCACCAGCGTGCCCAGCATTTGCAGATAGGCGATCAGAGCGTCCATTTCGGTCACTCCGGCTTCGCCGGTGAAATTGGCGACCACCGCCTTCGGATAGCGCTTCATCAGGCCGCTGGCATCGCCCTCGGGATTGATCTGCATCGCGAGGTCGGCCTTGGCATTGGCGATCATGTCGGGGGTATAGATCGGCTTGCCGCTGACGAAGTTCAGGGTCTTCATGTGATCCTGGACGTCGTCGAACTTCAGGGGCCGGGACTTCATCCAC